>NZ_JBWYIY010000022.1:0-46970 GCF_056779975.1 Acinetobacter sp. ANC_7511
TCAATGCTAGAAGCTGGACTCGAAACACTTAACAACTCAGCAACCTGCTTCGCTCGTTTCCGTGTATCTCGTCGGTATGGGGTGCATTCTATAGATTTTTTCTTCCCTTGCAACCCCTTATTTCACTTATTTTCAACGGGTGTTGCTTTTTTCGACTAAAAAGATGAAAAACATGAATTTTCACTCGTTTTTTAATCATTATTCATATTTATTTTCATCATTCATTTAAATTTTACGAATAATTTTCATTTTTATACACACTGGAGCTCATATATTTTGATGTTTTATTTTCCAAAATGTTTTTTTAGGCTACATTGAATAAAAATTAAGTTGAATTGCTCGCATGATGCGCTCCATTATTCTGATCTTTTCCTTTTTATGCGTTGCATATTTTGCTGTACAACGTTTTATTCATCCTCAATTAAATCACAATTCAACTTTAGATCGGCTTCAACACCCCATTGATCAACGCCTAAGATATCGTATTGGGTTTATTGACCCAAGATTTCAACTTGATACAGAGGCATTACGCCAAATAACTCAAGAGGCAGCGAATATCTGGGAAAATCAAACTCAACAAAAGTATTTCGTTTACGACCCCAATGCTCGTCTTACAATTAATCTCATTTTTGATGAACGTCAAAATGAATCCAATTATAGAAAGCATACGCTAAAGCAATTTGAAAATAGCAAATCATTAGCCGACCAAATGAGATTACAGCTAGAGCAAGAATCACAACAACTTGAATTTTTAAAACAGCAAATTGAACAGCAGCAACACAACTATAGTAATGATCTAGATCAACATAATAATTTCGTCCACCACATTAATGGCTTAAACACATCTATTACAGATTCACAACTTCAGCAGATCAATAACTCTAAGACACGGCTCACACAGCAGAAGCTTGGGATTGAAAGCAATATTGAACGATTTAACATCTTACGAACAGAACTCAACGATAAAGTTGAAAAATTCAACCAATCCCAACACCAACAACGTAAAGCTATTAATGAGTTTAACCAAGTTTTTCAAGCCAAAATGTTCCACAAAGGCGAGTTTAATGGTCGTGAAATCAATATTTATGAATTTCAATCTATAGATGAGCTTCGAATCACATTAGCTCACGAATTTGGCCATGCATTAGGTCTTCAGCATACTAATGACCCCAATGCCTTAATGTATCCAATTCTAGAAAATCAGAATTTCTCCAATTTTAAATTGACTACTGCCGACCTCGAACTGCTAAAAAGTCGATAAAATCAGCGCCACAGCTCAATCCCATAATTAAATTACGGATTTAATTGAATAGTTTTGAATTCGTGTTAAGGTATTTTAAAATTAATCAGAGGAGAGAGACGTGAGTTATTATCATATTATTCTTGAGGTAAATGATCATATCAGCACGATCGAGGAAACTCGTGATATTGAAATATTTGATATTGTCGAGCTTCAACCTTATCTCTACTCAATTTTACTGCCATATTTCAATAAACAACTCATCGAACTCGATGATGAGAACATTAAATTCGAAGACGTCTTACATATTCAAATTAAGCAAACATTATTACCTATTCAAGATTTAATTGAAGAGGAACAACGCCAGCTTCCAAGCGATACAGATGTCACCATTACAGCTTATGAAATTTTTAACGATCGAGAATTAAGTCAAGATGTAACCTTAGTCATTTTTGACTTACTCGATGCTGTGAAAATCGATCGCTCTATTATTTAGAAACATCATCACAAAAAAGGTCAACCTATGTTGACCTTTTTTAATCCGAGAACCTATTTATTGCATCATCAGCCGAGCCTGCTCATTTCTAAATGCACTCAATATCTGCTGTCCCGCTCGACCTGTAGGATTTAAGCCCAATCGGGTTTGCTCTTGACGAATTGCCTGTCGAGTTTTATCCCCAATTAAACCATCAATCGCACCAATATCGTAACCGCGCCGGATTAAATAGCGTTGAATTTCTCGGCGTTCTGCTCTTGATGTACCAGGATCATCAGTCGGCCAAGCTTTTGCAATTTTAGCTTTTCCTTGCAATCGATCTGATAAATGTGCGATTGCCAACGCATAACTTTCTGCTGCGTTATAACTATATATAGCATCAAAATTTTTAAATACTAGAAAGACCGGCCCAGCACTGCCAGCAGGCGCAAGCAACCCAGCTTGAGAAGATGCAGAAAGATTACCCTGAATTAAAGGGGAGCCATCCACTCTATTCAATCCTTGATTGACCCAATAAGACAATGCTTTCTTATTACGTCGCCCCTCACCTACAACTGACATTCCTGCAGGAATCTGCACTTCAAATCCCCAAGGTTGACCAGTTTGCCATCCTCTTTTCTTCAAAAAATTTGCTGTTGAAGCCAAAGCATCTGGAATACTCGAGACTAGATCACGTCGTCCATCACCATCAAAATCTACAGCAAGCTCATCATAGGTTGAAGGCATAAACTGAGTATGACCAAAAGCCCCTGCCCACGATCCTCTCAATTGTTCTTCCCGAACATCACCACGCTGTAAAAGTTTCATGGTGGTAAAAAATTCACCTCTAAAATACGATTGACGGCGCCCCTCACAGCTTAAAGTTCCCAAAGCTTGAAGCAATGGATAGCGTCCAGAAATATCACCATAATTACTCTCAACTCCCCAAACTGCAACCACCATTTCAGCTGGAATGCCATAAGCCACACTTACACGGTCAAGTGTTTCTCGATGCTGTTGAAGTTTCTGTTGCCCCAATTGAACACGTTCATCATCAACTAAACCTGACAAATAATCCCAAATTGGCGTCGAAAATTCAGGCTGATAATTTAAACGTTCAATCACAGAATAGTCAGGAGTTAAATTCTGCGTGTAACGATCATACGTCGCCGAGCTAACCCCTTTAGTAATCGCTTGTGATTTTAAATTCGAGATGCATTGCTGAAAATTAGGAGCGGATGACACAGTTGCCGTCATGGATGGCGAGGCTGTCACAGACTGACCATTAATAATCAACTCAGCATGAGTTTGAGACATCGCTAAAAAAAATGAACCTATCGTGAGTGCAAGCCGTTGCATAAGACCCTGTAATTCTAAAATGTTGGAATTATGTCTTTACCTTAACAGCTCACTCTAAAAATTAAAGCATCGAATCGTAAATTTAAATTCATACTTTCTACTTTTTAAATTTATTTTGAAAATTTAAATTTAAAAACTTATCCACAACCTAGTTTTAAATTCATTTGTTATTGAATTTAAATTTAAACCGCCACACAACATTTAAATTCAAAAACTTATCCACAGTCATCCAATACTACAAATTAACCTAAATCATTGAAAATTATAAATATTAAAATAATTTAATTTACTCAACAGATAAGAATTTAGATATAAATCTTTAAATACATTTTTGAATTCAAACCTCAATAGTAACTTTGAATTCAAAATATCCTGCAAGCCTATTATTTTGAATTTAAACCCACTTTGAATTCAAAGTTAAGATGGCTCACATAAGCCATAATCAAACTTATACACAGTTCAAGATATGTATTCTAATCAGAACTAATAGTATAATTATTATGCAATTTTTTTAAAATTTCATCCGACCAATGGCAAGTGATTTTTAAAGAGGCGCAATCATGCCTTAAACAAGATAAATAAAAAAGCGACCACTCGTGTGATCGCTTTTTTTATCAGCAACTTAAAGTCTAGATGGTCATATCTTCACTTAATGCTAATGGGTTTGGTAAAATTTTCGACAATTGGCGACAGAGTGTAGTCAATTCTGAGCTATCGATTGGCATTAAGGTAATATGACCAATTTTACGACCTTCACGTTCTGACTTGTTATAAAGGTGCAAATGTGCACCCTCTAAAGCCAACACATCTTCAGTCTTTGGATGCTGACCAATAATGTTCACCAATACCGTTGGACGAATCATCTCAGTTGAACCCAAAGGTAAGCCTGCAACAGCACGGATATGGTTTTCAAACTGAGAGCACACAGCACCTTCAATCGACCAATGACCTGAGTTATGTACACGTGGCGCCATCTCATTAGCATATAAGCCTTTGTCCGTCACAAATAGCTCAAGCGTCAGCACACCGACATAGTTCAAATGGTTAAGCAAGCGAGTGATGTAATCTTGTGCTACAGGTTGTAGATCTACACTGTTCGGTGCAGGGACAATCGAGTGCGATAAGATACCATTGTGATGGTGGTTCTCAGCCAATGGCCATGTTTTCACATCACCATTCTGACCACGTACTGCAATGATTGACACTTCACGCGAGAAAGTCACAAAACTTTCAGCAATCAATTCACCCGCAGGACCAAGTTCCGCCCATGCTTGATCAATTTGATCCGCAGTGCGTAAGACAAACTGACCTTTACCATCATAACCACCACGTGAAGTTTTTAGTACGATTGGAAGACCAAGTTCAGCGACCGCGTTTTGTAAACTTTCTAGTGATGTCACCGCTTTGTAAGGTGCTACTGGAATATCTAACTCATCAAATAACGCTTTTTCAGACAAGCGATGCTGAGCAATCGCTAAAGCCTGACGCGGGGGATGCAGTTGCTTGGTTTCAGTTAATACATCTACATCTGACAATGGCGTATTTTCAAATTCTAAAGAAAAGACTTCTGCACTATTAATGAAATCCTGTAAGCCATTTTTAGCTTGAGTTGAGATCACTGGACCCAAAGCAGCAGAAGGGCAGTCTGTACTTGCTTCAAAAAAAGTACATTGAATATTTAATGGAAGTGCCGCCTGCGCCATCATTCGACCCAATTGACCGCCACCAAAAATACCGATGGTTTTATCCATAAGATTTCTCTCGAATTAAGCTTGACCAGGAATATTTTTACTCGCAACTTTCTCAGTTTGCGCTAAACGAAAATCGGCTACATTCTTTGCAATATCTGGGCGAGTTAAACCTAAAATTTGTGCCGCCATAATCGCAGCATTGGTCGCACCTGCAGGACCAATTGCCAATGTACCGACAGCAATACCTGCTGGCATTTGTACAATGGAAAGCAATGAATCAACACCATTCAAGATCGAAGATTTAACCGGCACACCTAGAACAGGAAGATCAGTCTTCGCTGCGCACATACCCGGTAAATGCGCTGCACCACCAGCACCCGCAATAATCACTTGGATACCACGATCACGAGCTTGCTCAGCATATTCAAACAAACGATCTGGCGTACGGTGTGCTGAAACAACTTCCGCTTCAAAGGGTACACCAAGCTGATTCAACATATTGGCAGTGTGTTCGAGTGTCGCCCAGTCTGACTGAGAGCCCATGATAATTCCAACGAGAGGAGTGTCTTGTGAAGCGGCCGCATTCATTGCAATGTTTCCAGAGATTAAAGTAAGAGAGATAAATCTCGACGAGAGCCAAGCTTTAATAAGAACTCACTATTATAGACTGAAAATGAATAGGTCTAAAGTTAAGCTGATAAAATAAGGATTAAAAATATATACTTGTTAATAGACATAAAAATGAATTTTATGATTGGTCATTGTTCTGCCTCATCCACCTTAAACATCTGGCTCATTTAAGATAAATTGAAATTGAATTTGGATTAAACTGAACTAAGCCATTCAAATTAAAAAATAAAAAGGAGAATATAGCATGTGGTTTAAACTGAAATTATGGTGGAATAACCCTGCAGAAAATTTATGGTTTACACCAGCACTTGGAGCTTTATTAGCGATTTTTTTCTCTTTATTTGCAACTGCAAGTCGTTATTTTATTCCATCACACGCGGTTCCAAATATCAGTATTGAAACACTAAGTAGCCTACTGGATATCATTGCTTCGAGTATGCTGGCGGTCACTACATTTTCACTTTCGATTATGGTCGCCGCATTTGCTTCAGCTTCATCGAGTGGTACGCCACGTGCTTATAAGCTGATGATGAATGATGATAATACTCGTCTCGCAATTACCAGTTTTATTTCCGCATTTATCTATGCCGTCATCGCAAAAATCGCTTTAGGTTTACAATATTATGGAGTTTCGGGTCGATTTGTCTTATTCGTAAGTACCATTTTGGTTCTTATTTATTTGATTGTGACATTAATTCGCTGGGTACAAACATTGTCTCAGCTTGGCACACTAACCAATGCTATTTCTAAAATTGAAACAGCAGCATCTCAAGCTTTAAGTACATTCCGTACACACCCCAACTTTGGCGCTTCAGGACAAAAACCATTTGGCGAAAGCCAACTCAAAATACACCCAAAACAGACAGGTTATTTTACTCATTTTGATATTGAGTCCTTAAATCTTCTTGCTCAAACTCACAATGCACATATTCATCTTGCTTTTCTTCCTGGGAAATTCGTAGACCCATCACTGGTTCTGATTGAAGTCTTTACGGAAAATCCAATAGATGACGAAGAATTAAAAAATTTAGAACATCAAATTCATGAATTCGTGATTATCGAAACGAACCGAAGCTTTTTACAAGACCCAAGATTTGGTTTATTGGTCATGAGCGAGGTTGGACAAAAAGCGATGTCAGCTGCAATTAATGATGTGGGTTCAGCAATTAGTGCGATCAATGCCTTAACGCGGATTATTATTGATAGTCAGCCAGATCCAGAACAGAAAACTTTTAATTTCTCGAATATCAGTGTCGATATGTTTGATATTCGTGAGTTTATTAGCAGTAGCTTTGCACCGATGGCACGGGACTGTATAAGTAATATCGAATTAAATCAAAGAATAATTAAATGCTTATCCATGATTGAAAAAAATGTATCTGAACCGGAACTACGGGAAGCTGCTCATGAAATGGCACATGAAATCTTGGCACGCTGCTTAAAACATTTTGATTTTGAACCTGATCGTCAAAGATTAGTTCGGGAATATGAAAATAACTTTAGTTAATCTTCATCCTTTTGAATCATGGTGTTCTAAATACAAAATAGACACAACCACATAAGCAAAGTGCAGCCCATACATAATCTAATTTGAAAGGCTGTTTAAACATGAAAATCATGAAAGGAACAAATACCAATAGCGTAACGACTTCCTGAGTGATTTTCATTTGTCCCACAGCCCAGCCATTTTGAGCCAGCATCTTGGTTGCAGGAATCATTAAGCTGTATTCGAATAATGCAATGATCCAACTAAATAGAATGGCTTGCCATAAAGGGGCATCATGCGGCAAAAATTTTAAATGACCATACCACGCCAAAGTCATAAAGCAATTTGCTAAAATCAGAAGCAATAAAGGTAAATAAATCATTTAAATCTCAAGTTAAATCGTCCGCGTTATTCTACGATTAAATCATTTCGTTTCATCATACTAGATTAAAAATATTCATATATTTTAGCTCATAAGTTTAAAAATTTATTTCTGCAAAATTTTACGGAATGCCTTCTAATAATCACTATCTTTTCACCAAGACCCTTGTTATCGTTGACATCAAATCAAATAACACATGACAACAGCACCAAAAAGATGTTTGTGTCGAAAAGAGTAGTGGAGTAAATCATCATGCATCTGCATATTTTGGGAATCTGTGGCACCTTTATGGGATCGTTAGCACTGTTAGCTCGAGACCTAGGGCACACAGTGACAGGCTCGGACCAAAATGTGTATCCACCTATGTCGACACAACTTGAAAATGCGGGTATTACCTTAATGCAAGGTTATGACCGTAGTCATTTGCAACCACACCCAGATTTAGTGATCGTTGGTAATGCCATGAAACGTGGAATTGACGCCGTTGAATACATGCTAAATCAGGGTTTACCCTATATCTCTGGACCACAGTTCCTTGCCGACCATGTGCTACAAGGTAAACATGTATTAGGGGTTGCTGGTACACACGGAAAAACAACTACTACCACGATGTTAGCTTGGGTATTAGATCAAGCGGGCTTGGAACCGGGTTTTTTAATTGGTGGTGTACCACTTGGATTTAAAGAAAGTGCTCGTCTAGGCGGAGGTCAATATTTCTGTGTAGAAGCAGATGAATACGACTCTGCCTTCTTTGATAAACGATCTAAATTTGTTCATTACCATCCAAAGACAGCTATTCTGAATAATCTTGAATTTGATCATGCAGATATCTTTGATGATCTCGCTGCCATTCAAAAACAATTTCATCATTTGGTTCGTACTATTCCAAGTGAAGGCCGTATCATCGCACCAATCACTGAAACGAATATTGATGAAGTTTTGGCACAAGGCTGTTGGACACCGATCGTCCGCACATCCCTCGAATCTCATGATCAAGCAACTATCTCTGCAAACCAACTTTCTGCAGATGGTACTCATTTCCAAGTCTTAAAAGACGGCGAAGTAAAAGGTACAGTCCAATGGTCGATGACAGGTCAACACTCCGTTGCAAATGCTTTAGCAACCATTGCAGCTGCAGAGCATGTAGGTGTTTCCATTGAAACTGCATGCGAAGCATTATCGAATTTTGGTGGTGTAAAACGCCGTATGGAGCTCCTCGATACCATTCGAGGTATTGAAGTTTTCGATGATTTTGCTCATCACCCAACAGCAATTGACACAACACTGGATGGTGCTCGTAAACGATTAGGCGAACGTAAACTATGGGCGATTATTGAGCCGCGCTCAAATACGATGCGAATGGGAAGCCACAAAGATGGTTTAGCATATTCTGCTCGATTGGCAGATGAAGTGATTTGGTATCAACCTGAGGGTTTAGATTGGGATCTACAACCTGTTGTTGAAGCTGCTCCGAATAAAGCTGTGGTAGCGCGTACTTTAGAAGAGATCATCCGAAATGTCGTGAATGAAGCAGGCGAGGGGGATGCCGTTGTGATCATGTCAAACGGTGGATTTGGTGGTTTGCATCAAAAACTCATTCAAGCACTCAAAGCAAAAGAATAAATAAAAAAGCCCGCTCTGCGGGCTTTTTTATTTATAAGCGATAACGTCATGATATTCATTATGAAAACGCTTAAACATGACAACCACATAAGAGCAAGTTGGAACAATTTTTAATTTTTCTGTACGAGCAAATTCTACAAGTCGATCTAACAATAACTTTGCAGTTCCTTGTCCACGTAAACGATCATCGACCCAAGTATGATCCGCTATAATGATCTGTGGAGTTTGGTAACGATAGCTGATTTCTGCAATTCTTGATTGATCTGCGTCCGTGAGATAAAACTCACCGCCTTTCACACTATCGATATGTTCAAACTGCATATGACTGCTCACTGTATGATTTTATTTAAACAGAACATCGTGGATTGCTTCATCTTTGTTGAAAACAGATTTAGCAAATGGACAAAGCGGTAAGATTTTAACATTCTTTTGACGTGCTAATTCCACCGCACGGTCAACAAGTTGACGTCCCACGTTTTGCCCTCTTAATGAATCATCAACCCAAGTATGATCAATAATAAATTTATCTTCACCTGCCCATGAATAAGTCATTTCAGCTAAATGATGGCCATCTTCACCAATAAAAAACTCACCTTTTGATCCATTTTCTTGATGTTTAATTTCTAACATTATCATTATCCTATCATTCGTTATTAAATATAGATTAGAACGACATATTTACATAACACTATGAAAAAATGGGACAAACTTGTCTATCAATTACAAATTCAAAACTTTAATTTATTTTAAAAAAAGAAATATTATAAAAAACAAAAATATATATTGTCAGTCATAATCATTAAATGTTATTTTTTTAACATATAAATGTATTATTATTGTTAAAAAATTAATGAGTAAATGAAATGGATATCTATTTAATATCAATTGTAGTATTGATCATCATTGCAATAATCTTATTAATTTCAATTTTTAAAGACAAATTTAATAACCCATTTAAATAATTTGCACACAACTTATAAGTGTGTCATCCTTTGTGCACTCGAAATCAAATGAAACGATTTCAACGTAATTTATTATCAAATTTGAACAAGGGGAGTAGCCTCCTCCAACAGTACTTAAATACTGTGTCAGAATATCGTCATTACACTTTGAAAGAAGTCGGTATCTGAGCATCATTTCGATTATCTAAAAAATGCTTAATCAAAATGGTGTAGGCAAGACCTTGATCATGTTGTTTCAGAATTATTATCTGGCAACTGGTCGAGGTTTTTTTATGCCAAAATCAATTGCCAGTATTGGAGATCACTATGGAAACCATAGGCAATATTTGGCTTTATGTCATTTTTTTTGGCATCGTCACGATTATGCTCTTAATTGACTTTCTAGGTTTTAAACAAAAAGAAGGTCAAGAAGTTAAAGTTAAAACTGCTGCTTATTGGAGTATTGCATGGGTCACTGTCGCAACACTTTTTGGTGGTGGACTATGGCTATATCTAGAAAATACCGCTGGTATAAACGTAGCCAATACGAAAGTTATGGAATATTTTGCCGGCTATTTACTGGAAAAGTCACTCGCAATTGATAACGTCTTTGTGTGGCTAATGATTTTTGCTGCATTCGCTATACCTCCTGCACTTCAACGTCAATTACTCCTTTATGGTGTTTTGGGCGCTATTATTCTCAGAACAATTTTTATTTTTATCGGTGCGTGGTTCGTTCAGGAATTTTCGTGGATCCTCTATATCTTCGGTGCTTTCCTTGTATACACTGGATTTAAATTCCTTAAAGGACAAGAGGATGATCCAAATATTGAAGATATGGCCATTCTGAAATGGCTACGCAAACACATGCGAATTACTCCACAGTTGGAAGGAAATAAGTTTTTCGTAAGGCAAAATGGCGTTCTATGGGCAACCCCATTATTTTTAGTGCTAATTTTAGTCGAGGCATCTGATGTTATTTTTGCAGTCGATTCTATTCCAGCGATTTTTGCGGTCACCACTGATCCTTTTATCGTCCTTACAGCTAACTTGATGGCTATCCTCGGTCTACGGGCTATGTTTTTCTTACTGTCTGGAGCCGCTTCAAAAATGCATTATTTGCCTTATGGACTTGGGGCTATTTTAATTTTTATCGGTTTCAAAATGCTTATGCTTGACGTATTCCATATGCCAATTTGGATCTCATTAAGTTTTATCGTGATTGCCCTTTCAATTACAGCATGGCTTTCAATTCGTTATAGTAAAAAACATCATCAAACGACCTTATAAGGTCAAACTTTGTTGGATTCAATAAAGCCTTCATCTGAAGGCTTTATTTATATCATTAGATGAGCCATCTAATTCACAATGCTTAACTTAGGCCATCGTTCCAAAAAACATTTTGACTTAACCCTATGTTCAAAGACTCCACGTGAAACCAAACGATTATTCCACCTTAATTTTAAAGTAAATAAATCTTCAAGCCCCAAAGGGGCGAGGATTTCAATATGATTATTCTCCATTAATTTGATAGCGATTGCGGTTGCCGTTTCTGGCCAAAAACTCATAGCATGATGTACTGAAGTATATGGATCAATTTGAGCACCTTCATCAGTTCTGTACCAATGATGTACCAGAGCTTGATTTGTAATGTCCCAATGAATATTAGGATATCTATGTTGAAGTGCACCCTTTAAATAATTTCGTCTCTCATCCATTTTTTCTGAAGGATCAAAATAAATGACATCGATTTCAGTTTCAAAAATGGAATAATTTTGATTATGTAAATAAGACCAGATCCAATTTCGAATCAAGCCCGCACTAAAATAGGCCGCACTATCAATCTGCCGTAAACACTGTAAAAGTTCATAGATATCTGCATTAGACCGTATTAAATGGCTTAACTTCTCATATAAGTCCATGGGTAAATTCACTTTATATATTTTGATTAGAATTTAATATTTCCACTCAGCTCTCCAATTTTAAATGTTAAGAGACGGTTGGCAAAGATCTTGCATCATCTCCAAAGAAAAAAGCTCAGTAAATTTAGCGCAGCTCTTCGGAGCTCTTTTTTTAGGAAATGACGATGAATATGATTCCCGCATTAAATCCACTCAGTGCACCTTGCCAATGTAGTTTCGACTTACAAGATTGGGAAATTCTCGCGCAATATTGGTATCCAGTGGCTCGTATTCAAGATGTTTCAACCACACCACATCAGGTCACTTTACTTGATGTAAAAATGGCGATTTACCAAACTGACAATGGGGAAATTCGATTAGTGCGTGATATCTGCCCTCATCGTGGTGTACCTCTAAGTAAAGGATGGGTAGAGGGTGAAGAAATTATTTGCCGATATCACGGTCTAAGATTCGACCTTGCAGGGAAGTGTACAAAAATTCCTGCTCAACCTGATTTAACTAAGATATCTGACCGTTTTAGTTTAACTCAATTTCCAGTAATTTTGAGATATGGACTGGTCTGGACTAGCTTGCATGGACGTGATTTTCAACACAATAATATTCCCCAACTTGACACTTGGGATCATCCTGATCATCAGTCTATTTTACCTCCATATGTTGATATTGCAGGCTCAGCAGGTCGTCAACTCGAAGGATTCATTGATGTAGCTCACTTTGCATGGGTGCATCACGAAGCTTTTGCAGATCGAAACAACCCAGTTGTACCGAAATACCATACTGAGAGAACAGACTATGGTTTAAAAACAATTTATATTAGTGGTGTCAGTAATTACCCGCATGCTTTGAAACACCTAGAGCCAGAAGGTTTTGAGTGGAAAAGAACTTTTGATATTTACCCACCATTTTCAGCGATATTAACTGTAGATTTTCCAGACAATGGGATTTTAAAAATCTTGAATGCGTGTTGTCCTGTATCGGTCAATCAAACCAGATTATTTGTTCCTTTGACGCGTAATTTTGATCAGACTGGAGATTTACAAGCAGTCTATGATTTTAATGCCCAAATTTTTGCCGAAGACCAAGATATCGTAGAATCGCAAAAACCTGAAGAATTACCACTTGATTTAATGATGGAAGCGCATTTTGAGGCTGATCGATCTTCGACTACTTATCGTCGTATTCTCGCAGAGTGGGGGCTCAGCAAACGATATACAGTTTAATTAAGATAGATCAGTTACAATCAATCGAAAAAATTAAAAGTGTAGGTTTTAAATGTCTTCTGTAGTTGCATCGACGGCGATTCGCGGTCGCTTCCTAGATATTCAGAATACGGTTGCCCAAGCGCGTGAAATTCACGACCAAGTGCGTTACGTAGAAGATGGTTTATTGATTACTCAAGCGGGTAAAATTCAATGGTTTGGTCGTTGGGAAGATGGGCAACAACAGCTCCGTCAGCTTGAATCCTCTATCCAAGTTGAGCATTACCCAGATCAACTGATTGTTCCTGGTTTTATCGATACGCATATTCACTTTCCTCAAACTGAAATGGTAGGTGCGTATGGCGAACAATTACTCGAATGGCTGAACACTTATACCTTTCCTACAGAAATCCAATTTCAAGACAAAGCTTATGCAGACCAAATTGCACACTTTTTTGTCAATGAGCTGGTGAAAAATGGCACAACGACTGCATTGGTTTTTTGTACAGTTCATAAAGAATCTGTTGATGCACTATTTGAAGCGGCAGAACAATACCAGATGCGTTTGATTGCAGGCAAAGTATTGATGGATCGTCATGCACCTGAAGCACTGACAGACACCGCTGAAAATGCTTATACAGATAGCAAAGAATTGATTGAGAAATGGCATGGTAAAGGTCGAAACCTTTATGCCATTACGCCTCGCTTTGCGCCTACCTCTACACCAGAACAATTAAAAAGAGCAGGGCAGTTAAAAACTGAATATCCTGATGTATATATTCATACTCATTTGAGTGAAAACACCAATGAAATCGCTTGGGTGAAAGAGCTTTTTCCTGAGCAAAATGGCTATTTAGATGTGTATCACCACTATGGATTAACAGGCAATAAATCTGTTTTCGCTCACTGTGTTCATTTAGAAGAGCATGAATGGGATTGTATGCATCAAACAAACTCTGCAATCGCCTTCTGCCCGACTTCAAACCTCTTTCTAGGAAGTGGATTGTTTCCATTGAAAAAAACCTGGGATAAACAAGTTAAAGTCGGTCTTGGCACAGACATCGGTGCGGGGACTTCATTTAATCAGCTTCAGACGTTGAATGAAGCCTATAAAGTTCAACAACTCCAAGGCGACAAATTATCTGCATTTGAATCGCTTTATCATGCGACCCTAGGTGGAGCAAAAGCATTAGCGCTCGAGGATAAACTTGGTAACTTTAATATTGGAAAAGAAGCGGATTTTGTTGTATTAAATTTGAATGCCACTGCATTACAAACATTAAGACAACAACGCGCTAAAAATATTGAAGATGCACTTTTCGCATTGTTTACCATGGGTGATGATCGAAATATTGAGGCGACTTATATTTATGGACAAAAAGCATATCAACAATCAGCATCCTAATGCTCAGACTCAACCACAACACCCAATTAAAAAATATGTGTTAATTGGTGCTGTATTCTTAGTTTGTGCTGTCGTACTAAAACGCGATGCGCATTAATAAACCATTAGTTTACATTTCGTTTTTTTAAAAAGGGTGCAACATTCTGGGATATGTTTTAAAATCGAAGCATATTTCAGGTGTTGCAGGTCAACACCTTTTTTAATTTTAGAATTGTTGTTTTAGGTATCTACCCATGACCATTGACATGAAAGTGTTGATTTCCGCTGAAGAAATTCAAGCGAAAGTTAATGAACTTGGTAATCAAATTAATGCTCACTATGCAAATAGTGATCGAGAATTGGTTCTTGTAGGCTTACTTCGCGGTTCAGTGATTTTCATGGCAGACCTATGCCGCACCATTGAAAAACCACACGAACTCGACTTTATGACAGTTTCAAGTTACGGCAGTGGAACGACTTCTAGTCGTGATGTTAAAATTCTAAAAGACCTTGATGGTGAAATTCATGGTAAAGATGTTCTTGTCGTAGAGGACATCATCGATTCAGGCAATACGCTGAGTAAAGTGGTAGAAATCCTTGAAACTCGTGAGCCAAACTCTATCAAACTTTGCACGCTGATCAGTAAGCCTTCTCGAAGAGAAATCGACTTGGAAGTAGAGTTTCTAGGATTTGAAGTTGAAGATAAATTTATCGTAGGTTATGGACTAGATTACGATCAAAAATACCGTCATATTCCATTCATTGGTGAAATCGGTCTGTAATGTTTTTCAAGAAAGTGGCATATGCCACTTTCTTTATAAACAACAAAATAACAACAACATGTAGCGTGATTCTTCTTTTCAAACATCAATACATAATCAACTATATTTGAGCGACACAATAAAAATTCATGATAAAAAGGAGAACAAGTATGTTTTCACTTATTGGAGCTATTCTTATCGGTTTTATAGCAGGTTTAATTGCTCGCGCAATTCATCCTGGTGACGATAAAGCAGGTTTCATTGTCACGACGTTATTAGGTATTGCTGGTTCATTACTTGCTACATATGGTGGACGCCTTCTTAATATTTATCCCGAAGGTTCATCGGCAGGTTTTATTGCTTCAGTCATAGGCGCAATTATCGTTCTGTTTATTTATAACCTCGTTACCAAAAAATCTTAATCAAAAAAGCACCTTGTTAAGGTGCTTTTTTTCATTTCTATGAACTAGATTTTATAAGTTCAGCTCTTTCCAAATTTTTTCAATTTCTGAAGCTGGATAAGCGCCTGTTACCTTAAATCCATTTTCAAAAATAATTGCTGGCGTTCCTTGAACACCTAGACGACGTCCAAGTTCCAAATTTCGTTCAATAGGGTTTGAACAATCAGCTTGGGCTGTTGGTTGTTGATTCTTTTGTAAAAGAGCATTCCATGCAAACTCACGGTTTGCGGAGCACCAAACTTGTTTAGAGGGCTGGATCGATTGAGATTTAATTGGATACATAAACGTATAAATTGTCACATCTTTTAACTGGCTTAAATTATTTTCAAGCGTCTTACAATATGGACAATTTGGGTCAGAAAAGATCGCGAGCTGACGCTTACCATTCCCCCTTACAGTCTTAATGGCATCTTGAAGTGGAAGTTGTTTAAAGTCGACTGAATTATGTTTCAGCACCAAATCACGTGTTAGATTTTTTTGATCTTCGATACGAATCATTGATCCAAAGAATAAATGCTTAGCTTCTTCATCAATATAAATAATCTGATTGTCTAAAGATCCGCTATAGAGACCTTTCATCTCAGTTTTTTGTAAATTTTGAATATTCAATTTTGGGTGCTGCGTTTTAATTTTTTGCTGAAGCAATTCAATATTCGCAAAACTAGAACTTGTAGACAGTGCAAGTAAAGCACTGATTAAAATTTTTTTATACATAAGTTGAGCATATGTTTGATGGATATTATTGCTTATTCTAATCTTCTACTTTCTACAAAGATCAGTTTTTATGTAATTTTAAACCTCATAAATTGTTTCACGTGAAACCAAATATGACAGTTGAATTTTAACTGATTGAAGATAATTGACTCATGCTTAACAGTCGACATAGACTAATGAATCTTCGTATCAGCACTGCTGTTCTATAAGACAAATAATGAATGAAAACCAATCGTGGCGAGATTTTATTCTCGTAAGTATCGCACTCTGTATCGGCACCATTGGAACAGCGCTTGCTAGCCCACTTTATCCAATTTACCAAGAATTATGGGGGTTAAACCCGAGCGATATCACCTTTATTTTCGTTTCCTACATGCTAGGGTGCCTGACCACCTTACTGTTTTTGGGCAGAACCAGTAATACCATTGGTTATGTAAAAACTATGCAACTTGGGCTCATTTTTATCACCATTGGCTTGTTAATGTCTATCTTTGCGAGCGATGTCATGTCTCTCTCATGGGGAAGATTTATCATTGGTATCGCATCTGGATTGATGACAACATCTGCTCTTATTGGGCTTATTCAAACTGTTCCAACTTCCCATAAACAAATTGCACCACAATTAAGCTCAATCATTACTGCTGTTGGATTTGGGTTAGGTCCTTTATTTGGGGGATTTTTTGCTGAATTCTTTGCATATCCTTTGGTAATACCTTATGTACCCATTGTGATAGGTTCAATATTTTGCTTCTTTAGTCTATTTACACTCAAACCTATACCTTTTGATGTGCAAAAATTTAATTTTGCTCCCAAATTATTAACACCACAATCACATGATCGCACTCAATTTTTTATACTGAGCTTGACTGCATTTGCTGTTTTTGCAGGATTTAGTTTATACGCCTCACTATCTCCTTCATTTGTTAAAGACATTTTGCCTTGGCACGGTCCACTGATTAGTGGTTCTGCCATTACTGTCATTTTACTGATTTCAGCTGCGACACAATTTTTTTCAAGATCAATCAAACCGCAATCCAGCCTATTACTCGGTATCATGACTTGCTTCATGAGCGTGATCGCTTTATTCCTCTGTATGGAGTTTAAAATTAGCTGGTTATTTTTCCTAAGCGATGGTCTGTTTGGGATTGGACATGGCTTAGCTTTACTTGGGGCTTTCGGACTTATTCATCACATGACCACACCTCACAATCGAGCCGCCGTCATGTCTACTTATCTCTTTATCGGCTATCTCGGAACGATTCTACCCATCCTAGCAGTAGGATATTTAGCTGACCATTTTGGGCTTACAAATGCAGTGATTTGGTTCTGTATTGCAATTTCAATCTTACTGATTGTTTTATTCATAAAGCAGATGATGGTTAAGCCAAGCAAGTTACCTTTAGCCAATTAACCAAAAAGCCCCTTACTGGGCTTTTTAAACCACAGATAAAAACTCGTTTACTTCCCAATACAGAAAGAGCCAAAGATTTTTCCGAGTAAATCATCCGCACTAAAATCACCAGTAATTTCACCTAATGCATTCTGTGCGAGACGTAACGATTCTGCGACAAGCTCTCCTGCATGGTAAACAACAAGTTGTTCACGAGCTTCCGCAAGATAAGATTGAGTGCGCTTCATTGCGTCTAGGTGGCGTGTTCTTGCAATAAAGGTATCTTCTTCAGGCTGAAAGCCTGCATGTGCTGTAATCGCATCTACAAGCGATTGAACACCCATTTCTTGCTTGGCTGAGACCGTAATGTGTCTAAAGCCTTGGAGATCAGCAACTTTAGCTTCACTATCTACTAAATCACATTTGTTAGCGATTAAAATTAAGCGTTTAGGATCGATATAATTAGCAAAGTAAGTATCTGCCAAATGCATCGGATCTTCACCTTGACTCAAATCGTAAACCAAGAGTAGGAGATCAGCATTTTCTATTTCTTTAATCGCTCGACGAATACCTTCCTTCTCAACAATATCTCCCGTTTCACGCAGACCTGCTGTATCCGTCAGGGTAATTGGCAAACCATTTAGGCTTATTTTCTCATGTAGTACATCACGCGTTGTACCTGCAATGTCCGTTACAATCGCGCGCTCAACACCAGCCAATGCATTCAATAAACTCGATTTACCTGCATTGGGTTTCCCTGCAATCACCACTTGTAAACCTTCACGCAGAAGTTGACCTTGGCGTGCTGATTGTTGTACTGCACCCACTGATGCCTGCACATCTTCCAATAACGCTAAAATTTTTCCATCTGCAAGAAAATCAATTTCCTCTTCAGGAAAATCAATCGCCGCCTCAACATGTAATCGTAAGTGAATGAGTTTTTCTAATACTGTATTTACTTTAGAAGAAAATGCGCCTTGCAATGAACGTACTGCAGAACGAGCTGCTGCTTGTGAAGTAGCATCAATTAAATCAGCGATTGCTTCTGCTTGGACTAAATCCATTTTTCCATTTTCAAAAGCGCGCATTGAAAACTCACCCGCTTTTGCTGCAATTGCGCCTAACTCTAACAGTCGACCCAATAATGTGTTTTGAATCACCGGTCCACCATGACCTTGTAACTCAACTACATCTTCACCCGTAAAAGAATTCGGATTTGGAAAACAAATCACCAAACCCTCATCCATGACTTGCCCATTCGCATCAAGAAATTGACGAAATGCAGCATAACGAGCAGGACCGAGTGCCTTACCAGTTAAAGCCTCTGCTATGGCATATGCCTTAGGACCAGACAGTCGAATTACACCTACACCTCCACGACCTGGCGGTGTTGCAATCGCAGCAATAGTGGTTTGATGTTGTAGGTTCGTCATTGAAATGATCTCAAAGCAAGGCAAAAAAAATCCGCCTAAGGATATCACCTTAAGCGGATCGATTCAGCTACTAACAAAACTTAGTTCGTAGATGCTGTATCTTCTTTTGCTAAGCGAGCTTTCTCAACACTCTTATTGATCAGACCTTGCTGAAGAATCGTGATCAAGTTGTTGACAATCCAGTAAAGCACAAGTCCAGCAGGGAAGAACAATAAGAATACCGTGAAAATAATCGGCATAAACTTAAAGACTTTTGCTTGCATTGGATCTGTCGGCTGTGGGTTCAACATTTGTTGAACATACATCGTTACACCCATCAACAATGGTAGGATAAACCATGGGTCCATTGCAGATAAATCTTGAATCCAACCTAACCAAGGAGCGTGGCGTAACTCAACAGACTCCATGAGCACCCAATACAAAGCCAAGAAAATTGGCATTTGAAGAAGTAAAGGTAAACAACCAGATAATGGATTGACTTGTTCACGCTTATAAAGTGCCATCATTTCTTGTGAGAAACGCATACGGTCTTCGCCGAACTCTTCTTTCATGCGTTGCATTTCTGGTGCAATCACACGCATTTTTGCCATAGAGCGATAGCTCTTAGATGAAAGAGGCCAAAGAATAAGTTTCACAAGAATTGTCAATAGAATAATTGACCAACCCCAGTTTCCAACAATGCCATGGAAGAATTGCAAACCTAAAAATAGCAATTTCGCAATTGGCCATAACCAACCATAATCAACCGTTTGATTTAAACCAGTTGCCAAGTCTTTTAATTCAGATTGAATTTTTGGACCTGAGTAGAATGTTGCATCAACAGTCATTGTTTTGCCAGCTGGCACATTAATGGTAGGCGAAGTAAAGCCAATGATATTCATACCATCAGCAGATTTACGTGACTCCATTTTTGCAGAATACGGCTGGTTACCGAAGTTACCAGGTACCCAAGCACTTACAAAGTAATGCTGAACCATTGCAACCCAACCACCTTGAGCCTCAACACTTAACTTTTCTTCATTAAAATTATCAAATTTTAATTTGTTATAGTGTTCATCAGGTGTACCCCAAGCACCACCTAAATAAGTGCCCAGCGTAAAGATTCCTTGATCAGTTTTACCTGGATCTTCAGAGTTGTCACGTTTGATCTGACCAAACATTTGACCTTGCCAGTTTTGCTGACTACGGTTAATCACTTGATAACTTACGTTAACTGGATATGCACCTTCTTGGAAAGTGAACGTTTTGATGATTTCAACACCATCAGCCGTTTTTAATACCATTGGTACTTTTAACACTTTCTCAGCTTCACCATCTTTATTGGTGGTTGCTTGAGCATCAGCTAAAGTATAAGTCGACTTTTCAAACTCAAATGTTGGACGTCCACTACGGCTACTGTCAGGTCCATTTAAACCAATTAAACCTGATTGAGCGACATAAGTACGTTTCTCATCATTTTCAAGCATAACGAACGGTTGTTCACTATTTTTACTTTTATCATGATTGAGTAGTTCAACACGGACAATGTCACCACCTTTAGGGTTAATCCAAAGATGATATAAATCAGTTTGAACAGCAACTAATTGTTGATTTGCTGTTGCAGGTGTAGTTGTGTCTTGTTGTTCAGCTGCAATATTTGCTTGCGGTATATCAGTTAAACCCGCTGTCGTTTGGCTCGTTGGCAGATCAGCAGAAACATCTTGGGCAACGACGGCAGCAGGTGCTGTCGCAGCAGTTGTTTCAGTTTGACCATAGTCTTTTTGCCAAGCAAGAATAAGCAAATATGCGGTGACAAACATGGCCCCGAGAATTGCAAACCTGGCCCATTGTTGCATATCGATTACCCCAATTGGTTAGAGTGATTTTTGGTTCAATAAACGCTCACGCAAGGGTACAGTAACGTGAGTCATTTGAGAATCTATTTGCTGAAATGAAATAAAACGAATTGCTTTTTTGGGAACAGGATCATATCCACTTCCACCCCACGGATGGCAACGACAAATCCGTCGCGTTGCATACCAGACACCTTTAATCGGGCCATGTATATGAATAGCTTCTAACGAGTATTGAGAACAAGTTGGGAAATAACGGCAACGAGGTCCAAGGAGCGGACTAATCGCAATTTGATAGAAACGAATCAACCAATGCAATATACGGACCATTGGCCACCTCTAACTTTGAGGAGAGGGAACTGATATTTTATGATGTTTTTTTACAAGACGCTGTAGCTTCTGCCATGCAAATTGTAATTGCTTATGCAATTCAGCATTCGGAATCGACTCAATACCTACCTTAGGCATGACCACAATATCCAATAAATCTATATCTTGCTGATTTAAGCGAAAACTTTCGCGAGCAATACGTTTTATTCGATTTCTTTCATGTGCACGGCGCACTTTCTTTTTAGCAACAACAATACCTAAACGGCTTTTAGGCTGTTTAGTCGGTGTAGCTAAAAATAAGAAATGGGGTTGATGCACTTTAAAAAGCGCACCATCAAATACACCTTTGTAATCTGCAGCACAGCGGATTCTCACCTCTGGACTGAAACTATAAAGTGTCATAACACCCAAATCGTCGATAAACTAAACTGGTATTAAACAGTTAAGCTGTGACGACCTTTTGCACGACGACGAGCTAATACTTGACGGCCAGCTTTAGTCGCCATACGAGCACGGAAACCATGAACGCGTTTACGCTTTAATTCAGATGGTTGGAAAGTACGTTTCATATCGAAACTCCAAAGTTGGTGTTCTATAAAGGTTCGCGATTGTATTGTGCATTGTTTGTTCTGTCAATATTAAACAGTATTGTGTAACACTTTTGATGAAAGTTGCTTGAGTCTGAGAAAGATACAAATTTGTTAAATAATCTATTTATACACAAAATAAATATATGTTTTTATTATAGTATTTAAGTTAACCACAGAAATATCCATAAACTTATACACAAGATGAATTTTAATTATGACTGATTTTTAAATTTGAATTTAAATTTAAACACAAGGAATGATTATCCACAGAAAACCGAATCTTATTAAATAAATTCAAATTTATAAATTTAAATTTATTACTATTAGGGTTGTAATTTTCTATGGATAAGGCATTATTTTTTTTTAAATATATATACTTAGGTTGTTGATAACTATGTTTTCATATTTTTTATAGATTGTGGATAAGTTATTACTTTTATTTATCCACAGTTTGTGGAAAACCTTATCCACACCCTATTTTAAATTTAAATTTAGACTTTTAAATTTGATTATTTGTGTTTAAAGTTCAAAATTACTCATGACATATGTGGATAACTTGGGTATGATTGCCTCCCCAATCTCATGGGGTTGTTTTTAAATTTAAATGGAATGAGGGGTTTCACATGCTGTGGACAGACTGCTTAAATCGCTTGCGACAAGAGCTCTCAGATAATGTCTTTGCAATGTGGATACGTCCATTGGTTGCCGAAGAGGTAGATGGTGTTTTAAAGCTTTATGCACCTAATCCTTACTGGACACGCTATATTCAAGAACATCATTTAGAATTAATTAGCATTCTTGCAGAACAAATGTCTGAAGGACGTGTTTGTAAAGTTGAAATTTTAGTCGACTCACGACCAGGCGCGATTTTATCTGCTTCAGAGCAACCTGCGACAACAACTGCAGCGCTTGAGTCTTCAGCAGCAGCACCTGTAGTCAGAGCAAAAAAAGAAAGCAATGAGCAGCAAAATACAAAAACATCAAAAAAACGATTATTAAATCCGCTGTTTAATTTTGCATTGTTCGTCGAAGGGCGTTCAAATCAGATGGCGGCAGAAACCTGCCGTAAAGTGTTAACTCAGTTAGGCGAACCTCAACATAACCCGTTATTTTTATACGGTCCGACTGGTTTAGGTAAGACCCACTTGATGCAAGCAGTGGGTAATGCTTTATTACAAGCTAAACCAAATGCTCGTGTGATGTACATGACTGCTGAAAGTTTTGTTCAGGACTTTGTGAGTTCACTTCAACAAGGTAAAGTCGAAGAATTTAAAAAAAATTGCCGTTCACTGGACTTACTTTTAGTGGATGATATCCATTTACTTGCAGGTAAAGAAGCCAGCTTAGTTGAGTTTTTTTACACGTTTAATGCCTTATTAGATGAATCTAAACAAATTATTTTGACCTCAGATCGCTATCCTAAAGAGTTGACCGAGTTAGATCCTCGTTTGGTATCTCGCTTTTCATGGGGATTATCGGTAGGGGTAGAACCGCCTGATATTGAAACTCGAATTGAGATTTTACTTAAAAAAGCTGAAAGTAATGGTATCGATTTGCCTCGTAACTGTGCGCTCTTTATTGCACAGCAAGTTGTGGCAAACGTACGTGAACTTGAGGGTGCATTAAATAAAGTCGTCGCGATTTCTCGTTTTAAAGGGACACCAATCGACTTAGATGTGGTGCGAGAATCACTGAAAGATGTTCTTGCGATTCGTGCTCGTACTATTAGCACCGAAAATATTCAGCGTGTAGTCAGTGAATATTTTCGTATCCCATTGAAAGAGTTGGTTGGACCTAAACGAACTCGTATATATGCTCGACCACGTCAATTAGCAATGGGGCTTGCGAGAGAATTAACGGGCGACAGTTTTCCTGAAATTGGCATGGCATTTGGTGGTCGTGATCACAGTACAGTCATGCATGCCTGTGAAAAAGTGCAGAGTTTGTGTGCTGAAGATCCCATCTTTAATGAAGATTACAAAAATTTAATGCGCTTATTACAAAGCTAAATCTGTTTAAATTCTATTCTTGCAATGCGGCATATTCTGCCGCATAGTACATGATTAAAAGTGTTTTAGTCTGTCGTCGATATACTGTTTTTAGAGGAAATCCATCGTGCGTTTGAAGATCGCGAAAGAAAGCTTACTCAATGTTTTGTCTCATGTTGTAGGTGCTGTAGAACGTCGCCATACGTTAAATATTCTTTCAAACGTCAAAGTTCAGGTTACTCAAGATGCACTGACGATTACAGGTTCCGATCTTGAAGTTGAACTTGTTGCGAGTACAACGCTTTTAGAGGGAGCATGTTTACAAGCAGGTCAAACCACAGTACCCGCACGTAAATTGATGGATATCTGTAAATCTTTACCGACAGCAGCACTGATTGATTTACAAATCACAGAAGACCAGCGTTGTATTTTGAAATCTGGTAATAGCCGCTTTGTATTAGGAACATTATCTGCTGAGGATTACCCTTTATTAACGACTGAAAATAGTCAAGGGACTCAAGTTCAGGTCACTGAACGTGAACTAAAACGTTTATTTGAAAAAACCTCTTTTGCGATGGCTGTTCAGGATGTCCGTTTTTATCTTACAGGTACTTTACTTGAAATTGATGAAAATCAGCTTCGTGCAGTGACGACAGATGGACATCGTCTTGCTCTTTGTGAAACATTGGCCAGTTCAAATGCTTCGCAGTTAGTGCAAGCAATTGTGCCTCGTAAAGCGGTCGGTGAATTACAGCGTCTATTGAGTATCGAAGATAATCAACTCTCGCTGTTAATTGGTCGTGAGCTCCTGAATGTTACTTTGACAATTCCAAGCCGTGATAAAGAGCAGGGTGATATTACTGTTCGTATTACTACAAAATTAATTGATGGTAAATTCCCTGATTATCGACGTGTTATTCCTCGTGGCGGTGATAAAACAGTTACGATTGCACATGATATTTTCAAACAATCATTACAGCGAGTTGCTATCCTGAGTAATGAAAAATTACGTGGAGTATTTTTAAACTTCAATCCAGATTCACTGCAACTTCGTGCCAATAATCCAGAGCAAGATGAGGCAGTTGAAGATCTTGCGATTCAATACAATAATGCACCTATGGAAATGTCATTCAACGCACAATACATTTTGGATGTATTGAATGTGCTGGATGGTGATGATGTATTAATGACGATGACTGAGGCAAACCAATCTGTATTGGTTCAAGATCCAGCACATCAAGATCAAACCTATGTCGTCATGCCGATGCGTGTTTAATGTTGTTTTTGATTTAGTTTAATCTGGTCATGTTCATTACGCGTTTAAATATCCAGCGTGTGAGAAATTTAAAAGCGGTTGCACTCCAAGAGTTGCAACCGTTTAATGTTTTTTATGGACAAAATGGTTCAGGAAAAACGTCTATATTAGAAGCAATTCACTTATTGGCCACTGGTCGATCTTTTCGTACACATATTCCTAAACATTACATTCAAAATCAAATGCAGGATGCGATTGTATTTGCACAGTCTGCTACTGAAAAGATTGGTATGCAAAAGCTCATTACAGGTGAGCAAAATATTAAAGTGAATGGGGATAGTATTGCCACGCAAGGACAGCTAGCCAAAATTTTACCATTACAGCTTATTGACCCTCTGAGTACAGATATTATTGATCACGGAGCTAAACCAAGACGACAATTGCTAGATTGGTTAATGTTTCACGTGGAACCAGATTTTTATTATGCATGGCAATTTTATTCTAGAGCTTTAAAACAACGAAACAGCTTATTAAAATCAAAACGTAATCTGACGCTGCAAGATTTAGAAGCATGGAACAAAATGCTTAGTGAGTACGGTGAAATATTACATTTACAACGTCAGTCCATTGTTGAACAGTGGCAGATATTTTTTCAGCAAGATCTTAAAACACTATTACCAGATATCGAGATCCATATGGAGTATGCAGCAGGCTTTCATGTGGAACATGGCTTGGCTGAAGACTTGATTTTGTATCATCAAAAAGACTGCGAAAGACGCTATACAGAATATGGTCCACACCGTGCAGATTTAAAGTTAAAAACCCCAACAGGAGATGCAGATGCCGTACTGTCACGGGGGCAAAAAAAATTATTAATCATGGCTTTAAAATTGTCACAGATCGCAATGTTGCATGCGTCTAATAAGGAAACTGTGGTATTATTAGATGATGTGACAGCAGAATTAGATATAACCGCACAACAACGTTTAATTGAGCGATTGAGCCAACTTGGTAGTCAAGTTTTCATTACCACTTTAGACCATGAATCTGTACAAAAGCATTTACATGATTTGTCTATTTCCTATCAATTATTCAATGTTGAAAACGGTTCTGTTCAAGTTGTTGTGCAATAATTTTTTGAAGTTTTCTCCATCTTTGGATAGACCTTTTTTTCACTAGGGAGTAACCATGAGTTCAGAAGATCAAGCTGCTTCTCAAACAGAACAAACCATTGAAAAGGCTTATGATTCCTCTAGCATCAAGGTATTACGTGGTTTAGACGCAGTACGTAAGCGTCCAGGCATGTATATTGGTGATACGGATGATGGTACTGGTTTACACCATATGGTGTTTGAAGTGGTGGACAACTCGATTGATGAAGCCCTTGCTGGTCACTGTGATGAAATTCTGGTTACCATTCACGAAGACGAATCTGTTTCTGTCGCAGATAACGGTCGTGGTATTCCCACAGATATTCACCCTGAAGAAGGTGTATCTGCTGCTGAAGTCATCTTAACGATTCTTCATGCGGGTGGTAAGTTTGATGACAACAGCTATAAGGTTTCTGGTGGCTTACACGGTGTAGGTGTTTCAGTTGTAAACGCTTTGTCTAGTAAACTGGAACTCACAATTCATCGTGCTGGTAAAATTCATGAACAAGAATACCGCCATGGTGACCCTCAATACCCTTTAAAGGTGGTGGGCGATACAGATCGTTCAGGTACTCGTGTACGTTTTTATCCAAGTGCTGAAACATTCAGTCAGACCATTTTCAATGTCGATATTTTAGCTCGTCGTTTACGTGAACTGTCATTTCTAAATGCGGGCGTCCGAATTGTTCTACGTGACGAACGTGTTGGTTTAGAACATGTATTTGATTATGAGGGTGGTTTATCAGAATTCGTTAAATACATTAACGAAGGAAAAACGCATCTTAACGATATTTTTCACTTTACCACGCAAGCTGATAATGGCATTGGTGTTGAAGTTGCATTGCAATGGAATGATACGTACCAAGAAAACGTACGTTGCTTTACCAATAACATTCCTCAAAAAGATGGTGGTACTCACTTAGCTGGTTTCCGAGCTGCTTTAACTCGTGGCCTTAATAACTACATGGAAAACGAAAACTTACTCAAAAAAGAGAAGGTTGCAGTTTCTGGTGATGATGCACGTGAAGGTTTAACAGCAATTGTTTCAGTGAAGGTTCCTGATCCAAAATTCTCTTCTCAAACCAAAGAAAAATTGGTATCGAGTGAAGTAAAACCTGCTGTTGAACAAGCAATGAATAAAGCTTTTTCAGAGTATCTTCTTGAAAATCCAGCTGCAGCTAAATCAATTGCGGGTAAAATTATTGATGCCGCACGTGCACGCGATGCGGCGCGTAAAGCACGTGAAATGACTCGCCGTAAGAGTGCGCTTGATATAGCAGGTCTTCCAGGTAAATTGGCGGACTGCCAAGAAAAAGATCCAGCTTTATCTGAACTATATCTTGTCGAGGGTGATTCAGCAGGTGGTTCAGCGAAACAAGGTCGTAACCGTAAAATGCAAGCGATTTTACCGCTCAAAGGTAAAATCTTAAACGTGGAACGTGCTCGTTTTGACAAGATGATTTCTTCTGCTGAAGTCGGAACACTGATTACAGCATTAGGTTGTGGTATCGGTCGTGAAGAATATAATCCAGACAAATTACGTTACCACAAAATTATTATTATGACCGATGCGGACGTGGATGGTTCACATATTCGTACGCTGTTATTAACGTTCTTCTTCCGTCAAATGCCGGAATTAGTGGAACGTGGTCATATTTATATTGCTCAGCCACCACTTTATAAATTAAAGAAAGGTAAGCAAGAGCAGTATATTAAAGATAATGATGCGCTTGAAACATATTTAATTTCGAATGCAATTGATGAGTTGGCATTACATATCAGTGCTGACGCACCTGCGATTCGTGGTGAAGCGCTTGCAAAAGTCATTGCTGATTATCAGACATCACAAAAAAGCTTACAGCGATTAACGATTCGTTATCCTGCAACTTTGTTAGATGCTTTACTTGGTTTAGATGCATTTAAATTAGATCAAAATCAAGATGAAGCTTATGTGACGTCTTGGGCTGAGCAATTGCGTCAAGCAATTGAAACACAACAGCCAAGCTTAAGACCTGAATTCACGCTCGAAGCATTCGAAAAAGAACTCGCAGATGGTTCACGTGAAACACATTATTGGCCACGTTTAACAGTGTATGTACACAACCTTCCTCATCACTATTTATTAGATGCTGGTTTGTTGGGTTCAGGTGAATATAAACGTTTACTTCAAAACTCAAAGAGTTGGTTTACGTTACTTGAAGACGGGGCTTATTTGCAAAAAGGTGAGCGTAAAGTCAATGTTGCTAACTTCCATCAAGTATGGCAACAAGTATTGGCAGATTCACGCCGTGGCATGATGATCCAACGCTATAAAGGCTTGGGCGAGATGAATGCAGAGCAGCTTTGGGAAACCACGATGGATCCTGAAAATCGTAATATGCTTCAAGTGACGATTGATGATGCAATTGAAGCAGATCGCATGTTCTCTTGCCTCATGGGTGATGATGTTGAACCACGTCGTGCATTTATTGAAGAGAATGCATTGAATGCAGATATTGATGCTTAATGCTATAAGTTAAAAAAAGCACTCTTAGGAGTGCTTTTTTTGTATCAATCTAAAATCTTAAGTCATTTTTTTGGAATTAATTTCAATAAAATGATGTGCTTGAAGTCACATATTTTATTTATTATATGAAATATAAAGATAATTAAATAAGCATTTACGAAATTAATAAATAATTAAAACTATAAAATTCAATAATTTATAATTAGATAATAAAAAATAGAGCAATAGCTCTATTTTTTTAAATAGAGAGTGATTAAAATTTTTGTCATGGAAAAGAATCCATTTAAATGCTTAAAAGGAACTAAGAATGAAAAAAACAACTCTGGCTTTATTGGCGGCTTCAACCATGGGTATGGTTTCAACTGCTCAAGCAAAGGTTGATGTGTGTGTATTTGATTTACTCGGTAAGTCTGGTGAATCGTTTCAAATGGCTCAAGAATGGGCATTGGCAGCAAAGGGCTGGGGTGCAGATATCAATCTGATTCCACGTCAAGATGAGGCTGTAGCCGATAATGATTTTAAAGCAGGTAAGTGTGATGCTGTTTTCTTAACAGCGATGCGTGCTCGTCAATATAACAAGTTTGTGGGTTCGATTGACTCTTTAGGTGGCGCACCATCAAATGCAATTGCACAACGTGCGATTACTTTTGCTTTAGACAAACGTAATGCTGCAAAGATGGTCACAAATCTCGGTGGGAAAAAATATGAAGTGGCTGGTATTGCACCACTAGGGGCAGCATATATTTTCGTGCGTGATAAAAAAATTGATTCAATCGAAAAAGCTGCAGGTAAGAAATTCGCAGTATTAAGCTATGACCCCGCACAAAAAATTATGGTGCAACGTGTCGGTGCTCAAGCAGTCGGATCTGATGTTTCAAACTTTGTTGCGAAGTTCAATAATGGTCAGGTGGATATGGTGGGTGCACCAGCATATGCCTATAAGCCTCTTGAAATTTATAAAGGTTTAGGTAGTACAGGGGCAATGTTTGATTTCCCTGTGGTACACATTACAGCAAACTTTGTGATGAAGCCTGAAAAATTCCCTGAAGGGTTTGGTCAAAAATCACGTGATTGGTTTGTTAAAAACTTGCCGAAAAGCTACGCAATGATCAAGCGTTTAGAGGGTGAAATTCCTGCTAAGTACAAAATGCAATTCTCAGCTGAAGAAAAGCTGAAATATCAAAAACTACTTCGTGATGGTCGTATGGATCTCACTAAACAAGGTATTTATGACAAAGAGATGATGTCTGTTCTTAAGAAAGCACGTTGCTCTGTCGATAAATCCAACTTCGAATGTTCACTTGGTGGTGAATAATTCTGATTTCTAAAGAAAAAATCCTAGACCTGGTCTAGGATTTTTTTTATTCATTTTATGTCATTTTCGCCAATGCACATTTATAAGAAAAAAGTATGCTTTAATCACAATAAGTAGTATTTAAATGATCTGTATCTAAAAACCATATACATACAGCATCTCAGGATCAGTATCTACACAATTGGATCGTGTAATCTCATTTTAGTTCAACACACTGACACTGAAGTTTAAGGTGTTCGATATGGGATATTCGAGACTATAAGAAAGAAGGAATAGGAAACAATAAAATGAATTTAACCAAAACATTATTATTATCAGCAGGTTTAATGACTGCTGCAACGGCTTCACAAGCAAAGCAAGTCGTCTGCGTGTTTGATCTCGTCGGGAAAAACGGCGATGTCTATGCGTTAATGAAAGATTATCAACTTGCTGCTAAGCAGTGGGGAGCTGATATTGAGCTTAAAGTCGGACAAAATGAAGGCGTAATTGCTGAAGATTTCAAAGCAGGTAAATGTGACGGTGTAAGTATCACAGGGATGCGTGGTCGTCAGTTTAATAATTTCACTGGCTCTTTAGATGCCATTGGTGCGATTACTAATCTCAATTTAGCTGTCAAAGTTATGCAAGGTTTAGCAAGTCCAACCTTTGCAAAGCATATGAAAAATGGCAACTATGAAGTTGCAGGTGTGATTCCTGTTGGCGATGCTTATTTAATGGTGCGTGATCGTAGTATTAATACGGTTGCTAAAGCTGCGGGTAAAAAGATCGCCGTACTTGATTATGATCAGGCACAAAAAATTATGGTACAGCAAATTGGTGCGCAAGCAGTGAGTTCTGATGTCACTAATTTTGGTAGTAAATTCAATAATGGCCAAGTTGATATTATTGGTGCACCAGCAGCGGTATTCCGTCCTTTAGAACTTCATAAAGGGCTAGGAACGAAAGGTGCAATTGTGAATTATCCAATTCTTCAAGTGACCGGTAATATCATCATTCGTCATGATAAATTCCCTGAAGGTTTCGGACAGAAATCGCGTGATTGGGTGAAAACACAATTACCACGTGCGAATCAAATTTTAGGCAAAATGAAAGCGGATATTCCGGCTAAATATTGGATGAATGTTCCAGCTGGAGATAAACCTGGTTATCAAAAATTAATGCGTGAATCTCGTATTGCACTTACTAAACAAGGTGTTTACAACAAACAAATGATGAAACTACTTTGGCAGTTCCGTTGTAAGAATGAACCGACAAACTTCGAATGTAGCTTGCAGGATGAGAACTACAAATAAGTTCATAGGACGTTACATTTAAATCCGATAAATTTACTCTGAATAAACTTTAAAGTTCGAGTTATGACCATATATTGAGTATGTTATACTTGATATATGGTCTTTTAATTTCAAAGCCTATTTAATTTTTTGAGGAATCCATCATGACTGCCCAAGCACTTGAGCTGACTGACAATGCTGCGAATAAAGTTCGTCAACTTCGTGAGAGCGAAGGAAATCAAGATTTGATGTTACGTGTATATGTGACAGGTGGTGGTTGCTCTGGTTTTTCTTACGGATTCAATTTTGCTGAATCTCAAAATGAAGACGATGCTGAATTTGTGAATGGTGATGTGAAGATGCTTGTTGACTCACTGAGTTATCAATATCTCGTTGGTTCAGTTGTTGATTATGTCGAAGGTTTGGAAGGATCTCGCTTTATCGTGCAAAATCCTAATGCGACAACGACATGTGGTTGTGGATCTTCATTCTCAATTTAATATGCAGCAAAAAAAGCCCGCTAAGCGGGCTTTTTTTATGATAATTTTTGCTGTTCTTTCAGAATTAAATCAGTCAGCTCATGATAATTTTGAACTGGAATCCAATGATTCGCCTCTAAATGAATTTCCGTATATGGACCTTCAACATAATTTTGATTGAACTGAACACCTTTCGCATCAATTGCAACGTCATCTTTGCCCCAAATAAATAAAGTGGGAACTTTGACTTTATTGAATAGCGTTTTATTAGAGCTAAAAGGTAAACCTCGATACCAGTTGAGTGATGGGCTGAGCCGTTTTTCTATGATCATTTCTTGTTTAAAGTTATTTAATTGTTCAACTGTCATCCCAGAATTTTTTAATAAAGCCTCGCCAATTTGAGGTGTTTTATTAAAGAGCAACTCAGGTATCCATGGAAGCTGAAATAGTCCCATATAATAGGATTTAAAAAGTTGTGTACTGCTGTAAAAAGCCCGCATAAATGCTGCTTTGTGAGGGACGGAGATCGCGGTCAAATGTTTAATTTTATTAGGATAACGTAGAGCAACTTCCCAAGCAACGACTGCGCCCCAGTCGTGTCCTACGATATATGAAGGCTCTCCAATTAAGTCGAGTAGAACATTTACATCATCTGCTAAATGTTGAATGGCATAATCTGCGCGTTTTTTCGGTTGAGCCCTTAAGCTATATCCACGTTGGTTTAACGCATAGGTGCGAAAACCATGTTGGTTTAGTATTTCGGCACTATGCTGCCAAATTTTTGATGTTTCAGGAAAACCATGTAATAGCACAATTGGACTGCCATCGATTGGACCGCTGTCTATTACATCAAAAATAAGATTACCTTTTTGAAACTCAGTGATTCGTTGTTGTTTTTCCATAATCAATACCCTCTTTCCTTTACATATCTTTATCAAATTTGGATGATAGAACTAGGGCTGAACGGGTCAGTTCTAGGTGAAAGAAGGTCGTTCATTGTCTGACAATATTATGGGTTGATTAAACGGTGTATTTGTATTGGGATTTGTTTTTGTAAGAACGTTAAGCAAAGTCTCAAAGCTAAGGTCCGATAGCTTAAGCTCGGAGTAACCAAGTGGACATCTTCAGGGATTAGAGACCATTCAGGTAAAATATGAATTAACGTTGAGTTGACTAATTGATGGGCCACTTGGATTTCTGCAACGGCGGCAATACCTAAATGTGCTTCTACAGCAGCAAGTGCATGTTCGGATGGTGTCACCATCAAATGGGTATAAATTTTAAATTTTTTTATCGTACCGTTTTTGAAAAGTGTGATTTTGGACAGCTCGCGGTTATGCGAGATAAAATGATGATCACACAGTTGCTCTGGGTGTTCAGGAATGCCACAATGCATTTGATAGGTCGGACTGGCACATAAAATTCTTCGAACTTGTCCAACCTTTTGAGCATGGAGTGTAGAGTCTGCTAAATCACCAAGTCTGATGGCTAAGTCATATCCTCCAGAAATTAAATCAACTTTGCTGTCATTCAAATCAATTTCAATATCAATGTGTGGGTATTCAATTAAAAATTGAGAGATTAAAGGCAATACCACCAATTTTCCAAAAGTTCCCGAAGCAGCTATTCGAATTCGACCTTTGGGTTGTATTTCTAATTGTGTGAGATCGTTCGTCAGCGATTCAATTTGATGAAATAGGGGGGAGATTTCTTTTAAGAAAATCTTACCAGCATCAGTTACTGAGCTTGAATTAGTATTTCGATTTAATAATCTAATATTTAAGGATTTTTCAAGTCTTGAAAGTCGATTGGATAACGTGGATTTAGCAATATCATAACGTCTTGCTGCCGCGGATAAACTTCCAGCATCTGCAATCAGTACGAACCAATATAGGTCATCGATTGAGTAGGGTAAGCTGTTCATAAAATCGAACACCACCTTTCATTTTTATTGTCTATTCACATCATTATAGAACCGCTAAGTTAAGTCAATCGATCAGATGTAGCAAATGATCTGATTTAGCAAATTGAGGACATAGCAATGACAATGAATTGTGATTTAGAAACCGGTACTTGTTCAGTAGCCGAATTGGAAAAAGGCCAAAATGCAGTGGTCAATGTAGCATCTGACCTCAGCCTGATTTATGTGGGTGACCCAATGTGCTCATGGTGTTGGGGAAGTTCAAATGTCATTAAACAAGCGCGTGAATATGCAATCCAGCATGGTGTTGGCTTTCAAGTGATTAGCGGTGGTTTAAGACCTGGTGGAGGTGATGCTTGGACCGATACTTTCAAGAATTTTTTACGCACCGAATGGAAAAATATTCAGAGACTGACTAAACAACCTTTCACTGAAAAATTGTTAGAAAGAGCACATTTTAACTATGATACCGAGCCTTCAGCACGTGCTGTTTACGTTGCTCGACAACTTTGGCAAGACCATGATCATCATGATGAAAAACTTTTGGCATTTTTTTCAGAAATCCAATATAAATTTTATGTGGATGGTGAAGATCCGAACGAGCTTGAATATTATCGAAGTATATGTGAAACATTTGAGCTAGATTTTGACGTATTCTCAACGTTGTTTGAATTACCTGAGACCCAAACAGCGACCTATGAAGAGTTCAAGCTTAACAGAAGTTGGGGCATAAAAGGGTTCCCAAGTTTTGTGATACGTCATGGAGACAATGTCAAAATCATAGGCTCTGGTCATGTGGCATTGGAAAAATTAACACAAGCTATTGATGACTTAATCAAAGATGCGCGTATATAAGGAAAAGTTGAATGGCAATTATTCTACAAATTGATTTCCCCTATGATGGACCGTGGGGTCATGAAATGTTTGAAAGTTTCAAAACACTCGCGGATTCAATAGCAAATGAGAAAGGCTTGATTTGGAAAATTTGGACTGAAAATGAAGCGTCCAAAGAAGCAGTGGAATTTACTTATTTGAAAGCCAAGCAGATGCAGAGGATTATCTAAATATGCATCTTCAGCGTTTAAGGGAAAATGGCTTTACTGAATGTAGACATCGAATTTTTGCTGTAAACTTGCCACTTTCAAAATTGAATTTTGCACCTGTTTAAGTAAATCGATGTATCAACTCAGGATAGTGGATACATCGATTCTTCATTTAAACCGCAGTGATCGTTCCTAAAACTCGATCTCCTTGAGCTCCTGTCACTTCAGGTAAATTACCAGCAAGTTGGTTTACAAATCGCATAGCCAACCACGCAAAAGCGGTCGCCTCCACCCAAGTCGGTGCTAATCCCAAATCTGCTGTGGTTTGAACACTCCACTCATGTTTACGTAAACGCCAACGTAATTGTTCTAATAATTGTGAGTTGTATGCACCACCCCCACAGACATAAACTTCACCTGTGTCCATAGGGGAACGATAAATGGCTTTCTTAATGGCACGTGTCGTGAGTTTCATCAGCGTTGCTTGAACATTTTCAGGCGTATCTTCAAGCTCATCGTATTCAACATCGCTACGCCAATCCGCAATTTGTTCATCCAACCATTCCAAATTAAAGTCTTCACGACCAGTACTTTTTGGCGGCTCTTTCGAGAAAAAGTCATGTGATTGCAAACGATCAAGCAAAGCACGAATAGGCGTACCATAAGCAGCCCAATTGCCATTTTCATCATAAGGCTGCCCTGTGTAACGTTCACACCAAGCATCCATCAAAATATTGGCTGGTCCAGTATCAAAACCATATACGCCTTTAGGATCACCCGCAGGTAACATACTGACATTGGCAATTCCACCGAGATTTAAGATCACACGGTGTATCGTCGGATGCTGAAATAAGGCTTGATGGAATGCTGGCACTAGAGGTGCACCTTGACCACCAGCAGCCATATCACGGCGTCTAAAATCTGATACCACAGGAATTTGAGTGATTTCAGTAATAATGTTGGGATCACCAATTTGCAGGGTAAATCCATGTTCGGGACGATGACGAATCGTTTGACCATGAGATCCAATGGCTTTTATTTGAGTTCTATCGAGATTATTTTCTTGTATAAGTTGATTGATTCCATGACCGATCATCTGTGCTAAAGCGACATCAGCTTTACCCATGCGGTCAATTTCATTATCGTCTGGCAAAGTAAGTGCCATCAGTTCATCACGTAAATCTGGATCAAAGGCTAATGTCAGCGTTGCATGGATCTGTAATGGATCAAAAGAAGCGGCTACAAAATCGACGCCGTCCATACTCGTGCCAGTCATTACACCAATGTAGATTGTGGTCATGATTATTCTTAAGCCTGCATTGTGCTGAAAAAGTGTTAGTATATCGCACAAATTGAACAACAGATGTATTTGGGTTTTGTGATGTCAAATTTCCTGCCTGCTGAAGAACAACTTGCCCTCATTCAACGAGGCACACATGAAATTATTTCAGAAGAAGATCTTCTGAAGAAATTAAAATTGAATCGTCCTTTGAAAATTAAGGCGGGTTTTGATCCTACAGCACCAGACTTACACTTAGGTCATACGGTATTAATTAACAAGCTTAAAGTGTTCCAAGACTTAGGTCATGAAGTATTCTTCTTGATTGGTGATTACACTGCGATGATTGGTGACCCAACAGGTAAAAGTGCAACTCGTCCACCATTGTCACGTGAGCAAGTCTTAGAAAACGCGAAAACCTATCAGGAACAAGTGTTCAAAATTCTTGATCCAAATAAAACTAAGGTGGTGTTTAACTCAGAATGGTTTGCTCAAAAAACTGCTGCTGACCTGATTCAATTGGCTTCACAGCAAACAGTTGCACGTATGCTTGAACGTGATGACTTTACTAAACGCTATAACAACCAACAGCCGATTGCGATTCACGAGTTTTTATATCCATTGGTGCAAGGCTATGACTCTATCGCGCTCGAGGCAGATGTTGAGTTAGGTGGTACGGATCAGACCTTTAACTTGTTGATGGGGCGTACTTTACAAGGTCGTTATAATCAAGAGCCACAAGTGTGTATCACTGTACCAATTCTTGAAGGTTTAGATGGCGTCAACAAAATGTCTAAATCTTTAGGTAACTACATTGGTGTATTTGATGCACCTGGTGCGATGTACCAAAAAGTACTTTCAATGCCAGACAGCTTAATTGAGCGATATTTCGAACTGCTGAGCTTCAAGTCAATGGAAGAGATCGAAGGCTTATTGAAAGAAATGGCTGAAGGTCGTAACCCTCAAGAAATTAAACGTATCTTAGCGCTCGAGTTAGTGGAGCGTTTCCATGGAAGCGAAGCTGCTGCGAATGCACATAAAGGTGCAGGGAATATCATCACAGAAGGTGAGCTTCCTGAAGGAACGCCAGAAGTGACGATTTCACGTGGTGAATTCGGTGGTGAAATGTTTATTGCTTCTATTGTTCGTGCAGCGGGCTTAACCAAAAATGCAGCGCAAGCCAAAGATGCTGTTTCACGTGGAGCCGTTAAAGTCGATTGGGAGGTGGTGGATGCATCATTCTCAATTAACGAAAATAAAACAGTGATTGTTCAAGCAGGTAAAAAGGCCATTGCTAAAGTAACTTTTACTGACTAAATCATAAAGTTTTGAATGATTCAAAAGCCATCCTAAGTGATGGCTTTTTTATGTCAAGAATGAAATGAAGATGAAAGATGGATTAATTTTTGGTTGTTCTGGTTGAAATCCATTAAAATGCGCCATCCAATACTTATTTGTTTGAATATCTATGATTCAGTTAGACCAACTTACCATTCGCCGCGGCGGTCGCATTTTATTTGAAAAAGCGTCTATGCAACTTCACCCTGGTTGGAAGATTGGTTTAACAGGTGTCAATGGTGCAGGAAAATCGACGTTGTTTTCAGCATTACTTGGAGGCATGGAATCAGATGGTGGCTCATTAACACGACCATCGGTTTGGACAGTGGCGCATATGGCGCAAGAGATTAAAGCGCTGGATATGAAAGCGATTGATTTCGTTCTATCCGGTGATGAAGAGTATTGGGATATCCAACACAAACTTGAGCATCCTGAGGGATTATCTGATCAAGATTTGGCAAATCTATATGGTCGTTTTGATGAAATTAGTGGCTACTCAGCGCCGTCTAAAGCATCACAACTGATGGCTGGGCTAGGCTTCTTTGAACATCAGTCAGAACTTAGTGTAAAAAGTTTCTCTGGTGGATGGCGTATGCGTTTAAATCTTGCACGTACTTTGATGAGTCGTTCAGATTTACTCTTACTTGATGAACCGACGAACCATTTAGATTTAGACGCTATTTTATGGTTAGAAGATTGGTTAAAAGCATATGAAGGCACATTGGTACTGATTTCGCATGACCGTGATTTCTTGGATGCCATTACCGACCATATTTTGCATATTGAAAACCAAGAACTAACGCTTTATACCGGCAACTATTCAACCTTTGAACGTACCCGAAGTGAACGTTTAGCTCAGCAACAACAAGCCTATGAGAAACAGCTTGAGCTACGTGCACATCTGCAAAAATATATTGATCGTTTTAAAGCTAAGGCAACCAAAGCAAAACAGGCACAAAGCCGTATTAAACAGCTCGAACGAATGCAAGAGCTTTCTGCTGCGCATGTCGATACGCCTTTTACCTTTAGCTTCCGTGAACCCACCAAAATGAGTTCTCCGTTGTTACAACTGGATAGTGCTGATATTGGTTATGGCGACAAACTGATTGTGACCAATGTGAAACTACAAATCACGCCAACCAGCCGTATCGGTTTACTGGGAATGAATGGTGCAGGTAAGTCCACATTAATTAAATCATTGGTGGGTGATTTACCTTTAATTCAAGGTCAACGCAAAGCATCCGAATTACTTAATATTGGTTATTTCGCCCAACATCAAATGGATGCATTAGATGGTAATGCGAGTCCAATGTTGCAGTTATCTCGTATTGCAGATAAAAAGATTAGTGAAGCGACTTTACGCGCCTTCTTAGGGAGTTTTGGTTTCTCTGGTGAGCGTATGGATACGCCGTGTGAAAGCTTCTCTGGGGGTGAGCGTGCACGTTTAGCATTGGCTTTGATTGTCTGGCAGCGTCCAAATGTTTTAATTTTAGATGAACCGACCAATCATTTAGACTTGGATATGCGTCATGCATTAACTATGGCACTACAAGACTTTGAAGGGGCAGTGGTGTTGGTCTCACATGAACGCCAATTAATTGCAAGTGTCTGTGATGAATTACTCCTAGTGCATAACGGTAAATGTCGTGAGTTTGAAGGTGATCTGGTCGCTTATGCAGACTGGTTACGTCAAGCACGTGCAGAGTTGATGAAGCAAGGGCAGCAAGCACCTGAGCCAGTAAAATCTCAAGTGATAGATAAGCCTGTAGTTTCTAAAGTAGATAAAGAAGCACAGCGTAAAGAAGCTGCGCGTCGCCGTGAAATGAGCCGCCCAATTCGTAAAAATATCGAAAAATTGGAAGCTGAGATTGCAAAGATTCAACCACGTTTAGTTCAAATTGAGGATGCTTTAGGGGATGCATCACTTTATGATGCGTCTCGGAAAGATGATCTTTTAAAATTGATGAATGAACAAACGGAACTAAAAGGAAAATTAGCACAAGCAGAAGAAAAAATGCTTGAACTGATGATGGAACTTGAAGAGTTGGAAAGTTCGTTTGATGAATAATGAGTGATAAAAAAGCCCAATTTAGATTGGGCTTTTTTTATTTAAATGTATATGATTGAAATCTTATGTTTATGTTAAGAAAAAGAATTAATGGCTCTAGAAAAAATAAAATTAAATACAGATACTGAATTCTATAAAGGGCTTCAAAAATTTGCCGAAGGAACATATGTATTTGTAAATGAAATTGGTAAAGCTTTAATTCCTATGGCTGAAGCTTTACAAAATATAATAAACAGCATTGACCAAGAAAAATTAAAAAACTTCATTGAGGGAATTTATAAATTCCAACAATATGAGCCATATCTAGATAATTTATTAGGTTCGCTTGAAGACAATACAAATTTATCACATGTAAATGAAACACTTTCTCTGGCTTGTTTCATTCAATTAATTTTTGAAAATGAAGATAATCTTGATAATTTACATCTGTTTGATGTCATAAAAACTAACTATTTTGATGAAATGTTTTTCTCGAAATTTGATGAAATAAATTTAGGAGAAAATTTTAAACTGAGAAAAAATATAATCCAAGAAGCATTTAAGCTTTATGAGTTAGATTTTTATGCCGGTTGCTTAGCTCTTTTGTATGGACAACTTGAGGGGATATTGACTGATTATTTAGTTTATCAAAATGTTCTTCTCAGGAATGGTACATCTTATAAATATTGTGGAGAAGAAATTAGATATACAAATCAAAGAAATGAAGAAGAGATAATAAAAAATAATAAATCTATCACTGGTATATATCATAAAATTATAATAGCTAAAAATACAAATATATATTTCGAGGAATTAGATGCTTATAAGATAGATAGTGAATTAAAAATTAATAATGATCGAAATGAAATACTTCATGGAAATATTTTAGATCGCTTTACCAAAGAAAGATGTTTCATTCTAATCATTTGGTTAACTTCAATCTTTAACTTCCTTCTAGCAGATCAGAAAATCCAAGAATCATTATCTACTAAATAAAAAAACCGCGCTTTCGCGCGGTCTTTTATTTAAAGAGACAAATTATTTTTTGTCATCTTTCACTTCAGTGAACTCAGCATCTACAACGCCGTCGTCCGCTTTTTGTTGCTGACCAGCAGCATCACCTTGGAATGCATTTGGATCAAAACCTTGCGCACCACCTTGAGCACCCTGCGCAGCTTCATAAGCACGTTGAGTGATCGGCATGATGATGTTTTGAAGTGCTTCAGTTTTCGCTTTGATCGCGTCAACATCATTTTCTTTTGTTGCAGCTTCAAGTTCTGAAACAGCAGTTTCAACCGCAGTTTTTTCATCAGCAGTCACTTGTTCACCAAGGTCTTTTACTGCTTTTTGAGCAGAAGAAACTAATGCATCAGCTTCGTTACGTGCTTTAGCAAGTTCTTCAAACTTACGATCTTCTTCAGCATTCGCTTCAGCATCTTTGATCATCGCTTCAATTTCAGCATCGCTCAAACCTGAGTTTGCTTTAATTTGAATTGATTGCTCTTTACCAGTGCTCTTATCTTTAGCAGATACTTTCAAGATACCATCAGCGTTGATGTCGAACGATACTTCAATTTGCGGCACGCCACGTGGAGCAGGTGGGATATCGCCCAATTGGAAGTTACCCAACAATTTGTTTTGTTGAGCCATTTTACGTTCACCTTGGTAAACCGAAATGTCTACTGCAGGCTGGTTATCAGCAGCTGTAGAGAACACTTGTGATTTTTTCGCAGGGATTGTTGTGTTTTTCTCGATGATTGGAGTTAACACGCCACCCATTGTTTCAATACCAAGTGTCAATGGTGTAACGTCAAGTAATAGAACGTCGTTTTTATCACCTGAAAGTACAGCACCTTGGATCGCAGCACCCATTGCTACAGCTTCGTCAGGGTTCACGTCTTTACGTGGCTCTTTACCGAAGAACTCTTGTACTTTTTGTTGTACAAGCGGCATACGAGACTGACCACCAACCAAGATCACGTCAGAGATATCAGAAGTTGATAAACCAGCATCTTTAAGTGCAATCTTACATGGCTCGATTGTACGAGCAACTAAGTCAGCAACAAGACCTTCTAATTTCGCACGTGTTACGTTGATCACTAAGTGTTTAGGACCAGTCGCATCAGCAGTGATATATGGAAGGTTAATTTCAGTTGCATTCGAAGAAGACAATTCAATCTTCGCTTTCTCAGCAGCTTCTTTCAAACGTTGTAACGCAAGTGGATCATTTTTCAGATTCACATTTTGTTCTTTCTTAAACTCTTCAACCAAGTAATCGATTAACGCGTTATCAAAGTCTTCACCACCTAAGAATGTATCACCGTTGGTAGACAACACTTCGATTTGTTGGTCGCCATCAAGGTCAGCGATTTCAATGATTGATACGTCGAAAGTACCACCACCTAAGTCGTAAACCGCGATTTTACGGTCGCCTTCTTTCTTGTCCATACCGAACGCAAGCGCTGCAGCTGTTGGTTCGTTGATGATACGTTTAACATCTAAACCAGCAATTTTACCAGCATCTTTCGTTGCTTGACGTTGAGCATCGTTGAAGTATGCAGGAACAGTAACTACCGCTTCAGTAACTGTTTCACCTAAGTAATCTTCCGCAGTTTTCTTCATTTTCTTAAGAACTTCTGCAGAGATTTGTTGTGGTGCTAGTTTCTTGTCGTTTACATCAACCCAAGCATCGCCATTGTCAGCTTTGATGATTTTGTAAGGTACAAGACCAATATCTTTTTGAACTGCTTGATCTTCGTAACGACGACCGATCAAACGTTTGATCGCAAATAATGTATTTTTCGGGTTTGTTACCGCTTGACGTTTAGCTGATTGACCAACAAGGATCTCGCCATCTTTATACGCAATAATAGACGGAGTTGTACGAGCGCCTTCAGCGTTGTCGATTACTTTAACTTTATCGCCTTCAAGTACTGCAACACATGAGTTTGTAGTACCTAAGTCAATACCAATAATTTTAGCCATTGATGTGTTCCTCGAAAATTTTGTTGTGATCTTTCACTTGTTATCCGATATGAGAGCCATTCATTATTTTTCAAGTTAAAAACTTAAAAAATTTTTACAAACTCCCGTATTTCTTGACTTATTGGCCTACCATGACCATTGCAGGACGAAGTAAACGGCCAGAAAGGGTGTAACCTTTTTGAAGTACCGTACCAATCTCACCCGCTTTTGCATCTGGAGCAATACCTACTGCTTGATGCAAATCAGCATTAAAACCATTTTCAGTGTCAACTGCCACAACACCAAATTTTTCTAATGTTGCTAATAATGACTTCAGTGTGAGTTCTACACCTTCTGATAAAGGAGTTTTTTCATCACCTGCAGCAGCAATTGCACGTTCAAGGTTGTCAACTGAATCCAATAATTCTTTTGCAAATTTCTCTAAAGCAAATTTTTTCGCAGTATCCGCTTCACGCTCTAAACGTTCTTTGGTTTTTTCTGCTTCATACTTCGCATTTGCAGCAACTGCTTTTTCATATTTTAAGTTTTCAGTCAGCGTTGCGATTTGCGCTTGAAGGTCTTCTACAGAAACTTCAACTTCAGCTTGTTGATTTTCAACTTGCTGTTCAGTTTGTTCCGTTTGAACGTCCTGAGTTTGTTCGTTTTGCTCATTTGCCATGGAAGATCTCCGCTTAAATGGGTTTTTAAACATGTACAGTCCTTTGGCATCAGTGTTAACTGCGTTAATCTGAACTGCCATGCGTGTGTAATTCATCAATACAAAGGTAATGTGGGCGACTATAAATAATTCAAGCTTAAACGATGTTTATTTCTACTAAATTCATCTTTAGAACAAGGAATGAAAATTTTTCGATTCATTTAGAGAAATCTAAAGTCTAGAATAAGACGAGGAGATGAACTGGAGAAAGATTATAAAAATATGATTTAGTGTATATTTTATATATAAAAAATATAGATTCAGATAAAACAAGTCTTTCCTTTTAAAGAATCAAATCTGTATTATCTTTAACCAGATACTAACGCTGTAGTTTCTATTTATTTTGTTTTTGCTTTTTAATAGCTCATCCAACCTCCTTGGATGAGTTTTTTTTTGCTTGTCGAGATCTGAGTAACAATGTTAAGCAACCGATATACCGTGTAGCCACACTGTGATTCAGTCACCTTCAAAAAGGGTTTATATCGCACCACATATTCACTAAAAAATAAATTAAATAAATGGCTTAGGAGATATATTCAACTATAAAAGTTGAATTGCATTTTCTTTACACTTTTTTCATAAGTTCAACCTGAAGTCATCGAAACTTGAACCAAGAACTGACGCATGAAATAAAAAAGTCAGGAATGATAAGCCTTCAAAGTTAACTCTGACTTTGAATGTTTCAAGTAAGGAATTAAACAATGAAAAAATTAGGTCTCATTTCCCTGGCATTTGCAGCTATTGGTTTTGCTACTGTAGGTTGTACTTCAAACCAATCTGCTGAAACTGCTCAAGCGACCACACAAACAGATGCTTCAATAGCGCAAGCGGCAACTACTGAAATGGATACCCAAAATGGTGTGGCTGTACAAGCTGACCCAAGTGTAGAGTCTGCTGAACCGATTCAAGCTGTCCCAGCTGAAGGTGCAGAAGCCCCTCAAGTTGTTGAGTAAAATGCAATGAAATTTAATTCATTTAAACTGCTTATAATGGATTAAATTTTATGAAAAAGCAGAGAATAGAGAGTAAACAGGATGCCTTTACTGTCTATTTTTAGAATCACAGCACTTAAAAAAACCTAACATTCAAATGTGAATGTTAGGTTTGTGAGGTAACTTTAAATCAATTGTCTTGAGTCCAAGAAAGCTTAACGATCTCGGCGATCGTGTTGACGTTCCTGTTCTCGCTTCTTGCGGTCCTGTTCTAAGCGCTTACGTTGTTCTTCAATCGCTTTTTTACGATTATCTTGATTCCAACGATTACGTTCAGCTTGACGTTGTTTTAGAATTTCCTTTTGACGTTGTTCAATCTGTTTACGACGATCATGCTCAGCACGTTCTTTATTACGTCGATCTGCTAATTCACGTTGTTGGCGTTGACGTTCATATTCACGTTTGCGCTTTTCTTGTTCAAGGCGCTGTTGATGTAAACGTTGTGCGCGTTCTCTCTCCCAACGTTGACGGTCATAGTTGCGATCATAATCACGATCATAACGATGGTCATAATTACCATTATAATAAGGGCCATCGTCAGGGAAGGCCACACAACCGACTGCAAGAACTGCTGTGGCCAATGACATTATCATTACTTTTATTGCCATAGCTTTCACCTTTATATGTTGAATTAGGACAACCAAAAAATTCCTGATGTTGGATTAAATAGTCAATGACAAGACTGCTATAGTCAGATTAGCGTAAATGGAATTGAAGTTTGTATATTGATCAGTAGACTTAGTTAACAAAATAGTCATGAAATGGCTGATCGTGTAGAAATTATGAAGAATACAGATTTTTAAAAGGATCGGAATCGTGAATCAAAAAATACAACAATTACTTGAAAATGGTCAGGGTTCTGCAGGACGTGCATTAGATCGACTCCCGAAGATCGTTCAAGAATCTCTAGTGAAGTTACTTGGCTATCCCTATGACTATCCTCAACTCGATAGCTTTACAAAATGCTTGATGGCTGCACAGTTGAAACAAGGAAAATCAGGCTTTATTGGCGCTGATATTGATAAATCAAGAAAAGAATTTGAAAATCAAATCCAATCCATCACACATAAATCATCTCATGTTCAATATGTAGAAGATATTCGTCTTCCTTTACAAAGTGGTACTGTATTTGCCAGACATTATCATCCTGCTCCGAATAAAAAACTACCAATGATTGTATTTTATCATGGTGGTGGGTTTGTTGTCGGAAGTGTGAATACACATGATGAAGCGTGCCGAATCATTGCGAATTATGCAAAAGCACAAGTAATCAGTATTGATTATCCTTTAGCACCAGAAGTTTCTCCACAATCATTGATTCAATCATGTGAAGATGCATTGGCATGGGTATATCAAAATCGCCGTCACTTTAAAATCTTAAAAAACCGTATTGCTATAGCAGGAGATAGTGCTGGCGGTAATATTAGTGCTGTCGTTGCTCAACGTGCATTAAATGCCAGTTATGCGCCTCAAGCTCAATTTTTAATATATCCTGCGGTAGATTTCAAAAGTCGTCATCCATCATTCTTTGCGTATAAAGATGGTTTAGTATTAACCAACAGCGATATTGACTATGTGACAGAATACTACGCGACAAGACATAAAGTTGCTTTGGATAATCCACTAATCTCTCCAACATACGGTAATCTAAAAAAATTGGCACCAGCCTATGTTGTTACAGCGGGACATGATGTATTGCATGATGAAGGCAAAATTTACGCCCACAAATTACGTCAAAATGGCACTAAAGTGTTGTATCAAGATTTTGAAGACCAAACACACGGATTTATTAATCTAACGCTAGTCTCAGGGCGTTCTAAAAAATTGTTGATTGAAATGAGTAAAGAGTTTAGAAGATTTTGGGATAAAAATAGTTAATAGATGCTTACTTTCAAATCCTGAGATTCAAACGAAACTCAGGATTTTTTCTTTATATACAGTAATCGAATAAAAATACTTTGATGCTTAACAAAAAATTGAATCTTTTCTGGCGATTGATTCGTGAATAATAGATAAGATAAAACATCAATAAGAGGATAGCGTATGTTAAAAAAAATGATGTTAGGTGCTTCTGTTGCGGCAATGAGTACTTTGTCTTTGGCAGCAAATACGCATATGCAAATCAAAACATCAGCAGGAGATATCGAAATCGAGTTGTTTAATGATAAAGCTCCGATTTCAGTAAAGAACTTTGAAACTTATGCGAAAGCTAATTTTTATAACGGCACAATCTTCCATCGGGTTATTCCAGGGTTCATGATCCAAGGTGGAGGATTAGATGTATCGATGAAAGAAAAAGCGAATCGACCTCCAATCAAGAACGAGTCTTATAATGGCTTAAAGAATAACCGTGGCACTTTAGCCATGGCACGTACAAACCAGCCTGATTCAGCAACAAGCCAATTTTTTATCAATATTGCGGATAATGATTTTCTAAATAAAGCGCCAATGAATCCTGGTTATGCTGTGTTTGGTCAGGTAACTAAAGGCATGGATGTTGTCGATAAAATTGCAAAAGTGCCTACTGGTAGATTTGGTATGCATCAAGATGTGCCAAAAAATCCTATTAAAATTTTAAGTGTGAATATAAAACCTTCAAAAGCGAAATAGTGATTAAAAAAAGAAGCAGAAATATTAAATTAATATTTTTGCTTCAATATTATAGGGTTAAGTGTAAATGTGATTATTAATGAATCATAATGGTGCATAAAAATAGAACACTCAATAAAACATGAGGTTAAAAGCACTTGCAATGATTTCGAAATGCTCTAGAATGCACCCCATACCGACGAGATACACGGAAACGAGCGAAGCAGGTTGCTGAGTTGTTAAGTGTTTCGAGTCCAGCTTCTAGCATTGA
>NZ_JBWYIY010000023.1:0-43183 GCF_056779975.1 Acinetobacter sp. ANC_7511
CTTTAGCTTCTTTAGCTTCTTTAGCTTCTTTAGCTTCTTTAGCTTCTTTAGCTTCTTTAGCTTCTTTAGCTTCTTTAGCTTCTTTAGCTTCAGTGTTCGCGACCTGTTCTTGAGATGCAACCGCATCCATCATTTTTTCATCAGCTTCTTGTGCAAAAACATTGGTACTCATTAGTACATTTAACACAACGATCGAAGCGAAGGATTTGCTTGTAGTTATGTCTTTCATATTTTTAAGAAACAAACTCATACCCCATCTGCTCAATATTTTCATTTTGGCAAATCATAGCATTAATAAAAGATTAGAGCTGAATAACGAGATTTAATTCATTCGACCTGTATGCATTTAAACGTTTAAATCCACCATAAACTAAACCCGAGTTCTACATCCTGTAAAACTCGGGTCGATGAGGTTGTGCTTTTCAAAAATCATATTATTGTTTTATTGGCTTTCCTTTCCTACATCATCTCCATGATGATTTTCCGTCGGCGTCGTCTTCCATATTGGGATCATTCCATTCCCACTCCCTGTGCCGATAAGCTTAGATTACGCTTAAGCTCGCTTCGTGACTATGGGTCAACAGACACATTCATTGTAAGCAATTTCTTACACGCATCCATTCACACTTGTTTGCCATCTTTATAATCTTGCGCAATTTCATCTGTCACTTGTTTCTCTTCTTTCTCAGCTTTCGCAATACCTTCTTGAATCGCCTCCTGAGCCTCTTGCTCATCAGCATCCGTCTGTTCTAATTCTTGCTGTACTTGCTCAAATTGTCGTCCAGTTTGTAAAACAACGTACACAGGAAAATGATCCGAACCAATATGCGGTAATCGCTCCATTTTCACCAAAGCAAAATCAGTGCTGTGGAATACATGATCGAGTGACCATCGTAATAGCGGATAGTCCGCATGGAAGGTATTGACATAATGACGTCCAACACGCGGGTCTAACAAACCACTGATACGTTGAAATAGTCGTGTGGTACGAGACCATGCCACATCGTTTAGATCTCCCATGACAATGCAACTTTCATCCAAGTCTTTAATTTGATCACCGACAATCAACAATTCAGCATCACGTAATGTAGAGTCTTTGGCTTCAGTTGGACTCGGCGGTTTGGGATGTAAACAATATAATTGAACTGGCTGTCCAGAACGCAATTTCACTGTGGTATGAATAGAAGGAATCTCATTACTCAGTATGAATTTGACTTCGGTATCACTCAATTCCAACTTACTGTAGAGATGCATTCCATAGAGATTATCTAAAGGTACTGGAACACGATAAGGATAATCCGCCTCAATGACCGAAAGTTCATTCTGCCAGGTTTGGTCTGTTTCAAGCGTCAATACGATATCGGGTTGATGCTGATGAATCTGTTCAATCAAACGATGATATTCTGTATTTGGTGTTAAAACATTCGACACAATTAAAGAGATTTGCTTTGATGGATCAAGTTGATCTGGTTGGACCTGTTTCACCTGTTTTTTCCAAATTAAGGTATAAGGCAAAACCATCTTCAATTGATATGCTAATGCAGCAATTAATCCAACAAATATGACTTGGCGTCTTAAATCCCATTCCCCATCCCAAATCAACAGGAGGATAAATGCGATAAAGCCTAGGGCTAAAATTTGTAGTCTTGGAAAATCGGCACCTCGAAACCACCACTCATCACGCGGAATCAAAGACCAAAAACTTAACCAAATCACAACAACAGCCAGTATCTCAATCCATAGCATAGCGCTTCTCTTTATATATTCTTAATTTTTCGATGATTCATAAATTTATATTAGTTTTGCATGTAACATAAACAAGATATATTGCACAATATATTTGCTGTTTTGATTGTGTACCACTTGCAGTTATACACTCTTTTGATACACTCGAACCCCCTTTTTTATTTTAACGCACCGAGGCAAAGTGACATGAAAGTAGGTCTGGTCGGTTGGCGCGGGATGGTTGGTTCCGTCCTTATGCAACGTATGGTTGAAGAGAATGATTTCGCTCATTTTGAGCCATTCTACTTCTCTACCAGTAATGCAGGTGGTGAAGCCCCTGCGTTTGGTGGTAAAACTGCCCCAGCACTTATGGATGCGACAGACATTAATAGTCTGAAGCAAATGGATGTCATTATTACCTGCCAAGGTGGTGATTATACCACTGAAGTTTTCCCTAAGTTGAAAACTGATGGTTGGAATGGTTACTGGATTGACGCTGCATCTACATTGCGTATGGACGATGAAGCAATCATCGTATTAGATCCAGTCAACATGAATGTGATCAAAGACGGTTTGGTAAAAGGTACGAAAACATTTGTAGGCGGTAACTGTACTGTTTCATTGATGTTAATGGGTCTTGGTGGTCTGTTCCAAAACAATCTTGTTGAATGGGCGACTTCAATGACTTACCAAGCTGCTTCTGGTGCGGGTGCGCAAAACATGCGTGAACTCATCACAGGTATGGGCTATTTGTATAACAATACAAAAGATCTATTAGACGATCCACGTTCTCCAATTTTAGATATCGACTCTAAAATTGCTGAACTACAACGTGGTGAAGGATTCCCTTCAGCAAACTTCGGTGTACCTTTAGCAGGTTCTTTAATTCCTTATATCGACAAACAGCTTGAAAGCGGTCAATCGAAAGAGGAATGGAAAGGTCAAGTTGAAACCAATAAGATTCTTGGTAATTCACAAATTGTACCTATTGATGGTCACTGTGTACGTATTGGTGCAATGCGCTGTCACTCACAAGCATTGACTTTAAAACTTCGTAAAGATGTTCCTTTAAATGAAATTGAAGACATCATTGCAAGTGCAAATGACTGGTCTAAAGTTGTGCCGAACACACGTGAAGCATCAATGACTGATCTTACACCTGTTGCAGTAACAGGCACGCTTACTGTTCCAGTAGGTCGTTTACGTAAACTCAATATGGGTAAAGAGTATTTAGGCGCGTTCACTGTTGGTGACCAATTACTTTGGGGTGCTGCTGAACCTTTACGCCGTATGCTACGCATCTTGATTGACTATAAAAATGCTTAATTTTTAATAGTCACTTCAATAAAAAGCCGGTCTGATTAGATCGGCTTTTTTTATGCAATTTGAATTGATTAGAGCTTGGAGTGCTATTTGAAAGGAAATATTATGACATCTATACAAAAAACAGTTAAATTACAATCTCATCACTTCTTATTTCGAACATCTTGATCGATGCATAATGATGAACTGAGAATATAAAAAATCGGGATTAAAAACAGTCCAATATTTCGAGCACTCAGGTATTAGATTTGCAATAAATTCATTGAATTCAATGAAGGGGAAAAATTATGTTGTATGTCATTCCATTTGTCGTCTTGCTGTTAATCGCACTGGTGCTCAAAAAACGTGAGGATAAACAAAAAAATGGTGACACAGGATCAACAAAATCTAAAAAAAATGTGAGTGTAAAACGCGCTAAGAAAAGCCCTAAAACTCGCTCCACCCCACAACAAGCCTATTCACAGCACGGTCATGGCGCACCACAAGACTTAAGTGCCGAACCAGTGGCTGATGAACTTAAAGCCAGCATTGAATACTTAATTCAATCAGAAAGCTATATGTCAGCCGAAGCAAAAATCAATCAAGCATTGAATCGTGATCCTAGACAACATGAGCTTTACTCGTATTTGATTGATATTCACATCCTACAGAATGATGAATTTGCTTTAAAACAATTAAGTAATTATTTACGCTCCACTGGATTACATTACATTGCGGATGAAGCTGAAGACAAACTTAAAGCTGCAAAAGAAGCGGAACATAATAAAGAAATTGCGAAAGAATCACGGGATATATCGAACACTGAGAATCAGCCTCGTCATGCTGCACAGTTTCATAGCACCAGTTTTATAACTGAAATTCCTGCAGTGCAATCAGAACAAGCTTTTGATCATCTCATCAAGTCTCAGGATGAACAACATAGCTCTCAGGAAAGCACACCCACTGAAACAAATGAGACCACAGAGCAATCTTCTCTTCCTTCTCAAAGCTCAACATTTGTGTTTGAAACAGAACAATACCCACATCCCTTACAAGCCAAAGAGAAGAAAAGCACCCCTGAAGAAGAAACTGAGCATGTCTCTGCTGAACCTACTGCTCATTTTGTATTTAGCTCAGAACAGCTCGATTTAGCAGAAGAGTTTACGCTCAATAAAACCAATGAAGAAATCATTGACCAGCTCCCTTCTGATCAGGCTGAAAATCAGCAGGCAACTGAACAGGAGACTCCATCGCAAAACGAGCATTTTGAACTCGATTTTTTTATGGAAGATACACCTCAACCCACTTCACAACATCCATTCGAGCAAGTTGATGAGAAGGCTCCTGCATCAAAAGAGCAAACATCTTTAGAATTTATAACGACAGATTTAACTTTCGAGCAAAATGCTCAAACACAGACTGAATCTGAAACAACCAATCAATCGACTGAAGATCGCGCACCCTTAGAGTTTGATTTAGACTTCACCAGTTTTCAGTCTGAAAATAAATCACAAACAGAATCAGTGCAGTCGACCGCTAGAGAGAACCGTGCTTCAGAAAATGAGTCCATCCAAAATCTCGACTTCACACTTGATTTGAGTCAAGAATGGGGTGAAAAAACAGATCTCCCTCATTCAGCACTGAGTTCTTCTCCATCAGAAAAAAATCTACAAGAACTGAATATTGAAATCGATCCATTGGAATTTAACTTTTCAGATCAATCGGAACAGTCTCATTCTCAAACAACAACATCCAAGGATGAACTCACTTTTGATCTTTCAGATGATTTTAACTTTGATGCTGAAACATCTAGCTCAGCAAAAGTTTCAAAGCAAAGCGTAAATGATCAGATTTTAGATTTTGTAACTTTCGACTTTGAGGAAAATCTTGATTCAAAATCTACAATAGAAAGCTCAATTGAACCGACAAACGAGTTTAATTTTGACCTCAATTCATCAGATGAAAATGTAGAAGTGCAACAGAATCATTCGCATGAAACATCTGCGATAAAAATGAATCCGAATCGTCCTGATGATCCTCTTGTACAACGTTTTCCTGAATTACTCAACGTTGATGAAATTCAACTTAACTTAGATTTAGCGGATCAATACATTAAATTTGGCGCGTTTGATGAAGCAGAAAAATTAATTACGGAATATGAATCGCATTACAATGACGAACAAAAAATGCGTGCAGCAAAACTCCGAGAGAGCATGGAATCTGATTCCAATTAATCTTAATATGAAGCAGTCTAATCAGGCTGCTTTTTTTATGAGTTCAAAAATAGCTTTAATCTATATGGGTGGGACATTTGGTTGCGTTGGTGAACCTTTAGCGCCTATGCCTGCTGCCGATTTTTTTCCGCAATTAAAAGAAATTTTGCCCGTTCAAAATCAAATCGAGCTTGTCCAGGCTCATGAGATTAAAGACAGTAGTGCATGTACGGCGCGTGATTGGTTGCTGTTAATCCAACAAATTCAACAATTACAAGCTAAACAATTTCAAAATTTTATTGTCATTCATGGTACCGATACCATGAGTTATGCTGCGGCTATTCTTTCTCGATTTCTCCATGATACGTGTCGAGTCATTATCACAGGTAGCCAATTTCCTCTGCTCAATCATGCAGCGACATCTTTGCATCCATCGAGCGATGCTTTAGATAATCTGAATCATGCCATCCAACATATGGAAAATATGTCTGATGGTGTTTACTTATGCTTTAACCATCAAATTTTTCATGCCAGAACTGCAGTCAAGACTCATCGCACGGCACTAAATGCATTTTGTGGTGAAGCATTTACAAATGTCATCAAGCCCATATCAAGTTCTTTTTTCAACATTACTGAGCAACATATTGAACGCTCGATACAACTCAATATTGCGAATCTGAGTCTTCGCCCCATTGAAATCAAATTATTCAATCAGCATTTAACGCGTTTTATCGACAATCCGCCTCATGTACTCATACTTCAAGCATATGGAACCGGTAATTTAGCAATTAATGCGGATACCACAGATATTTTGAAGCAGCTTCGTGCCTTAGGCTGCCATATTATATTAAGTAGTCAGGTCATGTTTGGAGAATTAGATCAACGCTATGCAATTAGCAGTTGGATTCAAGCATCTGATATTTTAATAGACGATACACTCAGTGATGCCGATCTTTATGCCAAAATTCTAAAAATGTATTTACAATACCCCTCCACAGATCAATGGTTAAAACATTGGTATGATTCATCAAATTAGAGGTTCAAATGCCGCGTTTTGCAATCGGAATTGAGTTTAGTGGCGTTCGGTATCGAGGTTGGCAAACACAGCAACCTGGTGTGCCGAGCGTACAAGAAACCATGGAAAAAGTGTTGAGCAAAATTGCTGATGAACCCATCATTTTGCATGGTGCGGGTCGAACAGATGCAGGTGTTCATGCCACAAATATGGTGGCTCACTTTGACACAAATGCAATACGTCCAATTCGTGGCTGGCTTATGGGGGCTAACAGTACACTTCCTAAAGATATTGCCATCCAATGGATTCAAGAAATGGATAGTGATTTTCATGCACGCTTTAAAGCGCAGGCTCGCCGTTATCGTTATGTCGTTTATAACAGCCCCATGCGCCCTGCCTTACTCCACAAACAAGTAACGCATGCTTATTACCCACTTGATGTAGATAAAATGATTGCTGCAGCCTCAAAATTTGAGGGTACTCATAACTTTGAAAGTTTTCGAGCTGCTGCGTGTCAATCCAACCAACCTGTACGCCATGTGAGCCATTGCAAACTCATCAAACACGGTGCTTACCTTGTTCTTGACATCCAAGCAGATGGTTTTTTACATCACATGGTTCGCAATATTATGGGCTGTTTACTGGAAATTGGTCAGGGGATGTACGGCATTGACCATATCGATGAAATATTCGCAGCAGAAGACCGTAAAGCAGCAGGGATCACAGCACCACCTGACGGCCTTTACTTTATCCAAGCACACTATCCTGAAGAGTTTAACTTGCCTAAAGTACCCCTAGGCCCTCATTGGTTAAACATGCCTGAATAGATTTTTATTTTGAATTAAATAGAAAAAAATCCCTTCATAAGAAGGGACTTTTTTAGCGCTGTTTCCGCTTACGATATTCAACAGGTGTCTCATTGGTCCATCGTTTAAAGGCCCGATAGAACGTACTTGGTTCCGAGAAACCCGTCAGATAGACAATTCTCTCTACGCTTTCATTGGTATTTGCCAAAAGTTTTTTAGCTAAACGACAACGATAGTCAGATAAAATTTGCTGGAAGCTTGTATTGGCTTCACTGAGCTGTGTTCTCAAACGACGTGGGGTAATATTCAACTGAGCTGCCACAGTTTCTAGCGTTGTTTCTCCACTCTCAAGTGTTGATCCAATAGCACGGCGCACCTCACCCACTAAATCGTATCGAGCCAACTCCTGTAATTTTTCAATCGCCAACTGCTCATGCAGTTGAAGTAATTCTGGCTCGGCTTGCCAAAGTACATAATCTAAAATTGCAGGATCAAAATAAAGTCGCGTTTCTTTTTGGCCTAAACTTACCGGGCACTCATATACACGGAAATACTCATCGTCTGAAGCACCCTCGCTAAAGTTAAAATCGATATATATAGGTTGAAAACGACCTTCAGTAATAAATTTGAAGAATCTTAAAATGCCTGAAATCGCGCACTCAGAAAAATGACGATTGACTAGGTTTTCAGAGAAAGGTTGTTCACCATTGGTTAGGTAGCAACGATCATCTTCAATAACCAATTTGGCATGAAATGCATCACTGATTAGACGTTGATATGCTAAAGCCCTTTTCAGGCCTTCGCCAAAATTTTCAGATGAAATAAAAAGATGTTCAATCACTTGACCACGATAAAGTGGTAAATGCTCACCTAAATGTAGACCAATGTCTGGATCTTTACTGACTTCTTCGGCAGCAACCCAGAAAGCGTACTGCGCGCTTAAAGGCGTACGCGCATTTTGATCTACTTGATTTAAGGCCACACCCGCTTTTGTTAAAATTTCTTCTGTGGGCAATCCAGCACGACGAATTGCTTGATAACCTAATCGTAGAACAACCGAAGCATCAGTTAGCTGACTCACGCAGTGCCCTTCCTTGTATGTTATTAATATTTACTTAAAACTTATGAATTAGATTACAGTCGATTGACCAAACTGACAACATAGTTAAGCATTTTTTTGTTTAAAAATTTTATTTGTTTGTTCGACAAGTTTGACCATAGAAACGCCGACTGAACTTGGTTTAACCTTGTTTTTTTCTAAAATTTTGCCTATAATTTGCGCCTTTCCAATTTGATCATCAGGTAGGCTATGGCCAATAAAGAGGAACTTATCGAGTTCGAAGGCGTTGTCACCGAAACGCTTCCTAATACTATGTTCCGTGTACGTTTAGAAAACGGTCACGAAGTAATTGCACACATTTCTGGTAAAATGCGTAAACACTATATTCGTATTTTGACTGGCGACAGTGTTAAAGTTGAAATGACACCTTATGACTTATCTAAGGGTCGCATTACTTACCGTGCACGCTAAGTGTTAGTAAGCGAAAAGCCACATTGAGTGGCTTTTTTGTTTTTGTACTTTTATTTTATGAATCGCATAGAAAGTTCATTCAGCTAAATCAATCGCCTGTCTTTGTGATAAGAGATAAATTCAGATATATAGAATAATTAAACTCACTATTTATTCTTAACTTTCAATCAAATATAAAAACAATCCTCATATACACACTCAACCACAAAAAAATCGTCGTACTGCCCCACTATTTCGTGCACTAAATAAATTGTGTTTTTTGCCCATCTGCATATTTACACTTTTCCTGTTTACGGCATGCCAAACAGCAAATTTTCAGAACAAAAAAAATATGAATACTTATGTTTCACAATTTGTAGGACAAGATATCCAACATATCCGATAAACTACCGAGTTGAATTCTTTTAACATTAAGCTGAAGCCCAATCTTGAGATTCGAGATGATCGATCCATTTTCACCTTTGAACGTATAGTCAACACCTCGATTCCAATGGGAAATTCGATGAGAGATGAAAATGATTTTGTTATTCCTGTACGTGCAGCTTCAGCAAAGCTGTGATACGGTAACGTAATGACTTGCTCGAGTGTTTTTAGTTAAAAAAAAATATCGCTTTCGAAAGCTCGGCAATAAAAAACGCAGCTCATAGGCTGCGTTTTGAATGAATCAACTGAAATTAGTTAAGCGCTGCAACAACTGCTTCACCCATTTCAATTGTCCCGACCTTCTTCATGCCTTCAGACATAATGTCAGCTGTACGTAAACCTTGATCTAAAACATTCCCTACTGCATCTTCAATCGCTTTTGCTGCAGCTTCTTGACGGAACGTATATCGAAGCATCATTGCAACAGATAAAATTGTTGCCAATGGGTTTGCGATATTTTGACCTGCGATATCTGGTGCTGAACCATGACAAGGCTCATACATCCCTTTACCATTTTCATCTAATGAAGCTGATGGCAACATACCGATTGAACCAGTCAACATCGCAGCCTCATCAGACAAGATATCACCGAACAAGTTACCTGTTACGATCACATCAAATTGTTTAGGTGCACGAACCAATTGCATTGCTGCATTGTCAACGTACATATGTGACAAGTTAATGTCAGCATACTGTTCAGCATGTAACTGAGTTACTGTTTGTTTCCAAAGCTCAGTGACTTCAAGAACATTTGCCTTATCTACTGAACACACTTTACCACCGCGTAGTTTCGCCATTTCAAACGCCACTTTAGCAATACGTTTGATTTCTGACTCTGCATATACGTCGGTATTAAAGCCTTGCTTCTCACCATTCTCTAATTCGCGAATACCACGTGGTTGACCGAAGTAAATACCACCAGTTAATTCACGGACAATTAAAATATCTAAGCCTGAAACAATTTCAGGTTTCAAACTTGAAGCATCTGCCAATTGAGGATACAAGATCGCTGGGCGCAAGTTAGCGAAAAGGTTAAGTTCGCTACGTAATTTCAATAAACCACGCTCAGGACGAATTGAGCGCTCAATTGTGTCCCACTTCGGACCACCAACAGCACCTAACAAAATCGCATCTGCTTTTTTTGCTTGTTCAGAGGTAACTTCTGGATAAGGTGAACCATGCGCATCAATTGCAGCGCCACCCAATAAACCTTGTTCCCATGTTAAATCTAGATTGAATTTTTCATTGACACGGATGAGGACCTGTTCAGCTGCTTTTACAATTTCAGGACCAATGCCGTCACCAGCTAAAATCAAGATTTGTTTAGACATGAGATTTTCCATTTATAAAGTTAGTATGAACTAACGTGTTTTTAAATTTTTTTGTTCCACAAACTCACCTAGTCCATTGAGAACATTATAGGGTTTGCAGAAACGACGAATGGTTTGTTGCTCTTGCAACAAGTCAACACATAATGGCTCTGGTGCAGAAGCATCAAGTAAACTTTTTTTCCCACTGCTTCGATCTCTAAACATTACAAATCGGTAATCTTTTTTTGCTTCGAAGCGATGGATGACATTAATAGTTTCTGCTTTTTCCTCTGAAATCGGATAAAAGCGAACCACCACTTCATGCAGTCCAGCAGGAACTGAAAGATATAAGGCTTGCGGATCTTTCAAAGAGCCAGCATTTAATCGCACGATACCTTGCTTGATCGCACGCTGATCTAATCTTCGAGATTGAGCATCAACAATGGGATGCTCATCGAATCTTTCAAACTCACAATTCAGCGTTCCTGAGCAATAAATCAAAGCATGATTTCTGGTTTCAGGCGTTTCTTTAATCTTTTTCAGTTGTAATCGGTCTACGGTCTGACAAGCGGATAAAACGGCGACAGACAATCCGAAAAACGCATAGCGTAATAAAACTTTTGCCTTCATTTGTGCCCAACCTCACCAAACGGCGCAAAACTAAAAGAATAATTTTGCACCGATATTAGCAAGACTTGAATCAGAGCACTATAGCTTAAAGTGTCAGTTACGCTTTGATTTCTTGGAATACCCATGGGCGAACAGCTTTAGTTCTTTCCTCATAAGCACGAATATCTTCTGCCGCTTGTAACGTTAAACCAATATCATCTAAACCATTCAACAAACAGTGCTTTCTGAATGGATCAACTTCAAATTTAAATGCTTCACCAGATGGTGTACGCACTTCTTGTGCTTCAAGATCAATCGTTAACTGATAACCTTCTTGAGCTGCACACTCTTTGAATAATTGATCCACAATCTCTTCAGACAAGATCACTGGTAACATGCCATTTTTAAAGCTGTTGTTGTAGAAAATGTCTGCATAGCTTGGTGCGATTACGGTACGGAAACCATATTCTTCTAAAGCCCATGGCGCGTGTTCACGGCTTGAACCACAACCAAAGTTAGCACGTGAGATCAAAATTGATGCGCCTTGGTAACGAGGCTTGTTCAACTCAAAGTCAGGGTTTAGAGGACGTTTTGAGTTATCTTGACCCAAATAACCTTCATCCAAATAACGTAATTCATCAAATAAATTCGCACCAAAACCTGTACGCTTAATTGATTTTAAAAACTGCTTTGGAATAATCAAATCTGTATCGACATTGGCACGATCTAATGGTGCAACGATACCTTGTTCAACGGTATATTTTTTCATGATTACTACCTAATGGAATCAAGACCATGTTTCACAAGAACTATCATATCTAAAATGTATAAAATTAACTTTTAACAGTTCAACTTTATCTTTTAAATATTTGTACTCCACATGGACTCCATTTTCTTTATGATCAAATTTAATGAGTGCAAACAGTTCATCATTTAAATAACAAGACCAACATGCCATAGCTGGAAATGAATAGTGTTTTAAAATTTCATTGAAAAACTGTTCACTCTGTTCATATTTTACAATGTGAGTCTGTAACAAATGAGGAACATTTACATCATCCCCCATGCAAACTGAGTCTCTAGTCAGTGAGCATTTCACTTCAGTTACATAACTCATTTCTAGGTTTGCTTAGAACGTACGCACATCTACAAAGTGACCTGCAATTGCCGCTGCTGCTGCCATCGCTGGACTCACTAAATGCGTACGACCACCATTACCTTGACGACCTTCGAAGTTACGGTTTGATGTTGATGCACAGTGCTCACCTGGTTGTAATTTGTCTGCGTTCATTGCTAAACACATTGAGCAACCCGGCTCACGCCATTCAAAACCAGCTTCAATTAAGATTTTATCCAAACCTTCAGCTTCTGCTTGTGCTTTGACTAAGCCAGAACCCGGAACAACCATCGCTTGCTTAATCGTGCTTGCAACTTTTTTGCCTTTTGCAACTTCAGCTGCCGCACGGATATCTTCAATACGAGAGTTGGTGCAAGAACCGATAAATACGCGATCCAATTTAATATCAGACAATGCTTGACCCGCGGTTAAGCCCATATATTGATAAGCACGTGTCCAATCGTTACGTTGTACATCATCTTTTGCTTGTTCTAATGTCGGTACTGCTTGCGATACAGGAATCACCATCTCAGGAGATGTACCCCAAGACACTTGTGGCTCAATCTCTTCACCTTGTAATACAACCACTGTATCAAAGTGTGCACCCTCATCAGAATGTAAAGTATTCCAATAAGCTACAGCTTGATCCCACTGCTCACCTTTCGGTGCATAAGGACGGTTTTTCACATATTCAATGGTTTTCTCATCTACAGCAACCATACCGACACGGGCACCGCCTTCAATCGCCATATTACATACCGTCATACGACCTTCGATCGACATGTCACGGAATACTTGACCACCAAACTCAATCGCATGTCCAGTACCACCAGCAGTACCAATTTTACCGATAATCGCTAAAACCACGTCTTTTGGTGTTACGCCTTGACCCAATTTACCATCAACACGTACTAACATGTTTTTCATTTTCTTTTGAACTAAACATTGCGTTGCCAATACATGTTCAACTTCTGATGTCCCAATACCGTGTGCCAAGCAACCAAACGCACCATGCGTCGCTGTATGAGAGTCACCACAAACAACCGTCATACCCGGTAAAGTTAAACCTTGCTCAGGTCCAACAACGTGTGCGATCCCTTGACGGACATCGTTGATATCAAACTGTGCAACATTAAATGTTTTACAGTTATCATCTAAAGTTTGCACTTGGATACGTGAAGTATCATCTTCGATCCCCGCAATCCCTTCAGAACGCTCTTTCGTAGACGTTGGTACGTTATGGTCAGGAGTTGCCACGTTTGCACTTAAACGCCAAGGTTTACGTCCTGCAAGTTGTAAGCCTTCAAAAGCTTGTGGAGAAGTCACTTCATGCAACAAGTGACGGTCGATATAAAGTAAAGAAGAACCATCATCGCGTTGTTTAACTAAATGATCGTCCCACAATTTATCGTACAACGTTTTTTTTGTTTGAGTTTCTGCTTTTTGGGTTTCGCCTGCCATGTCGATTTGCTCCACTGGACTGGGTAATTCTGTCATTAATTACGATTATAACGGCCTATTCACATAAATCTAATTTATCATTTTTATTAGTTTAAAAACTTTTTAGAATCAATTTAAACACAAAAACCATCTATAAAAACGATTAATTTAAAAATAATATTCGCTTTTACAGATTAAATAAGAATGCTTATCATTTAAACATCTCCAAGATCACCACCAACTGAGGATGTTCACATGGCACATATTCAAAAATTTGTTGAAGATAATCAACGCATGTTCAAAAAAACATTAAGCTACTATATTATGCACATTACGGTAGCCATGATTGTAGGCTACCTTGTCACAGGCAGCATTTGGATGGCAATTACTTTGAGTTTACTTGAGCCTACTGTACAAGCCGTGGCTTATTTCATTCACGAACGCGTGTGGGAGAAAAAAACGATACAACAGGAAGAAAATATCGTCGCATAGTTTCACCTGTGATCCTCCTCATCTAAGCCGCACTATGCGGCTTTTTTTGCAACAGTTTATGAAGAATTACTTCGCAATAGATATAAATTTATTTTATAATTAAATAATATTTTCATAACCGAGTTTAAATTATGAATCTTGCTGCCTTTGAAGCTTTTATAAAAGTCATGGAAACGGGTTCGATTTCTATGGCAGCTGATCAACTATTTATCACTCAGCCCGCTGTTACCAAACGTATTCATAGTTTAGAAGATTATTTTGGTGTCAAATTATTTGAATCTGCTGGCCGAGGTGTACAAGCCACCCATGCGGCTCATTCCCTGCTTCCAAAAGTTAAAAATTGGTTAAATGAACTAGGTGATATTCATCACACCTTAAGCCACGACCAAAATCAGATTAAAGGAAAGCTTAAAGTTGGTACCAGCCATCACATTGGATTACATCATTTACCGCAACATTTAAAAAGCTATGTTCAGCAATATCCTGATGTGACATTAGATGTGCATTTTGTAGATTCAGAACAAGCGCATGAAAAAGTGTTAGCTGGTGATCTTGAACTGGCATTCTTAACCTTACCCCCTGTCCTAGATGAACGTTTAAAATATGTTCCTTTATGGAGTGATCCTTTGGTTTTCGTTGCTGCAGTTTTTCATCCATTGGCAAATATGAAAAATTTAAGCCTTGAAGATCTCATGCAGTATCCAAGTTTATTACCTGCAGCTCAAACATATACAGCGCAGATCACCCTTGCAGAATTTGAAAAAAATGGATTAAAACCTAAAGTGTCCATGAGCAATAATCCGCTTGAATCCATTCGCATGTTGGCTTCTATTGGGTTAGGTTGGTCTGTCTTGCCAAGTACTTTAGTCAATCAAGACCTGGTCAGACTGGATATTAATTTAGAAATGCAGCGTCAATTGGGTATGGTTTGGCATCCGGGACGCACCCAATCTAAGGCAGCCAAAGCATTGGTTGATTTAATGAAATAATTTCAGCACTCGATATTTAAAAGTCATCTAATCAGATGACTTTTTACTTTTTAAGACAAGTGAGCTACTTAAGCTTTTTTCTTCAATGAATCTTCATGTAAAGACTCATTGAGCTGATCGATAATTAATGCCCATGAACCATCTGAACATAATTTTTCTTTCAAAAATTGACGTTGACCTTCAGACCAAAAACTTGCTTCAGTCAAAAAGGTTTCAGCTTCTAACTGATGTGTTTCAATAAATTCTGCAATAGCTTGCTCGCTAGAATCCAATCCTAATTGCTCAAATAAGTTGGTCATTCTTGGCTCTGCATTTATCATCGTATATTCCTTATGATTTTGATTAATTTTAAGTTAGTTGTTTGCGCATAAGGTATCACTAAGGGATGAAAGCGTCTGTAAATTTATGCTGAATTTCATCTCAAGTTATTTCAATGCTGATCAATGAAAAAAAGCCATTGATACAATGGCTTTAGCAATGATTTAATTTTGAGAATAAAACTGTCTTAAATGGACCAGTCTTGGATATCCCAACCCTGCTCTTTAGCCAATCCTTCAAGACGATCATCTGGGTTGACTGCAATCGCATGATCCGCATATTCCAATAAGAATCGATCGTTAATGGAGTCTGAATATGCCCATGATTCAGTAACGTCTCGTCCCTCGAGCCATTGATCTAATCGTGCCAATTTACCTTTTTGATAACACGGAATATTAATGACTTTACCCGTATATTTACCATCAACCACTTCTGCATTGGTTGCAATAATTTCTGTAATACCAAATTCACGAAAAATAGGTGCAGTAATAAAATCTGATGTTGCGGTAATTCCTACTAATTGATGCCCAGCATCTTGATGACGTTGAATCGCTTTATAACCTTCAGGACGCATTTGAGGTCGAATCACTTTTTGCATAAAAAGCTGATGTAAGTCGGTCAAATACTCATTGTCATGTTGCGTTAAAAATTCAAATACAAATTCGTTGTAGGCAATTGGATCAAGTTGTCCTGCTTTGTAGTCTTCATAAAATTTGTCATTCATGGCGCGATGTCGAACTGGATCAACCAAGCCTTCATTGACTAAAAACTCGCCCCAAGAATGGTCAGAGTCGGTATTTAACAAGGTGTGATCTAAATCAAACAACGCCAATTTCATGAAATTACTCGTTCAAACTGAAATTTAAGAAAAAAAATGTAAATCTATCTCCGCTAGTCGATAGAAATTCGTTAAGATCATAGCAATTTTAAAACATTATTACTTTGAACTTTTCGAGTCGGGCATAGAGAGTGGATGCCCCCGAACCCAAAGTCAACGAATTTAATAAATTTTAGGTGCCAAATGATCGACTCAGAAGGTTTCCGACCGAATGTCGGGATCATTTTGGCAAATGATATTGGACAAGTTTTATGGGCAAAACGCATTGGTCACAATGCTTGGCAATTTCCTCAAGGAGGCATCCAATTTGGTGAAACTCCAGAACAGGCACTTTTCAGGGAACTCCGTGAAGAAGTCGGGTTATTGCCGGAGCACGTCCAAATAATTGCTCAGACCGAAGGTTGGTTACATTATCGTTTGCCACTTCGCTACATCAGATCAGATTCTGATCCTGTGTGTATCGGACAAAAGCAAAAATGGTTTTTATTGAAATTAGTCGCGTCAACGAATCATATTCAGTTGAACTTAAATGATCCGCCAGAGTTTGATCAATGGCAATGGGTCAGCTATTGGTATCCACTAGGCCAAGTGGTGAACTTCAAAAAAGATGTTTACCGTCGTGCCATGTTGGAATTGTGTATGCATCTGCCATAGCATGATTTATATTAAACATTGAATTTAAATGTTTGATTTTTATTTCGACTATTTGAATAATCACCATAATTACATCCCTTTAAGAGGAGCACCGCTACATGTCGAACATGCAATTAGACTCTTTACGGCGCATTGTCCAAGAAATCAATGCGTCTGTCAGTTTGCATGATTCGTTAGAAATTATGGTCAACCAAATTTCTGAAGCAATGCATGTAGATGTGTGCTCTATTTATTTACTTGATGAACGTAACCAACGTTACGTTTTGATGGCTTCCAAAGGCTTAAATGCTGAATCTATTGGCAATGTCTCACTGCAGCTGGGTGAGGGTTTGGTCGGACTCGTTGGGCAACGCGAGGAAATCGTCAATATCGAGAATGCGTTTAAGCATGAGCGTTTCGCGTATTTCCCAGAAACGGGTGAAGAGATTTATAACTCTTTCCTTGGCGTTCCTGTCATGTATCGTCGAAAAGTCATGGGTGTTCTCGTGGTTCAAAATACTGAACCACAAGACTTTAGCGAAGCTGCTGAATCGTTTTTAGTCACACTTTGTGCGCAACTTTCTGGCGTTATCGCCCATGCGCATGCAGTTGGAAATATTGATGTTTTCCGTAAGCCAAATAATTCTCCAACCTATAAAACATTTCAAGGATCATCAGGTGCAGGTGGTATTGCATTAGGTCGTGCACTTATTCTTTATCCACCCGCAGATTTAGGTTCAGTACCTGACCGCGAAGCTGAAGATATTAGTGAAGAGCTTGAATTACTTGATCATGCGGTTGATTCAGTTCGCCAAGAAATTCAATCACTTGATGAAAAAATGCAAGATTCTTTGATGTCTGAGGAACGTGCATTATTTAGCGTATTCTTGAGAATGTTGGATGAGAATGCCCTGCCTGCTGAAATCAAAGAGTTAATCCGTGATGGTCACTGGGCTCAAGGTGCAGTTAAACACGTTATAGATCGTCATGTGGCAATCTTTGCACAAATGGAAGACGATTATTTACGAGAACGTGTTGCAGACCTAAAAGACCTTGGGCGACGTATTTTAGCAGCACTTCAAGAAGATGATCTGAGTCATCGTGAACTGAGTAATGACAGTATCATCGTGGGTGAGGAAATCAGTACGGCAGCATTGGTTGAACTACCTGTCGATAAGATTGCAGCGATTGTGACGTCTGAAGGGGCTGCCAATTCACATATGGTGATTGTGGCACGTGCTTTGGGTATCCCGACAGTCGTTGGGGTAACCGAGCTTCCAGTAACCACACTTGATGATGTGGAAATGATTGTTGATGCCTATCAAGGACGTGTATTTATCAATCCACCACGCCGTTTACGTCAACGTTATCGTGACATCCAAAAAGAAGAAGAACAAATTGCCAAAGATCTTAAACAGTATGAAACCAAAGATGCCATCACTCCTGATGGTGTTGCAGTACGCTTACTTGTGAATACAGGTTTAATGATTGATGTCGTGCGTGGTGTACAACGTGGTGCCAAAGGTGTCGGACTCTATCGTTCAGAAATTCCATTTATGTTGCGTGATCGTTTCCCGGGTGAAGAAGAGCAACGGGCGATTTACCGTCAACAACTTAGTCACTTTGCCAATAAACCAGTCGTGATGCGTACTTTGGATATTGGTGCAGATAAAGATTTACCTTATTTCGAAATAGAAGAAGAAAACTCAGCATTAGGATGGAGAGGGATTCGTTTCACCTTGGATCATCCTGAGATTTTCTCTTCACAAATTCGTGCGATGTTAAAAGCCAGTGTTGGTTTGAATAATTTGCATATTTTGCTGCCAATGATCACCAGCGTCAGTGAAGTAGAAGAAGCGCTTTATATTATTGAGCGTGACTTAGCTGCGGTTCAGGAAGAAGAACAAGTTAAAATTAATCGTCCTAAAATTGGCATCATGGTGGAAGTACCTAGTGTTTTACTTCAAATTGGTGAGTTTGCAGAATTAGTTGATTTCTTCTCTGTGGGTTCGAATGATTTAATCCAATATTTGTTGGCAGTCGACCGTAATAACCCACGTGTATCGAGTGTTTATTCTCACTTCCATCCCTCAGTGCTTCGAGCATTGCAACGCTTAGTTCAAGAGTGTCATAAATATGACAAACCTGTCAGTATTTGTGGTGAAATGGCTGGCGATCCACTCTCAGCAATTTTACTGATGGCGATGGGCTTTAATACACTTTCAATGAGTTCGAGCAATATTCTCAGAGTCCGTAAAGCAATTTGTCATGTTCCAATGGTAGATGCGCAAACGCTTTTAGATGAAGTGGTGAAAATGAATAATCCACTCATTGTAAAAAGTTGGATGGAATATTATTTCCGTCATCATGGTTTAGCGGATATGGTGAAATCGAATCGTATTGTAAATGCCTAATATGAATCTCGGTTTAAGCAGAGAAAGAGCTGAGTAACAACATGATCAATTGGCTTTTTTTATCTTCATGTTGTTCGTAGCGATCTCGGTAATTCTATTTCATTTATATATTAGTAAATTAAAAAGTAGTTCAACACCTAACAAACCTATTTCAAATCATACGCTAGGTCATGGCTCAACGATGAATTCTGAACACCAAATGAGCGAATTATCATCACATGTTGATATAGATTGCGGTGGAAGTATCGGTGGAGCAGACTAACCTTCACGTGTTTAGGCATATAAAAAAAGGGAGATAATCATTCGAATATCTCCCTTTTTTGTGCTTGCTATAGCCACGTTTTGCATTTTTCTTACGATCTACAAAAACTTGGCTTTTGTTGACTTCATGCATATGTTTTGCCACAAAGTTGTGAATCACAACTTCTGGCAACGCTTTTTTCTTTGCCATTTTATATTACCTTCAGTTTAACCACCCTAGATGATGGGAAAGCGATATTACGCTTTTTTGTACATTATACAAGCAAATTCATAATGGTTTTTTCAATGACATTCATCGAATGCATAAAATGTTTAAGATTAGCTCTGCCATTTTTCTATGTTAAATTGATCAAAAACTCGAGCACCCGAAGGTACTCTTACTCAGCATAGAAAGGACTAAATCTTCATTATTTCGGTAGAAGACTAAATGTACCTCGATGATGATTAAATTTTCCATCTGGCATTGCGATATTTTGGTAAATGATCTTTTGCTTTTGATCGATGATAAGTACAACATTTTCTTTAGTCGCATCATCTGTCCAATACACCATAAACTGCTCAGGTCCAACCTGTGTGGCTAAATATTCAATATTGGCAGATGTATTTTGTCCTGATGTGATATTTAAAAGACTTTGGTCTTTGAATTCAAGACGCTGCGTTTGACCATTGATGTTTAACGCCAAAGTCTGTCCAATAGCGAAGAATGGTTTGTTCAATACTTGTTGTAAACCGATGTCCTTGATTACACCTTTGACGCCCTGTATTTTGCCTTTAAGATGAATTGTTCCATCATTCCCAGCAATGTTGGTGTAAACGACATCTCGATTATAATCTTGAATATGAACGACATTATCTCCTGATTTATCCTCATGCCAATAAACCATAAAAATATTTTTAGCAATTTCAACAGGTGTGTATTTTACCGCTTCAGAAAGATCTGGCCCAACTGCGCCACCGGCACCTGTAAAAGTTAGGTTTTTGTGGTCTTTGAAATCAAGATAAAATTTCAAACTCGTAAAATCGACTTGAATTTTTTGTCCTATTGGCGGATAAGGAGATGCAACTTTCCAATCGGTTTCTTTGGCAAATACTTGTGCAGACATTTTTAGTACTTCTTCACTCGACTCAAGATCTGGATACTTTGCTTTCATATATCCAAAAATCCCCTCCGAGCTTTGATTTTCAGTAACTGCTGTTTTAAAGTTCGTTAAATACCCTTTAATCCAATCCAATGGCTTAGGTGAAAAGTCACTTTTTACATAATGACCAGGGATCACTTTTTCAGGATTTAAACTCAGTATTTTATCAAGTTGCTTCTTCCAAAGATCGATCCCTTGCACACCATTGGTATCGGCCATCCACAAATGCTCACCATAAGCGACCGAAATACCACCCAATGCCGTTTTTAAACTTGGAATCCATAGGAAACTATGTGCGGAATCTTCTGGATCAAGTTGGACTTGAATCTTTTGCCCATCTAATTCCATATATCCTGAATTTAAGGCTTCAGGAATAATAATCTTTTCAGGGGCATCGCTTTTTGCTAATTGTGGCTGCCAAACTGATAACTTATCTTCTTTAGAGGCTTGTATTAAATAGGCTGTCTGCGCGGTTGAAACAACCTTAGCATTTGGAAATGCTTTTAAAATTTCATTGGTTCCAAAATAATAGTCAGGGTCACTATGCGAAATATAAATATATTTTAAATTTTTACCTGATTTCTTAATCAGATTGACTACGTCTTTAGCGTATTGATTCTGAAATTGAGCATCGACCAAAATAGCATCTTTTTTTCCTGAAATTAAAGTTGATGCAACGGCAAAAACAGCATCCTCTCCAGGAGTATAAGTCTGCAAAGTGAGTGGAGATGGATTTGATGAATCTTTTGGACTTTTATCATCAGAATCATTACAGCCACTTAAAGCAATGGTGGTCACAAATAAACTAGTGGTTAGGAGTTTTGTCATATCAGCCTCATGAGATAAATTTATCTATGGTTCTTATTGATCTTTATTTTTTAAATAAGCTTTAAAGCAAAAGTGCCATATTTCCCCTCGTCATACTGCGGATGTGGCAGTGCAACAAGACGAATTTAAAGCTTATTGAGGTAGAAGAAGGATGAGAAGTACTTACGGTTTAGTAAGTAAAAAAATCGAATTTACAGTTAAAATATTAGACTGATTTGCAACAATAAATTCCACGATAAAAAATGTTAACTTTAGTATCTTGAACTTTGAATACCTGTTAATACAGACAATACTCACTGAACAGCCATCTCTAATTTTTTCTTATTCATGGGCTAAGGCTTCAATTGGTTTTAAGTTTGCAGCACGTTTAGCGGGCATATAACCAAAGATCAAACCAACCAGTGTTGAAAATAGCAGTGCGATAATAGCAACTGACCATGAAAATACCATCTTATAATCTGAGCTAATCGCATTAAAAATAAAACTGGCGATCAAGGCGATCGCAACACCAATAACGCCACCAATTAAACATAAAACTGCAGATTCAATCAAAAACTGAGCCTGCACATCACTTTGGCGAGCACCAACTGCTATTCGTAAGCCAATTTCCTTAATTCGCTCGGTCACAGAAACGAGCATGATATTCATCACACCAACGCCACCTACGACCAATGAAATAAAGGCTACTGCAGAAATAAAGAAAGTCATCGTTCCTAAATATTTTTCAAAGGACTTCATAGACTCATCACTGTTATATATATCAAAATCCTCCACACCATGACGAGCAATCAATAGTTGCCTCACTTTCTTTTCGGCTTTCACTGAGTCAGTATTTTGATGTAGTACCGCAGTCAGCAGATTGACATTATCACTACTTGAAATTTGTGACATCAATACATTATAAGGCATCCAAATTTGTGAAGAACCTGAGCTATATTGAGGTTCAGCGATTCCAACAACTTCATAAGAACGCTTATTAAATAACACTGTTTTACCTAAAGCTAATTTTTGCTGTCCAAATAACTTTTCAGCAGCTTGCTTATCAATCACTACGATTTGGGAACGCTGTTCAACATCGCTCTGTGTAAAAAAGCGACCATATTGAACTTTCATGTTTCTAATTTTTAAATAAAAACCATCTGCACCTGTTGCACTCACATCAATATTACGATTTTGATAAATCATGTTCCCACTTAAACTGACATGTGGAGAAACATGGATAATTTCTTTCATCTCATTGAGTGCATTTAAATCATCCATATTTAAACGGCTGGCAGATGCAGCTAAAGCTGTTCCCCCTGGATAAATCTCAAGTGTTGCTGTTTTCAATCCCCCCCAATCATTCAAAAATTTTTCTTTTGCTCCATTACCAATCGCAATGACAATGGTGACTGAGCAAATGCCAATAATAATCCCTAGCATGGTCAAAAATGACCTTAAACGATTGGCGAAAATTGAGTGCAAAGACATTTTCATCGCTTCATACACTTGGGAAACAAAGCTGAATTTCATGTCCGCATGAAAAACTTTTGATGGAGAAACTTGCCCTAAAGATTTACGCTGCGTATCCGAAAGAATGCATCCATCTTTAATTTCAATGACACGATCTGCACGTTCTGCAATACTTTTATCATGAGTAACTAAAATAATCGTATGCCCTTGACGGTGTAGATCTTCCAAAATTTGCAAGACCATTTCACCACTTTCAGAATCCAAAGCGCCTGTGGGTTCATCGGCTAAAATAACCTCACCACCATTCATAAGCGCGCGGGCAATACTGACTCGTTGCTGCTGTCCACCCGACATTTCATTGGGTTTATTGTCACTCTTATCAGCTAAACCGAGCTGAGCTAAAAGTTGCAGTGCTCGATCCGCACGGTTTTCTGCATTCAAATTTGAATAAATCGCGGGCAAGGCGACATTCTCTAAAGCAGATAAAGCATTCAATAAATTATAGCGTTGGAACACAAACCCAAAACTTTTTAAACGTAACGATGAAAGCTCATCATTATTCAATAAGGAAATATCTTGTCCACGAAACAGAAACTGTCCTGAAGAGGCTTGATCCAAACATCCAAGTAAATTCATTAAAGTAGACTTACCTGAACCTGATTGCCCAATAATCGAAATAAACTCACCCTGTTCAATACTGAGACTGACATCTTTTAGGATGTGTTGTTGATTATTTTCTGGACCTACAAATTTATTTATTTTTTTTAGTTCAATCAAACTCATTAAGTATCGCCTGATGTATTCGCACTATCGTCAGGTGCCTCTGCCAAAATTTTTTCACCCAACTTTAAACCAGACTTGATTTCAATATCATTTGAGTCAGAAATTCCAGTCACGACTTTTCTTGGTTGAGGTTTTGTATCAGGTTGATAGAGGTAAACAATGGCATCTGATCCATATCCAATCACCGTTGTTTTCGGAATTTTCAGCACATTCTTTTTTTGATTTACAATAATGTCATTTTGGGTTGTCATACCGATACTGAGTTTACGCTCAGGGTTGTCCACCAACATTCTTGCATAGTAGAACACTGCTGCATTCGCATTTTCATTTTTATCGTCGTAAGTTCCTTTGGTCAGGGTCGTTAAAGCAGGATCAATACTTTGAATCACACCATCTAATTTCACATTGGGGTCTGCCAAGGTGCTAAATTTAACTGGCATGTTTTCTTTTAATTTAGTGTAGTCACCTTCTGCGACCTGCATTCGGATTTCCATCTTATTCAAGTTGGCGATCGTCGCGATCAAAGGTGTCGTTTGTGCAAAGTTAATGGTTTGACCAGCTTCAACAGGCATGGAAACCACGGTACCCGTCAATGGAGAGCGAATCTGTGTGTAGCCCAATTCAGTTTGTGCTGTATTCACATTAATCTGTAATTGTTTCAGCCGATATTCATTTGACTCAACATCTGCAATCGCTTGTTTAAGCTGATTATTCGCCTGTTCGAGCTCTTCACGAGAACCTGCTTCAGCTTTGTATAAGGTTAATTTACGCTGATAGTTTTGTTTTAAAGTTTGTAAAGCGACACGTTTCGCTGCCAAGTCTGCCTTCGCAGCTTCAAGTTCGGCTTTACTGGTATTGAGCTTGTCCAACTGTGTTGTCGAGTCAATTTCAGCGATTAATTCGCCTTTTTTTACATCCTGTCCTAACTTGATATACAGCTTTTGAATTTGACCTGAGACTTGTGCACCCACGGAGACAATATCAGATGCATAAATTTCACCTGTGGCTTTAACAATCTGCGTTAGATCACCTTGAGTGACTTCAACGGTCTGCGGTTCTAGCTGCTTTTTTTGTGACTGAATATAGAAATAAACAGAAAGAGCTAAAGCAACCAATACCACTAAGACCAAAAAATACTTTAATTTTTTTGATTTTTTTTGCATGTGCATAATGACGAATAATCTTTATTGAGGAGATAACTTTTGATCAACATGTTTTATTCACTTTAATATGATCAAAATTTAAAAATTTTTAATGACACGATTCTAGTGAATTCTATTTTTTACACTGTCGTACTTATTTATTTTTATGTATCGATAACAGCCAGTCGCATCTATGTGTTGGCTGTCTATCAGAAAAGGGTTTTGGAAAATAATTAAGCGGCAAATGCTCGATTTAAAATTGAGGTCACATCTACTTGTTTAGGATCAAGCATTCCCACCACTTGACCATGAAATTTTTGATAACGCGTCGCAATAAAAGCATTGGCAATAAAATCTGGCGCATAACGTTTCAGCAATACTGCTTGAGAGAGCACAACCAAACGACTGACTAAGCTTCTCCCCATAAATTGTAAATCATCAGGTTCCTGATGAAATAATCTAAACAGTCCCTGCAACTCTTCATTAAGTATTTTGTCTTGACTTGCAGTAGATACTAAATCTTTAAATAAATGCTCGATTGATTCAGGATCACGTGAAATAGCACGAAGCACATCGAGACACATGACATTACCTGACCCTTCCCAAATAGTGTTCACAGGTGCTTCTTTAAAGAGACGAGCCATGATGCCATGTTCAACGTAGCCATTGCCACCGAAAACTTCCATCATTTCACCAGTCATCTCTACTGCTCTTTTACAGATCCAAAATTTTGCTGCTGGTGTCATGATACGTTTCCATGCCAAACAAAGTTCGCTGTCATGTTCATAACAATGAGCCAAATGAAAACTCAACTGCACTGCCGCTTCAGTTTCTAAAGCAAGATCTGTGAGCACAGACCGCATTAATGGCTGCTCAATGAGTCTCTTACCAAATGCTTGACGTTGACGAGTATAGGCAATGCTTTGTACTAGGGCCTGACGCATAATGCCACTTGAACCTACCGCACACGTTAATCGGGTATAATTCGCCATTTCAATAATCGTTGGAATGCCGCGTCCAGCCTCCCCCATCATAATGCCCCAAGCTTCTTTAAATTCGACCTCAGAGCTGGAGTTGCTGCGATTTCCAACCTTCTCTTTGAGTCGTTGAATATGAATCGCATTTTTTGTGCCATCTTCCAACCAACGCGGAACAAAGAAACACGCCAATCCATCATGCTCAGTTTTAGCAACAACCAAATGTGCATCGCACATAGGTGCTGAAAAAAACCATTTATGCCCAGTTAGTAAATAGGCTTGTCCTCTTCCAGACCGCCCAACTGGAACAGCTGTCGTTTCATTAGCACGCACATCAGAACCACCCTGCTTTTCAGTCATGCCCATTCCAATCCAAATCGATTTTTTCTGAGCAATCGGTAAATCGCGTTCATCATATTCAGTGGATAAAAGTTTATCTCCTAGCTTTTTCCACAGCTCAGGTTCTTTTTGAATCAATGGAATGCTGCCCAAGGTCATTGAGTTTGGACATAAGTTTCCACACTCCACTTGACCACTGAGGAAGAATTTTGCTGCCCAATCCACCCAACCAGATTCTTGAGTGAAATTTAGAAAAGGATGTGCATGAACCGCATATTTACGATTTAACGCCATCCATTTGTGCCATGAAGGATGAAATTCAACAAAATCTGCCCGCCTACCTCGAGCATCAAAACTATGTAAAATAGGAGGATGTTTATTTGCAAGATCAGCATGGTGATAAAAGCTTTCACAACCTACGACTGCACCAAACTCACTTAAATGGACTGAGTTTCTACTGCCATAACGCTGTAAGATTTCTTGTAAGATTGGATCTGTTATATATAGATTGTAATCTTGAAGCTCATCAAATTGATTATGTATTTGATGTGTCATCCATGCCGACATAAACGAACCCTCTTTGGAATTTTTATCTATAACTTGATTATTTATATTTTCGAGTATAGCTTTTGAAAGTAGATTATCTAGTGCAAAAGATGACCTGAATTGTCATTAAATTTTTATTAACGTCTTAATATTATCTCAGTATTGTGTTCTGCTATTGTTGCATCATCTTTCGATATTTTGCGGGCGGCATACCCTTACAGCGCTTGAATGCTCTAGAAAATACAGATACTTCCGCATAACCCAACCGTTCAGAAATTTGATCTATTGTAAGATCAGTACCCAGCAATAAATCATCTGCCAAATCCTCACGTAAATTTTTAACCAATTGGTGAAACGTAATCCCTTCATTGGCTAAATTGCGCTGAATGGTACGAACATTGACAGCTAAAGCTTTGGATATATCTTCAATCGTCGGCATTTGTGATGCATTCTTTAATAAAAACTCGCGTATTTTTTTACTATAGTCCCCTAAGCTTTTTCGGCGTCGAAATACATGCTCACACTCTTTTTGGTAACGCATAAAAGTGAAGTCATCAGCTTGACGCAATGGGGTAAGCAACAATTCAGATTGAATCGTGATTCGACTTTGTGGTTTCTCATAAAAAATAGGATAACCAGTTAATTCTTCTATCTGATTTGCATAGCAAGGCTTGGTCATCGCTAAATCTATCTGAAAGGGTAATTGAGCACCAAGAATGTCATTTTGAAGTGTGATGATGGTCGCAATATCTCTTTCTAAAATAAATAATTGCATATCAGCACTTAGGTCATGATGAAATAAATTTAAATGTGTAAATTCACCATCTTCTTGCAAAGCCACATCAGAAAAAATTGCGCCTAATTTCAGATATCGTATCGCGATCAGCAACGCTTCTCTGACATTGGCACTACTTAAAATTGCAAATCCCCAAGCCCCTAATGTGGTGGTGTGATGTCGAAGCCCAGCTTCGAGCGCAATGGGATGTTCATCAGAGATTAGATTCAGAATATTTCTGATGATCTGTAATTCATTTCGCTCTTGGATTTCAAAATTTTCTTGATAAAGATCTTGTTTCGTCAGTTGTGTATTTTCTAGGCATTGCTCAAAAGTAATACCGTAGCTTTCTGCAACATGACATAGTACCCGAGCTGTATTCGCTTCCCTTAAAAACTTCCATGAATTAAGCATCATTATTCGCGTTTTTATTTGTCATCTAATGTCAAATTTAACTGTTTAATTATCATTCTACAAGTGAATTCAATCTCTTATATTCATAAATAAAAGAAAATGGAATTTTTTATGAACATGTATGCCAATCTTGCTGAGGAACAGCAAAGCCTGGTCAATGAACTCACGGCGTTATATCAAAAAACCAAAGCCGAGATGAACGACCAAGATATTGATCATATTCGAAATGTTGCTGCATATTCAAAGGCTATAAAATTACGCAGTGAGCAACTTATTCGTGAATGTATAAGTTTAGAATCTTGGGGACGGGGCATTATTCTGGGTTGTTTACACACCCTACTCGAATTTTCAGAGCTCGGTCATAACATCATGCACGGAAGTTATGATCACCTCCCCCAAGCAACCGAGTTTCATTCAGAACGCTGGGTATGGGACTTTGTGACTGATCCTCGTGAATGGCGCGTCATGCATCATCAAAATCATCATCCATTTACCAACATCGTTGGCAAAGATCATGATTTAGGGTATTCCTTTTTAAGAAGCTTGGCAGGTCAAACCTGGTACGGGCATCACAGTGTTCAATTGCTGATTTACAGTGCGCTGATGATCACTCCATCCTACTATTTCACACTCTATACAGCCACATCAGCAGCACGTACAGAAGGTCGAAAGATCCTTTCCAAAGAAACCTTTACTCAATCACTTCGTCTCATAAAAGCTCATGCTCAAAAACAGTTTATTGAAGCACCAGTCGCTGCAAAATGGTCAAAAAAATTACCTGTTTTTATCGGAAATTATCTTACAACAACGATAGGCTATGGTTTTTTACTTCATATCCTCTTCTTAGAACATCACGCTGAAAATTTGGAGCTTTATTCAGATCCTGGACCTGATGAGACGCAAGAAGAATATTTCATACGACAGATTAAAAGTACCACCAATTTTATCCCATATGCACCGCTGGATCAGTTTCTCAAAAAAATCCTTGATGATGAGGTCCCGTATCCAAATCCACCTCCATTTGAAATCTTTTATGGCGGATTAGATACACATCTTGAGCATCATTTATTTCCAGATTTAGCATGTAATCGTCAAAGACAAATCAAAGCTGTAGTACGTAGTATTTGTGAAAAATATCATTTGCCTTATCACAATTCACCCATGGAAAAGCTGATTCCAGCGATACCGCTCAGCCTCATTAAAAGAACTCTACCTTTTGGTAATCAAGAAAAAAATAACCCTTTCAAATTACTCATTCGACCAAAAGAATTATTAAAACGTATCAAACGAGGAATTCAATATCAGCCACCCTCAACCATGACATATTTACACAAGCCACAGTTCTATAATGCGTCGGCAAAAGTTATACAAGTCGAAATACAGCTTAATGGTCAAGTCAAAACACTCAAAATGAGCAAGCCTCAAGGCTGGGAACATTTAAAATGGCAGGCAGGTGCATTTATTTCATTAAGCTTTGAAATAAATGGGCAAACTTATATTCGTCAATACAGCTTATTGCATGAAAGCCAAAGCGCAGATGGCTATTTTGAAATAGCAGTGAAACGTACACCTGCGGGCATCGTTTCTCACTATATTCATGATCATGTTCCTGTAAATACAGAGGTGACGATTGTAAGTCCACCACAATCTACACCTGATTTTGTTTTAGACACCCTCCCGCCGAAGTTAATCTTTATCGCAGCAGGAGTCGGTATTACACCAATTTTAAGTATGTTAAGAAAATATCAGCGTATCGAAAGTAAAGCTGAAGCTCATTTGTTTTACTTTAACCATGATGAAAATTCTATTTTGTTTGAAAATGAGATTCGTCAAATCGCGAAGTATTCAAATTTGAATGTTCACTTCATCTGCTCCAAAGTTCAGAACGAGTCGACATCTGATTTACGACAAGGACGTTTTAGTCTTGAAATTTTCCAACCTTATATTAGAGATTTTAAATGCCAACACGTATATGCCTGCGCCCCTCAAGCATTAATCGATTCTGCTCGCCAACAACTTATTCAAGCAGGCGTTAAAGCAGCAGCATTTCACACAGAAAATTTTAAACCTGCTCCTCTCAGTTTTGAGTCTGATGGTGTTACACGTCGAGTGATTTTCAAAAAAAGTAATAAAAGTATCGATATTGAAGGGAATGTCACTTTACTTGAAGCCGCGCGTTGGGCTGGACTAAAACTGCCAAGCGGTTGTCGACAAGGTTTATGCAAAGCCTGTGTATGCACTAAATTGGAAGGTCAAACTCAATTAGAAGTTAATTCATCCACTATTCAACATCGCATTACCCTATGCAACACTGTGGCTCGCTCACCAATCATTGTGCTTGATGTTTAACAAAGATTCTTAAGTTAATCGCCGTCATGAAGTAATCATGCAATGCTTCATGACAGTAAGATTCAAACACTTAAACAACCAAACTTATGATTCATATCCAAAAATTACACAACCAAAACCTTACTGTAAATCATCGTTAAATCCTTTTAACTTGAACCAAATATTCTATTGGTGAATATTCAAATAAACCCTTAATTTATATGAGGGTAATTGGAATTTTATTTACAAATTAAACACTCCAATTGAACGCATCATGATTTATGATGAATTTGTAAACTCAATAAAACACACATTCTTGTCACAATGTTGCTTTAGAATGATCGAACAAAACGGTTCATGTCTCTGATATTGGAGGCGCTAGAACTTATAAAAGTGAATGCTCAGCCAACCATCAAGAAAGGCATATATTATAAATGGAGAATGAATATGAGCGATGACTCAAAAAAATGTCCTGTCACCCACTTAACAACTGATGCTGGTGCTCCTGTAGTAGACAACCAAAACAGTATGACAGCAGGTGCACGTGGTCCTTTACTTGCACAAGATTTATGGCTGAATGAAAAATTAGGCAACTTCGTTCGTGAAGTGATTCCTGAGCGTCGTATGCACGCGAAAGGTTCTGGGGCATTTGGTACCTTCACTGTTACCCATGATATTACGCAATATACTCGCGCTAAATTATTCTCTGAAATCGGTAAAAAAACCGATATTTTTGTGCGCTTCTCTACAGTTGCTGGCGAACGTGGTGCAGCAGATGCTGAACGTGATATCCGCGGTTTCGCAATGAAATTCTACACTGAAGAAGGTAACTGGGATTTAGTAGGTAATAACACTCCAGTTTTCTTCTTACGTGATGCGCGTAAGTTCCCTGACTTAAACAAAGCAGTTAAACGCGATCCTAAAACCAACAAACGTAGTGCAACCAACAACTGGGATTTTTGGACTTTACTTCCAGAAGCATTACATCAAGTGACGATTGTCATGTCAGACCGAGGTATCCCAGATGGTTACCGTCACATGCATGGTTTTGGTAGCCATACCTTCAGTTTCATTAATGCCAACAACGAACGCTTCTGGGTTAAATTCCATATGCGCACGCAACAAGGCATTAAGAATTTAACTGATGCAGAAGCTGAAGCGATTATTGCGAAAGATCGCGAAAGTTCTCAAACTGACTTATTTGATGCGATTGAACGTGGTGATTTCCCGAAATGGAAAATGTACGTCCAAATCATGCCTGAGTTAGATGCAGAGAAAGTTCCATATCACCCATTTGACTTAACCAAAGTATGGCCTAAAGGGGACTATCCTTTGATCGAAGTCGGTGAATTCGAACTTAATCGTAACCCTGAAAACTACTTCCAAGACGTAGAACAAGCTGCCTTTGCTCCAAGTAACTTAGTGCCAGGCATCAGCTTCTCACCTGACCGTATGCTTCAAGCACGTCTGTTCAACTATGCAGATGCTGCACGCTACCGTGTTGGTGTTAACCATTATCAAATTCCAGTGAATGCACCGCGTTGCCCTGTTCACTCAAATCGTCGCGATGGTCAAGGTCGTACTGATGGTAACTATGGTGCTTTGCCACACTATGAACCAAATAGTTTCAGCCAATGGCAGGAACAGCCACAATATAAAGAGCCACCATTAAAAATTTCTGGTGCGGCAGATTTCTGGGATTACCGCGAAGATGATAATGACTATTTCAGTCAACCACGCGCATTATTCAATCTCATGAATGATCAGCAAAAACAGGCTTTATTTGACAATACAGCCGCAGCAATGGGCGATGCATTAGATTTCATTAAGTATCGTCATATTCGTAACTGCTATGCTTGTGACCCAGCATATGGCGAGGGTGTTGCAAAAGCATTAGGCATGACCGTAGCTGATGCACAGGCTGCACGTGCAACTGACCCAGCACAAGGAAATCCTGGCTTACTTTAATTAATATCTCCATAAAAAACCGCTGTTATCAGCGGTTTTTTTTATTCAAACAATTAGTTTTTTACCTTCCCGAATACAATAAAACGGACTGATAAATTTAGATGCATTTTTCATCGCTTGGTGCAGATCCAACTCAGGTTGATTCCGATCTTCATCTGTTAACTGAAAAGTACGATAGTGAATCGCTAATGAACGTTTTGCGTGTAAATCTTTATGTGCTTGGAATGCATCAGCAGGATTCATATGTAGATATTGCATCAATACTCTTGGTTCATATGCACCGATTGGCAGTAAAGCAATCCTTGGTGCACCTAAGCGCTGGTGAATCTCTTTAAAATGTTGTGCATAGCCTGTATCACCAGCAAAGTAACAATGCCCATGCTCAGATAAAATTGAAAAACCACCCCATAATGCAAGGTTTTGATCACGAAGCCCTCGACCAGAACCATGTTGGGCAGGTGTGTAGACAATTTTAAAATCTTTGAATAAGGCAGACTGCCACCAATCCATCTCAATCACATGAAATGCTTTCGGCAAATAGGCTGCATTTCCTAGACCTGTATAGATCGGCATAGCAAATTTTTGATGTAGCCAATTCAAACTCGCTAAATCCATATGATCATAGTGATTATGACTGAGTAATACTGCGTGAATCTGTGGTAAATCTTCAAGTGCAATCCCTGCAGGGATAACACGTTTCGGTCCACTCCCGTGCTTTGGGCTTACATAATCCGCCCATACAGGGTCGGTTAAGAAGTTATATGGACCAATTTGAATTAAAACCGTAGCATGACCAACAAACCATACTTGCCAATCTTCTAAATCTGCATGCGGACGAGCCTCAGGCTTAGCACGTTTGGTTTGAATAAAGTCCTGTTTCTCTTTCGCGAAATCACCTTGCCAGGTAAAGCTTTTACGAGCCATCAACCATTTATATAAATTCCATTGGTTGAGCTGTGCAGGACGTGGTTCCTGATTAACGAATCTTTGCCCATTATGGTGATCCAGTGAAACCAATTTAAGTTTTGGTTTAAACCACACATGCCGAATACAATCTTCAGTCTTTAGTTGATAGTGCAGATTAGAATCTTGCGGCTTCCGTCCAACAACAAGTGTAGACTCTGGATTACTCGAAGTCGTCGTTGGAATATCAGTCAAATTAGACATAATAAATGTAAGCACCTTAAACCGAAGCGATTTTGAAATAGTTGATTATTCAGTTATATAAATAGATTATGTTCATCATCTATTCGCATTTTTAAATTATGTTTTTAAAAGATACACTGTTCGTGTTTCATTTAAGACAACATCAATCTCAATTCCCATGAAGTGGTTATAATTTCATCAATAAATTGTGAAATAGAACACCAATCATCCCTCTATTATTCATCATATACAACTCAGACTTTCTTTTTGTTTATGATTTTGTTGTTTTTTTCTGATTTTTGATGTTTTTTTAATCACCCACAGAAATCTTAAATAGAGGAAGTTAAATTTTGTTTAGGATGTGACTTAACGCTGAACAACTGATCTCCCAAAGCTTCAACGTACTTTTCTCTACATTATTATTTTTCATAGACTTAAAGCCGAAACAATTGGTTTCAACTTTAATAGATACAATCTTTTCTAAACCTATACAAATCAGTCACTCATTCACGATGAGAGTTCGATCTTGAAATGTAAAATTTCTATCTAAGTAAGAAATTAAATGCATGTAAATTTTAAAATACAAAAAAATGCTTCATTCACTAACTAAATACCAAAATACATCTACTTATTGATCAATTTCACTTATACTCATCTTTAGCAACATTAAGACATTTTTTAGATTATTCTCTGGAAGGCTATATGGAATTACGGCATTTGCGCTATTTTATTACAGTTGCAGAAGAGCTTAATTTTAGCAAAGCTGCACTTAAGCTCTACACAGCACAGCCTTCACTCAGCCAACAAATCAAAGATTTAGAAGAAGATGTTGGTGTGCGTTTACTAAATCGAACCAAACGAAAAGTTGAATTGACCGAAGAAGGCGCTGTGTTTCTGGAACAGGCGAGACTCACCATTGCTCAAGCAGAAAAAGCAATTAATATGGCGCGCCAAGTGTCTAAAGCAAAACAAAAAATGCTACGCATTGGTTTTGTGCCAGTTGCAGAAATGAAAATCTTTCCTTATGTATTACCTAACTTACGTGTTCAAAATCCCGAATTAAAAATTGAATTACAAAGCTTAAATAATATTGAGCAATTCAAAGGCATAAAGAAAGGTGAATTGGACATTACTTTTACTCGTCAACGTTTAGATTCTGAAGAGATCGAGAGTCGCTTTGTACTCCGTGAGCCTTTAGTTTTTATTCTGCCTAAAGATCACCCTTTGGCAAAGTACGATCGTATTCCTGTAAAAGCGCTTGATGGCATTGATTTTGTGATCCCTTCAGATGAGCAATCTAAGACCCTGCATGACACCATTTTAGGCTTTGCTGAACAAAATGGCGTTTCTTTTAAAATTGTTCAAAAAGCTGACAATATCTTGTTTAACATTAACTCTATTGGTATTGGCTTAGGGTGTACGATTCTTCCTGGCTATATTATGCCACTTCTCTTGGAAAATAGTGTGACTCGTCCACTCGATGTAGAGCTACCTTCGCTTGATCTCTTTGTAAGTTATCGCAAGAATGCCACTGGTATTGCTGTGCAAAAATTTATGGAGTTACTTTCAAAAGTCTTTTATTTAGACTTTAATCAAAGTTCAACGTGAATAAAAAACCCGCTGAATTGAGCGGGTTTTTTATCGATGTGATTTAGCAAGCAACTGACTGATTAATCAAATTTTTTAAAAGTTGATGTAATTCATCAATGGAATCCACGACCGCAAGTGGATGATATTGCTGTAGTACCTCAGGTACATGAACGCCATACGTCACCCCTACACTTGGCATACGAATATTCAATGCCATTTCAAGATCGTATGAAGTATCTCCTACCATTATCGCTTGATCTGCATTAAAACCAGTTTCGGCTAAAATTTCAGCCAACATCAACGGATCTGGTTTTGATTTTGTTTCACTGGCTGCACGTGTCGCTGAAAACAAACTCACACTCTGAGTTTGCCCCAGTACTCGATCTAGCCCCTTACGACTTTTTCCTGTCGCAACAGCCAAATGAATACCTGACTCTTTGAGATCATGCAACATTTCAGCCACACCATCAAACCAACGATCATGTTTCGAGTGCTCAACATAATGCGCTGAATAAGACTGTAAAATTGCCTCGTGTAAATCAGGAACCTGAGGAAATAAAACCTGCGCTACTTCAGGTAATCCTAAGCCAATAATGCTTTTAGCATCCTCATCAGTCAAAGGTTGATTAAATTGTTTGGCGGCAAATTTTAAACTTTCAACAATTTGACCCACTGAATCAAATAAGGTGCCATCCCAATCAAAAATAATGAGTTTTACCGCTGATGTCATATTTTTTATCCTAATTTTGATCGGGTAGATGCCATTTAAATATCATATTGACATATTAAGATCTCATCGTTGCATGACCTCGTCATGACACAATGATTCAATCCTTACACAACCACTGAGACGCAATCAGTCTTGTTGAGACTGCACTACAGGTTTATCCGCTTTTTGTGCGCGAAGTTGTGCAACCAGGCTTTGCATATCCTCAGGCAATGGTGCTTCAATTACTGGATATCCAGGAATCTCTAAGCGCATTGCGTGTAAACATAAACGACGTGGTTTAGGTCCACGATATTCCGTCTCATGCCCGTACTTTTCATCACCCACCAAGGGATGACCAATACTGAGTCCATGTACGCGAATTTGATGTGTACGACCAGAAAGCGGTGATGCATACACGAGTGATGCATGCATAAAGCGTTCTGCTACCTTCCATTGGGTTTTTGAAGGCTTTCCTTCTTTAGATACACGCACTCGACGTTCACCATTGGCTAACTCATAGCGATGTAATGGTGCATCGATTAATTGGGAATCTAGTGTTACTTGGCCTTTCACCACAGCAGCATAAGTTTTTTGAATCTTGTGTTCACGAAGCATATCTTGAAGTGTTTTTAATACGCTACGCTTTTTAGAAATCATCACCAAGCCTGAAGTATCTCGGTCAATACGATGGATCAGTTCTAAATATTTTTTCCCTGTCGCTGCGCGTAAGCCTTCAATTAAGCCATACGCCACACCACTTCCACCGTGCACCGCAATCCCAGAAGGTTTGTTCACCACTAAAAGACCTTCATCTTCATAAACCACACGGCTTAACAAGCCCTGCGCGACTTTGTCTGATACTGGAGCTTGAGATTCATCTTTTTGTTCATAACGAATCGGTGCAACACGGATTTGATCACCAATATTTAATTTGGTTTCCGCTTTCACACGCTTTTTGTTGACCCGCACCTGACCTTCACGAATTAAACGATAGATTCGACTTTTCGGTACTCCTTTAAGACGAGCGAATAGAAAATTGTCGATGCGTTGCCCCAATTGGTGCTCATCCACTTCAAACCAAGTGACGCTTTGCCATTCTTGCGTAGAATTCATACAGTTACGTTGACCTAAAAAAATACTAAATTCGATTAAAAACTGATCATTTAGACTACCCAATTGACTAGAAATGTCTGTGTAGCCCATAGGCAGATGATCTAAGGTTTGCTATAGTCAGCGCACGGATACCGCCGTAAGTGAACATTTGTTTAGAGATTTCAAAATTTTGAAATTCAAACTAAATTTTTGTTTAGCATAAACTCGGAATGGTCCCAAAAGAATATGCCAACGCCGAAGGCTTATTATATCGGCAAAAAGACAAACTGTTGCGTTTAATTGTGCTTTTGCACATAAATCAGTTTGTTTAAAAAAATATGTCGCCAACAATTATGTTGGTTTTTAAACGTTAACTGATACACATCAGAATAGTCGCAACCTGATTTCTCATTCAGGCTATAACGTTAGATGCATTGGATCTGCACAATTTGTAAAGATACGACGATAATTCCGTATCAAGACACTCTATCAAAAAATTGAAGAGATGATCTTCGAGCAATGTGACAGTGAAAGTAACGAACATCCAATGCACCGTTAGTCCGCCAGTGAATGTTCAGGCTTCTTTAATCAGTGACAGGATTAAAGCCGTATTGCCATCATCAATACGTGAATCAAAATACCGAAGCCCATCAATAAAGGCCGGTAATACACTTAGATCAAACTGATTATGGTGATCTAGGAATTGATCCATGCGGGTTGATGTTCGCTACGTAAATCGCGATGTTTTTGCTTGTGTATCACTATTAGGTGTTACACCCATGAAACGTATGTTGATCAATGCAACACATGCCGAAGAAGTTCGCGTTGCACTCATCACTGGTCACCGTCTTTACGATTTCGATTTAGAAAATCGTACTCGTGAACAAAAGAAAGCCAATATCTACAAAGGTCATGTGACTCGCGTTGAGCCATCTCTTGAAGCTGTTTTTGTAGAATATGGTGCAGGCCGTCAAGGCTTTCTTTCAATGCGTGAAATCGCAAACTCATATTACAAAGCTGACCCTCGTCAAACTTCAAACATTCGTGAGTTAATCACTGAAGGTACTGAGCTTTTAGTTCAAGTTGAAAAAGAGGAACGTGGCAACAAAGGCGCTGCTCTCTCAACTTTTATTTCCCTTGCGGGTCGTTACTTGGTCTTAATGCCAAACAACCCGAAAGGTGGTGGTATTAGTCGTCAAATTTCTGGTTCAGTTCGTGAAGAATTGAAAGAAATGTTGGCGTCTTTAAATGTACCTCGTGGTATGAGCGTGATTGTACGTACTGCAGGGATTGGTCGCTCACAAGAAGAGCTTCAACTTGATCTTCAGCACCTTCTCGATCTTTGGGCACGCATCCAAAGTACAGCAAATTCTGGCCCTTCTCCAATGTTGGTTCATCAGGAAGCTGGTGTAGTTACTCGTGCAATTCGCGACTATTTACGTGATGATGTTGCAGAAATTTTAATTGATTCTGAACAAGCTTATAACGAAGCCTATAACTTTGTTAAAGCCGTGATGCCGAACCAATTAGACAAGTTAAAAACATATACTTTGAATGAGCCTTTATTTGCTCATTTTGGTATCGAAAGTCAAATTCAAACAGCTTACGAGCGTGAAGTGAAACTTCCTTCTGGTGGTTCAATTGTCATTGACCAAACAGAAGCATTGGTTTCGATCGATATTAACTCTGCAAAATCTACTCGTGGTCACGATGTAGAGGAAACTGCGCTTAGTACTAACTTAGAAGCAGCAGAGGAGATCGCTCGCCAACTTCGCTTACGTGATATCGGTGGTCTGGTCGTGATTGACTTCATTGATATGACCAAAGAACGCAATCAACGTATGGTTGAAGCGAAACTGCGTGAATCAACTCAAAGTGATCGTGCACGTATCCAGTTCGGTCAATTGTCTCGTTTCGGCTTAATGGAAATGAGTCGCCAACGTTTACGCCCTTCTTTAGAAGAAGCGACTGGCTATGTATGTCCACGTTGTCATGGCACAGGTATGGTTCGTGACTTGCGTTCTCTTTCACTTTCAATCATGCGTAAAGTTGAAGAAATTGCACTTCGTGAGCGTCAAGGTGAAGTTCAAGTAGAAGTTCCTGTTGAAATTGCAGCATTCCTTCTCAATGAAAAACGTCATAGCCTCGTATATTTGGAGCAAACTTCAAATGTACGTGTGACTGTACTCCCACACCCGCATTTAGAAACGCCACATTACGAAATCTCGTATAATCCTGAAGGCTTTGCACCAACCAGCTATGAACGTACTGAAGCGACTCGTTCAAGTGAAAAAGAGTTGGGTTATGAGTCTTCAGAATGGCACTTAGAAGAAGAGCATGCAGCTCCACATACGCATGCCCCTGTAACGCAGGAAAAAGGCAATAAGCGTCATAAAAATAACCAAAATGCTACACAACCTGCGGTAGCGCAAAAAACTGCCCCAGCAGTAGCTGCTCCAGCAACTAGCCCATGCGCATGGTTAGAAAATCTGTTTGTTCAAAAACAAGCAAGTACGATTGATCAATCGCGTACGGCTAACTCTGCAGCGGCTGCAATTGAACAAATGGTGAACGGTGGTGCCGTAAGTCGTGGGCAATTCGGTCAAATTGCACCTGTAACACCTGTGGCAATTGAAGCATCTGCACCACTTGAAACAAATGCGTATATTTCACATACGCCTGTTGCGAAAAATGATACACGCGACCAAGAACGTCAAGCTGAAAAAGACGAGCGTCCACAACGTCATAACAAGAAAAATCGCAATAAGCAACGTGACACACGCGAAGTTAACGCAGATCAACATGTGATTGAAGAAGTTGTACAGGCACCTCGCCATGAACAACGTCAAGACAATCGTCATGAGTCACGCAATGAAAACCGTCATGAGCAACGCCAAGAACAGCGTGATCAGAAACGTCATCAAAAGCGCCCTCAACAAAACGAGACAGCTTTCGAAGCACAAACTGAACAAGCTGTGCCACGTCGAGACCGTAATGCACAACGTCCACAACGTCCAAATCGTCACCGCGATCAAAGTGTATTAAATCAAGAGCAATCTTCAGCACCTGTTGCTCCAGAAGCTCAAGTTAAAGTTGATTTAATTGATGTACCTCGTAATGATGAGCTTAAAACAGCGTTAGTGGTTAATGTTGATCAAGCACAAAGTGAGATTGTTGCATTAACGCCTGAAGTAGCAGCACCTGTAGCAACTGCTCCAGCACCTGTTGTGACAGACACTGAAGTGTCAGCACCTCAAGTGGAAATTACGGTTGATGAACCTGTCATTGAAGCTGAGGTTAAACCTCAACAAGCACCACAACGTGCAAGTAACGACCCACGTCAACGTCGTCGTAACAAGCATCAACATGACCAGAAAGCAAAATCAGATGCGCCGAAGCTTCGCCCTTCACAAGTGCCAGCTTTAGCACAACATACGGTTTTAAGCTTAATTCAACATGTTTATGGTGCGGATTGCTCTGTATTGATTGAGCAGTTTGGATTAATTCCAACCTTCAATCGCGCATTGCAAAAGTTCACTGAACAGTATGCAGCGAGTTTAAATACTCAATCTGCTGAACCTGCTACTGAGAAAAAACCAGTCACACGTGATGTCGCTGTTCAACAAGCTCCAGCTGAAAAAGAGCCTGCACCTGTGTTGGACTTAACACCTCCAAAACCAGTGTCTGATAAGCGTGTTGCAAACGATCCACGTGAGCGTCGTCGTCTTGCAAAACTTGCAGCAGAGCAAGCAAAACAAGCGCGCCTTGAAGAAGTTGCAGCACAAGAAGCCGTGAAAGTTGAAGCACCTGTTACGGATGCTCCACAAGCAGCTGATGCAACATCTGAAGTTGCACATCAAGAAACAGCAACACAGACAGCTGAAGTGACTCAATCTGAAGTGAAGACTGAAGAAAAAGTTCAAACTTCGTCACAACAGCAACCTGAAGAAAAATCTTCAGAATCAACTGAAGTTGCGTCTACAGAAGCAGAAACTGCGAAAGTTGAAGTGGCGGAAGTTGCCGTAAATGCTGAAGATAAATCTGCACAAGCTGAAGCAGATAAGGATGATGCAGAACAGCAGGAAGAAGATAAACCTGTTCGTCCGCGTCGCCCTCGTGGTCGCCCACCTAAAAAAGCAACACCATCAGCTGAGTAATTTGCTTAAACTACATTAGCTTTTGACAAACCTAGTCATTACGGTGGCTAGGTTTTTTTGTTATGGTCTTTAAAGTTTTGACTGAAAAATCCTGTTCAGAATTGATCAATTTTTCAAAATGGATAAGATATTCAGTGACAAAACCAAGTAAAAAAACTTGCGAAAAATTAAAGACTAAACGGAATATCACAAAAAATAGGACCAGTATGAGCCAGACTTATCAAAACGATCTCATTGGAATCAAAGACGTAGCAGCACGACTCCCACATTTGGTCACGAAGTTGCCAAATATTCTTGTCGGGCTCAAACAGGCTTATTTACGTACTCCTAAAACGCCAGCAGGTCTTGCCCTCGCTTTTGAGCGTGCAGCGCAAAAAAATCCTCAAGGTATTGCGCTGTTATGTGAAGATCAGAAATATACCTACCAACAACTAAATGATTGGGCAAACCAAATTGCACACTACTACATCGCTAAGGGTGCAAAAAAAGGTGATGTGATTGCGGTCATTGTTGAAAACCGTAGTGAACTTATTGCCACCGTCATTGGTCTTGCAAAAATTGGGGTTGTTTCAGCGCTCGTCAATACGTCTCAAACAGGTAAGGTACTTACCCATAGTATTAATTTGGTTAAACCAATCGGTGTAATTGTCGGTGAAGAATGCCGTGAAGCTGTAGATGAAGTACGCGAACAACTGACTGTCGCCAAAGATAAGCTCTATTGGCTGGCTGATCAAAATACACGTCAAAATGCTGGTCAAGCACCTGATGGCTATCATAATCTTGCACAAGAAATTTTATCTGAATCTAAAGATAATCTAGCTGAAACACATAAGGTGACTGGTGCTGACGGCTTATTCTATATTTATACGTCTGGTACAACAGGTTTACCAAAAGCCGTAGTCTTTACCAATAGTCGTTGGATGTTAGCGTATGGCACATATGGTCATGTCCTCAATCTAAATAAAGATGACGTTATGTATGTCACTTTACCGCTTTATCATGCCACAGGCATGGTGGTTTGCTGGTGTGGTGTAATTGCTGGTAGTTCGACGCTAGCGATTCGTCGTAAGTTCTCAACCTCTTCTTTTTGGAAAGATGTTCAAAAATTTAATGCATCAGCAATTGGTTATGTTGGTGAGCTATGTCGCTATCTTCTAGATGCACCTGAATCACACCAAGATCGCAATCATCGCGTCACCAAGATGATTGGTAACGGCATGCGTCCAAATATTTGGGATAAATTTAAAAATCGCTTTGGCATTGAAGAAGTACTCGAACTTTATGCTTCAAGTGAAGGCAATGTCGGCTTTTCCAATATTTTAAACTTCGACAATACCGTAGGTTTCTCTCCTATTCCTTATGCCATTATCCAATATGACAAGGAAAAAGAAGCTCCTATTCGCGATGCAAAAGGTCATTGTATTAAAGTCAAAAAAGGTGAAACAGGCTTATTGATTGGTAAAATTACCAATCGCTCGCCATTTGATGGTTATACCGATCCAGAAAAGAATAAATCCTCGATCATGCATGATGTTTTTACCAAAGGAGATTCTTATTTCATCACGGGTGACCTTGTGCGAGATATCGGGTGCCGCCATGCTCAATTTGTTGACCGTCTCGGTGATACCTTCCGCTGGAAAGGTGAGAATGTCTCTACAACTGAGGTTGAAAATATTTGTAGTGATTATGAAAAGATCACAGAAGCAGTGGTATACGGCGTTGAGATTCCAAATACTAACGGTCGTGCAGGTATGGCAGCCATCACTTTAGCAGAAGGTGCTGAACTAAATGAGCAAGATTTATCCGATATGGCTCAGTTCTTTAAGAAGTCTTTGCCTAGCTATGCAGTTCCAGTGTTCTTACGTGTACAGAAAACACTCGAAACTACAGGAACATTTAAATATCAAAAGAGTAAGTTAAAGGAAGAAGCTTATTTTCCAGACAAAACTTCAGATCGTATTTTGGTTTTATTACCAAATGAAGATGCATATTGCGATTTAAATGAAGAGATTCTGAAAAATATTGAACAGTATAAATATCGTTTTTAAGCTAAAATCGATTGTTTTTTGGCTAGAAAACACGAAATTGTGTCATTTCTAGCCAAACGTAACAAAGTTTTATATTTTTTACTTGCGCTACTCAAATAACTTGCTAAAATACGCAACATCAAAACGAGATGGGTCGTTAGCTCAGTTGGTAGAGCAGCGGACTTTTAATCCGTTGGTCCCGCGTTCGAGTCGCGGACGACCCACCACTTATTTTGAAACCCCTATGGGTCGTTAGCTCAGTTGGTAGAGCAGCGGACTTTTAATCCGTTGGTCCCGCGTTCGAGTCGCGGACGACCCACCAGATTCTTAAAAAA
>NZ_JBWYIY010000024.1:0-32776 GCF_056779975.1 Acinetobacter sp. ANC_7511
AAATACAAATACAAATACAAATACAAATACAAATACAAATACAAATACAAATACAAATACAAATACAAATACAAATACAAATACAAATACAGCCAAGTTGGCTGTTGCAGTAGTTAATAGGAAAGGGGAACCAATAAGTAATTTTAAAATCAAAATTATTATTGGTGGTAAAGTGAAAATTGAAAGATTAACAAATGAAAAGGGGTTGATAATTCTAAATCAAGGGGAGGCTGGTAAGGATATAGTAATTGAAGGTTGGTCCAAAACAAATAGTAGTTATAAAGTAATTAGTAATAGATTTATTACTGAGCCTAGAAATTTAGGAATAGGTATTTCCTTAGATACAATCAAATTTGAAGCTAAAACAGATAATCATATTCATCCAAGTAATAACACAACTCTCAATACAACACAGTCTCAAACTCAACATAGGGTTAATAATGAAAACCAACCAATTGCTCAAGTATCAGTAAATGGATGCGATAATTGCTCTAAAATTACGGAAAACGAGTTAAAGCAAATTTTTACAAATGCAACTGTATCTGAGATTAAAGCTTTAGTGGATTCTTATAATCAGTATGCAGAAAAGTTTTTGATGAAAAATTGTGTAAGCAAAGCACATTTTTTTGCACAAGTACTTGAGGAGGTTGGTACCTCAATTACAGTAAAAAATGGTGAGAGCTTAAATTATCATTCAGATATTTTAGTTGCTGATTATACAAATAGTCCAAGAAATATATATATAACAGAGAATGGAAAAAGAGTTGCTAAAAAAAGTCATGGAGGGCCTTTTAAGGCCTTTCGTGGGAATAAGGAATTATGTGATAAATATGGTAGAAATGATAAACATCCAGCTAACCAAGAGATGATAGCAAATATTGCCTACGCTAATAGAAATGGTAATGGAGATATAAACTCTGGTGATGGTTGGAAGTACAGAGGGAGAGGTATAATACAAATTACTGGAAAAGATAAATATAGTAGAATTAATGATGAAATAAAAAAATGCTTTCCACAAGAAAATATTGTTATTGATGCTAATAATATTAATAATTTGAAAGAAGGAACATTAGCATCCATGGCATATTGGAAATCTTTTGGTTTGTCTGCTTTAGTTAATAAAAAACAAGTAACTTTAACATCACAATTAGTTATAGTAGATAAACTTATTGATGTAATAAATAGTAAAACAGCATCTAGACAACAAAGAAAAAATAATTTTAAAGATATTACATCAAAAGTGTTTAAATTAAATGAGTGCAAGAACTCTATTGTAGAAACCAATTCTTTAAATAAATCTGCACCTACTGCACCTGTTGGAGGACAGTTGGTCTCAGTTCTAAATGAAATGAAAGAACTCGTAGATAGAAATATACCTTACTCTCAAGCTGGTGCCAGAGGGGGGCTATCTCCTGCAACTGCGACTTCTGAAATTACTGCTAATGATTTAAAAGGTTTAGATTGCTCAGAAACTGTCGCAATATATCTAATGAAACTAGGAGTTACTGATAAATTTTATTCAATTCATACAGGAATAATGTTAACTGAGAAAGCATTTAGAGGAGCAATACACTCTAATAAAATAGATTATGTTTCAGGTAGTAAAGAAATTTCTTTCATTCCTCAAGTAGGTGATATTTTCGTTTGGAGGAGTAGTGCTGGACATTGTGGAATTGTTTATGCAGTCGATACTGAAAATAAAACTGTAACAATTTTAGAGGCTATAGGCTTTGTTGGTAGTGCTGAAGAAAGGTTCAATACAGAAAATGGTGGTTGTGTTAAGAAGGGGTGCAGTAGAACAGCTGTTTATACGATTTCGGGTAAAGCTTTGGCATCTCATGCTGGATGGGTAGGATATTTTAGACCCAATATAAGTGGAAAGAGAATATGAAAAAAAGTGCAGTAGTTATTTCTATCATGGTATTAGGAGCTTGTACTGCTAATGCGGATAAAAAAGACTTAAATAATGTTCAGTTAGATAGTCTATTGACTTGTTATGGTGAGAATACTGAATATACAAATTTGGATGGTTATTATTATTTGCCAGATTATGGCTGTATATATAATGGTAAGACTAATAAGCTTGGGAATGCATTTGTTTTTTTGATTCCAACTGTTGATCAAAAAAAAGATCTAAATTACAAGAGTATAAAAGCAGTTAAGGAAAAAATTATTTTTTTAATTCCAAAAGATAATTTAGTTAAGACAAATAATTCCGATTCCAATTATATACCTAAAGCAAACTATAAATTTAAAGTTTTTTTAAACTCTGGGAAAGGTTGGGTTGAGAATAGTCAAGTTTCTAAATTAGATCAAATGAATGATTTTGTTGAAAATAGGGTTTTATCTTATAGCGGTGCTTTTTTAAAAAGAAAAATGGATGTTAATAAAGATGGGGTTAGTGACTATATTGAGGTTTTAGGCGGAAAAGATTCGTTGAAATCAATTGTTATTAGGGATGGTCTTAATAATAAAACATTATGGAAAAATAATATTTTATTTGATGATAGTTTTAATAATTGTCAATATAGTGAGTTTAAGAATATAGCAATCAGTGAAAATAATTTTACATTAGAGTATAATACTTGTGCAGATAACTCTATGTTAGGTCATAGATATACAACATTTAGAGTCGACTCTAAAAATGAACCAGTTGTAATTCAAGATAATTATTTAGTTAATGAATTAAATGGAAAGGAAAATGAAAAGCCTAAAAAAATAAACTGCATGTCTAATTCAAAGGTTTTTTTCTCTACTTATAGAGGGCGATGTGGTTAGGGGAATTGTTAACATATATTTGTATGTAACTACTACCTCCCCTATAAAAGCCGACTCTCGTCGGCTTTCTATTGTCTAACCTTCCAATACCTTTTCTAGCAATTCTTCACTTGGGGCGAAGTAATAAGCTCCATCTAAAGGCGCCACAAAGTGCAATAAGCGATCATGAATACCATCGCCACTAGTTCCAAACATACGTGTCAGCATGCGATCAATACGTGTTAAATCTTTCGTATAAGCGATAAAATACAAACCTTGATCACCACGTCCATCGCCATACGGTAAAGAATGACGAAGAATTTCAAGCTCCTCACCTTCATCATCTTCAACAACGGTGCGAGCCACATGTGCATTGTCAGGTTTAACATCGTCATCAAGCTCTATGCTTTCGAGTTTGGTGCGCCCAATCACTTGCTCTTGTGCATCAACTTTAAGTTTTTTCCATTTATCTAGATCATGACGATAACGTTGAGCAAAAACGAATGAGCCATCAGTGAAAATTCCTGCATCGTCACCTAGTAAAGCTGTTTCAGCGCGATCATCTGGAAATTGAGGGTTTTCGGTGCCATCAATAAAACCAGTTAAATCTCGACCATCAAAATTTCGGAAGCACACGCGCTCATCTAAAACCTCAACCAAATCCTGAATTCCTTCAAAAAAAGCTTGGCTTAAGGCAAAGCAAATATCAGTACGCTGTGCTGCGATATGGATTAAAACATCAGCAGGGACCACAGGCATGGTGAAAGAGCCTTGAATTGGTTCAAGCTGTTTAAAACCTTCTGGTTGGTGAGGGTAAAGTTGTGACCAAAGTTCTGGTCCAAAAGCCACCGCAGTTTTAATTTGAGCATGAGGATGTTGAGTAATTAAGCGATCACGAGTCGTAAAGAGATCTTCAAGTTTTTCTTTTAGTTGATCTATTGATAAATCTTTTAAACGCAAAGTGATAAAGCGAGCATGATCTGAAGGCAATGGTAAGATTACGGATTGGGAAGTCATTCATGGCTCCTGAAATTATAATATCCTAATTTTGCTGATCACATTGTGCCTGATCATCATAGTGCTGAACAGACAGACGTTTAAAAAAACATTCAAATTTTAAATCTTAAAAAAGTCGAATTGTCATATAATCTCATCAAAATAAATCTCCCAAATCGTTATGTCTTATCAAATGTGGTTTGCCTACATGCTTGCATGTTGGGTTATTAGTATTTCGCCTGGTGCAGGTGCTATTGCATCTATGTCTAGTGGTTTGAATTATGGATTCAAACGAGGCTATTGGAATGCAATTGGTCTGCAACTTGCACTTTTGGTTCAAATTGGAGTTGTCGCTGCGGGAGCAGGCGTACTATTTGCTACGACACCTTTGGCATTTTTGATCGTCAAATGGTTTGGGGTTGGGTATTTATTATATTTGGCATATTTACAGTGGAAAGCCCCAGTGCAGTCCATCGAAATTCAGACTGATTTAAAGCAAAAGTCAGCGATGAAGCTAGTAATCAGCGGTTTCTTTGTCAATATGAGTAATCCAAAAGCAATTGTATTCTTATTGGCAGTGTTGCCACAGTTTCTGGATCTTTCAAAGCCTCAATGGCCACAATACCTCAACATGGCTTGTACGATGATTGTTATCGATCTTATCGTTATGGCTGGATATACAGGTCTTGCAGCGAAGGTATTGCGTTTACTTAAATCACCTCGTCAGCAAAAAGTGATGAATCGTACCTTTGCAGGTTTATTTGCAGGTGCGGCTTTTTTATTGAGTTTAGTGCATCAATAAGACACAATAAAATAACGAATGAGGGTTATTTTATTGAAAATTATAATATTAATTTTGACTATTCTGTTGGGGCTCGGCTTAATTTCAACTCCCTAAATCTGGGCGTATTTTTATTTACAGCCTGAAAGTGTGTGGTAATGGATCAAGTTTGTGATGTGGGGCGCGGGTATTGGCATATGCGCCACATTTGGTCTTACAGTGATTTTAACTTTGATCACCACCCTTATAAAAAAAATGATTGTGGATGATACTTCGCAATATAAGATGTTTTTCAAACAAATGGTTTATTTGATGTGGATCAATGTGGTCTTATTTATCACGGCTGCAATCGGTTTACTATTCGAATGGTTGCCTTTCTATATTGTTGAATATTGGTTTATGCCTGAGACCTTTTTTGGCTTTTGGCATGTGATATGGATAAAAGGCCTCATTAATTTATTGGTTATGGTGGTTTTTTATTCTCTTGTTATATCTTTCTCTGTCTTCATAAATATTTTATAAAGAAGCAAGATTAATGAATAGCCCAAATAAATCAGGCTATTTTTTTAAATTTTTGAATGATAAAAATCACAGCAAATACGATTGCCATGGTTAATACAATGCTTAAACCTGTCGCAATATTTAAACCTGCACTCGACCATAAGCCCACAGTCACACCAACTTGAGCCACAATAAAAGACCATAGCACCATGTGTTTAGGTGAATGTGCTAAAAGTCTTGCGGTTAATGCAGGTATAACCAATAAAGCACCCATGAGTAATGAACCTACTGCACGTAACGCAAGTACTGTAAATAAGGCAAGAAGCAGCATAAAAATAAGGCGCTGCCATTTCGCATTCACACCTTCACTTACTGCAATATCAGGATCAATCGCAATTTGAATTTGAGATTGCCAACTTTTATAGAGCACAGAGAGTGCAATGACAATCACCACTGCAAATGTCGGTAAGTCGGACCAAGATATTGTTAAAAGATCGCCAAATAAATAACTGAGCAACTCTGGTCTTAGCGCAGGGAGGTGTTGGATGACCAATAGTCCTGAGCAAAGCAGCGTTGCTGAACATAACGCAAGTAATGCATCGTTGGGCAAGCGAGGATCATGCAATACCCAAAGGACTGCGACCAAGAGTAACGCGGTAAACGTAACCCCCATCCATAAGGGGAGGGTGAGTAAGCCAGCAATCGCCACACCCAAGAGAGTTCCATGCGCCATTGTGTCTGCAAAGAATGACATACGACGCCATAACATAAGACAACCAAGCGGTGCAGTTAGAAACACTAACAATGTTCCCATAATCCATGCAGGTAATAGAAGTTGTAACCATTCCATCATGATCTAAGCTTCCGGTTCTGGATGAATATGAGGACGAGGATCGTGTTGACATGGCGTTGCTGTATCACCATGTGCACAATGATCGTGATGATGTTGGTAGAACACTCGATTAGTGCCGAAAATAGCTTGATACTCAGGGTCTTGTTGAATATTTTCAGGCAAACCGCTACAACATATATGTTTATTGAGGCATACCACACGCTGTGTACCTTGCATCACCCACTGCAAATCATGAGAGACGATTAAGATCGAGCAACCGTAGCGCTCAGGTAGACTTCGAACATAATCATAAAGTTCAGCTTCAGATTGAATATCTAAACCTTGCATCGGTTCATCGAGTACCAATAAGTTGGGTTGACGCAGTAGAGCGCGTGCTAAAAGTACACGCTGGCGTTCCCCACCAGACAGCTGTTGGACTTTCGAATCTTGTAATTTTATGATCCCAGTATCTCGAATAATTTCTTGTTTAATCGCAAGATCACACTTTTCTAAATCAAGTAAATCTTTCACTCGAAGTGGCAAGCTGTGGGATGGATTGAACTTTTGAGGGACGTAAGCAAGTTTTAAAGCTTTATGATGTTTAATTTGACCAGAATTGGCCTTCACAATTCCGAGAATCACTTTGATAAGCGTAGATTTACCCGCCCCATTGGGACCAATGAGGGTAATAATTTCTTTGTCATGAATCTGAAAGTCAACATTCTTTAAAATGTCTCTTTCATCAATTCGCACATTAATTTGCTGCAGTTCAATTAATGGCAATGCAGAACTTACTGAGAGCACTGCTGACATAATCCTGAAATCTCAATAATGCTATGTTGAGCCTGAAAATGATCAGACGAAGCCAATTGATCAAGTTGTTGAATCAAACCAAGAGCTGAAGCCTCTTTCACTGTATTGCATTTAGAGCAAATGAGAAAAGCGGCTTGATGTCCAGCACGAGGATGGCAACATGGAATATAGGCATTAATTGAAGTTAAACGATGAATAAAACCTTTTTCGAGCAAAAAATCGAGGGTGCGGTAAACAGTTGGAGGTGCTGCTGGACGTTCAGCATTACCTTTCAATTTCGCCAACAAGTCATAAGCGCCCATAGGGCCTGAAGCCGTTAAAATTAACTCTAAAACTTCTTTGCGAAGCGGAGTCAATTTAGCACCTGAAGCAGCGCAGCTTGCTTCAGCTTCTAATAAACGAGCTTCAACATTCGGGTGATCATGCACACCGTGTAAAGTATCATGATGTTCGTGTGAACATGCGCTCATGGACTGACCTCAAGACTTCGAAAAGGGAAGGGGATATCTCATAAATAGTATCATGAGACCTTGCAACTTACGAACAGCATAGGCATTTTTAACTGTTTGTTATATTATAACGTCAAAATTCGAGTGGTAATTAATTTCATGTTGCGTCTGCTAGCACTATGCTTTACAGCATTATTCACAACCTTGGCTTGGGCACAAGCACCCTTGGTGGTTTCGACACACCCAGTGTATTTGATTGCAAAAGAAATCACTCAAGGTATTGAAGAACCAAAATTGTTGCTAGAAAATCAAACAGGGCATGATGTTCATCTGACCCCTGCGCACCGTAAATTAATTCAAGATGCAGGATTGGTTATTTGGCTTGGTAAAGCGCATGAAGCACCATTAGAGAGTATTTTGGCGAAAAACTCTAAAGCAGTTGCCTTATTGAATACAGGAATATTGCAAACATTGCCGCTTAGAAATAGTCGAGGGGACGTAGTAAAAGGAACTGTCGATACTCATGTATGGTTAGAACCAAATAATGCAGTTCGTATTGGCTTTTTTATAGCGGCATTACGCTCACAACAACAACCTGAGTTTAAAGACAAGTATTGGAGTAATGCTAAACTTTTTGCACATGAGATGCTGAAAACTTCACAAAGTGTAAAACTCAATCATGGTGTTCAGCCGTATTGGTCATTACATGATGCATACCAATACTTGGAGCGTGCGCTGTTGCTAAAATTCGCTGGTGCGATGACAGAAGACCCACATATGGCACCTACAATTGCTCAAATCAAATATTTAAAAGACAATCGCCCACAGCAAAAGATGTGTCTTTTGGCTGAAACTGTAGCTAATAAGAATCAATATAAGTCTCTAGGTCATGTGAATTTTCTCGCAGTTGATGAGAGTTTTGCTAAACACCAGAATTTTATAACAGCATGGCAGACTCTAGCGATACAAGTACGTGCATGTGTAGAAAAAGCACAAAAGTGATGTAAAAACAGCCGATAATTGTATAAGTGCTCAGCAATAAACGATCTAAAAATACCAGACTTAGGTCGGGAAAAGATTGCATGTTCAGGGGTGTAACTCTATAATGCCTGCGATTAAAAATAATCATCAGCTAAACTTGTCAAGCATTATTGCTGTGAGTGGATAATAAATGAGCCGAACTAGTCGCTTGATTGACCGACGATTAGCGAAAGCTTTAGTCATCTTGCAAGCATGTATGATACCTGTTTCAGCCTTGATAGCGTGGGTCTTGAAAGACTCGACTGCGGCTTTGAGTGCAGCATTAGGTGCATTCGTATGTTGGCTAGCCAGTTGTTATTTTTCATGGCAGTCGTTCAGAGCTGCAGGTGCAAGAGCTTCGAAACAGGTTCTATCGAATATGTATCGGGGGTTGCTCGGTAAGTTTGGAATTGTGATTGTTGGCTTCATTTTGATTTTAATCAATGTGAAACCGTTGTCAGCGGTCGCATTGTTTTGTGGTTTCATACTCGTTCAGACCATGTCGTGGGTCGCACCTTTTTGGGCGTCGCGTCTATCAAAATGAGTTGAATTGCAACGAAAAATTGAAAAGTTTTTTAGATGTTTAACGAGATATCAAGCAGCACGCGATATTCGTTAACTCTAATTTGTATTTGACATTAACCAGGTGTGATTTATGGCTGCTGAAGAACATACCCTTACCTCGTCTGAGTATATTCAGCATCACTTAACGAACATGACCTATGGTAAAGCACCAGATGGTACGTGGAAGTTAGCTGAGACTGCTGAAGAAGCGAAAGAGATGGGGTTCACTGCTATTCACTTGGATTCTATGGGTTGGTCAATCGGCCTTGGCGTCATTTTCTGTTTGTTGTTCTGGTTAGTAGCGAAAGCTGCAAACTCTGGTGTTCCGACCAAGTTCCAGGCTGCAATTGAAATGATCGTTGAGTTTGTTGACTCAAGTGTTCGTGATACCTTTCATGGTAAATCACGTTTAATCGCGCCTCTAGCTCTTACCATCTTCGTGTGGATTTTCCTCATGAACTTGATGGACCTTATCCCTGTTGACTGGATTCCTTATACAGCTCAACACATAATTGGTGGGCTATTCGGTATCGACCCGCATCATGTTTACTTCAAAATCGTTCCTTCTACTGACCCTAACGTAACCCTTGGTATGGCGTTATCAGTATTTGCGTTAACTATTTTCTATAGTATCCGTGAAAAAGGTCTTGTCGGTTTCGGTGCAGAATTTGCGCTTAACCCATTCAATCCAAGTAACCCATTTTTAAAAGCATTATTAATTCCAGTAAATATTCTTCTTGAATTAGTAACTTTTATCGCGCGTCCAATTTCATTGGCTCTCCGTTTGTTCGGTAACATGTATGCGGGTGAATTGATCTTCATTTTGATCGCATTATTACCGTTCTGGATTCAATGGGCGTTGTCTGTGCCTTGGGCAATCTTCCATATTCTTGTTATCACGTTACAAGCATTCATCTTCATGATGTTAACGATCGTGTATATGAGTATGGCTAGCGAGAAGCATTAATTAATATTTGCTCGACTACACTATGTAGTTGGGCTAAAGTTTTTTTGTTTGATTTAAACTCAACCTCTGAGGATTTTTTCATGGATTTAGTAGTTGGCTTATCTGCTGTTGCAGCTGCTCTTTTAATCGCGTTCGGTGCTTTAGGTACTGCGATCGGTTTTGGTCTTTTAGGTGGTCGCTTCCTTGAAGCTGTTGCTCGTCAACCAGAATTGGCTCCACAACTTCAAACTCGTATGTTCTTAATCGCGGGTCTTCTTGATGCTGTGCCTATGATCGGTGTTGGTATTGGTTTGTTCATTATCTTTGCAAATCCGTTCATCGGCCTAGTAGGTTAATTAGCTAAATTCCGAAATCAACTATTTGAGGAATAGCAATGAATATTAACTATACTCTGTTTGGTCAAGCGATTGCGTTTGCGATCTTTGTCGCATTCTGTATGAAATTCGTTTGGCCTCCACTAATCAATGCGATTAGTGAGCGTCAGCGTAAAATTGCTGATGGCTTAAATGCAGCTGAAAAGGCGAAAGCTGATCTTGCAGATGCGCAAGCTCAAGTTAAAGCTGAATTAGATGCAGCGAAAGCACAAGCGGCTCAATTGATCGAACAAGCGAACCGTCGTGCGGCTCAATTGGTTGAAGAAGCTCGTACTCAAGCATCTGCTGAAGGTGAGCGTATTCGTCAACAAGCGAAAGAAGCTGTTGACACAGAGATCAATGCTGCTCGTGAAGAATTACGTCAACAAGTTGCAGCTCTTGCTGTTGCTGGTGCAGAGAAAATTCTGAACCAACAAGTTGATGAAGCAGCTCACAATGCCATGCTTACTCAGCTGGCTGCTAAACTTTAAGCGAGGCGATTATGGCTGAACTCTTGACGTTAGCACGCCCGTACGCTAAAGCAGCATTTGCTTTCGCTTCTGAGCAAGGTGCAACTGACAATTGGTCAAATGTGTTACAAGTGCTTAGTGCTGCGGTGCAAGATGAAGCATTTTCCGCTTACTTGAGTCGCCCTGAGCTTACTCCTGTGGAGCAAGTAAGTTTATTTGCTAAGGTTTTAGGTGCAGATCAAACTGCTGAAGTGTCTAACTTTTTGACACTTTTGGCTGAAAATGATCGTTTAACTTTGTTACCTGAGATTGAAGCAGAGTACGAACTTCTTAAATCACAAAATAACAATGTGGTAGATGTCGTGATTGAATCTGCATTACCACTTTCTGCTGAACAAGAGCAATTACTTGCATCTGCGTTAGAGAAACGTTTCAACGCAGCTGTAAATGTTTCAGTAGAAGTTAACCCAGCGTTAATCGCGGGTGTTGTTATTCGTGCAGGCGACCAAGTGATAGATGATTCTGCGCTTAATAAGCTTGAAAAAATGCGGACTCGTCTTCTTGCATAATTGCGTAAAAAGAAGACTGAACTTAATAAAGATTGAGGTATAGCGCAATGCAACAACTGAATCCATCCGAGATCAGTGCGCTCATTAAACAGCGTATCGGCGATCTGGACACCAGCGCGACCGCTAAGAACGAAGGAACCATTGTTATGGTTTCCGACGGTATTGTGCGTATTCACGGCCTTGCTGATGCAATGTACGGTGAAATGATCGAATTCGACGGCGGCTTATACGGTATGGCACTGAACCTAGAACAGGATTCAGTGGGCGTCGTTGTTTTAGGTAACTACTTAAGCCTTCAAGAAGGTCAAAAAGCTCGTTGCACAGGTCGTGTATTAGAAGTTCCGGTTGGTCCAGAACTTTTAGGCCGTGTAGTAGATGCTTTGGGTAACCCAATTGATGGTAAAGGCCCAATTGATGCAAAATTAACTGATGCAGTTGAAAAAGTTGCACCAGGCGTAATTTGGCGTCAATCGGTAGATGAGCCTGTACAAACTGGTTATAAATCAGTTGATACAATGATTCCAGTTGGTCGTGGCCAACGTGAATTAATCATCGGTGACCGTCAAACTGGTAAAACAGCAATGGCGATCGATGCGATCATCGCACAGAAGAATTCTGGCATTAAATGTATTTACGTTGCAGTTGGTCAAAAACAATCAACTATCGCAAACGTTGTACGTAAGTTAGAAGAAACTGGCGCTATGGCGTATACGACTGTTGTAGCAGCAGCGGCAGCGGATCCAGCAGCAATGCTTTTCCTTGCTCCGTACTCTGGCTGTACAATGGGCGAATACTTCCGTGACCGCGGTGAAGATGCGTTAATCATTTATGATGACTTATCTAAACAAGCAGTTGCGTATCGTCAAATTTCATTGCTTTTACGCCGTCCACCAGGTCGTGAAGCGTATCCAGGTGACGTATTCTATCTTCATAGTCGTCTACTTGAACGTGCTTCTCGTGTATCTGCTGACTATGTTGAGAAATTCACTAACGGTGAAGTTAAAGGCCAAACTGGTTCATTAACTGCATTACCGATTATTGAAACTCAAGCGGGTGACGTATCTGCATTCGTACCAACGAACGTAATTTCGATTACTGATGGTCAGATCTTCTTAGAAACATCATTATTCAACGCAGGTATTCGTCCTGCTGTGAACGCGGGTATCTCTGTATCTCGTGTTGGTGGTTCTGCTCAAACTAAGATCATCAAAAAATTGTCTGGTGGTATCCGTACTGCTTTAGCACAATATCGTGAATTGGCTGCGTTTGCTCAGTTCGCTTCTGACCTTGATGAAGCAACTCGTAAGCAACTTGAGCATGGTCAACGTGTAACTGAATTAATGAAGCAAAAACAATATGCTCCATATTCAATTGCTGACCAAGCTGTGTCTGTATATGCATCTAACGAAGGCTACATGGCTGACGTAGAAGTGAAGAAAATTGTAGACTTTGATGCTGCATTAATTTCTTACTTCCGTTCTGAACATGCTGCGTTAATGCAACAGATCGATGAAACTGGTGATTGGAACAAAGACATCGAAGCAGCATTCAAAGCTGGTATTGAAAGCTTTAAAGCGACTCAAACTTACTAATTTTCAAACTGTTGAAATTTAGTGTCGGTTTGGTTCACGGAATCAACCTTCGAGGGCTCGAAAGGGCCTTCGAATACTAGGTTAAGCGTATGGCAAATTTAAAAGAAATTCGCGCCAAAGTAGCTAGTATCAAAAGCACGCAGAAAATTACTCGCGCGATGCAGATGGTAGCAGCTTCTAAGATGCGTCGTGCGCAAGAGCGCATGGCTCAGGGCCGTCCGTATGCCGAAAATATGCACCGTGTAATTGCTCATTTAGTACAAGCGAACCCTGAATATAAACATCGTTATATGGTTGAACGCCCAGTTAAGCGCGTTGGCTATATCATCGTGTCATCAGATCGCGGTCTTGCTGGTGGTTTGAACATTAACTTGTTCAAGAAAGTGGTAAAACACGTTCAACAGCAACAAGAGCAGTCAATTGAAGTTCAATTTGCTTTGATTGGTCAAAAAGCGGTTTCGTTTTTTAAAAACTACGGCGGTAAAGTACTTGGTGCAACCACTCAAGTGGGTGACACTCCAAGTCTTGAACAGTTGTCTGGTTCTGTACAAGTCATGTTGGATGCATACGATAAAGGCGAATTAGATCGCATTTATTTGGTGTCTAACGGCTTTGTGAATGCCATGACTCAAAATCAAAAAATCGAACAACTTGTTCCTTTAGCAGCTGCTGAAGATGACAAGACTCTTAACCGCCAATACGGTTGGGATTATATTTATGAACCAGAAGCTGAAGAGCTTTTAAATGGTTTATTGGTTCGTTATATCGAGTCTGTGGTATACCAAGGTGTGATCGAAAACATCGCGTGTGAGCAATCTGCTCGTATGGTTGCAATGAAAGCTGCAACGGATAACGCGGGTGAATTGATCAAGAACCTACAACTTATTTATAACAAGCTGCGTCAAGCCGCGATTACTCAGGAAATTTCTGAGATCGTTGGTGGTGCCGCTGCCGTTTAACATTATTTTGAATTGAGGAGACAGCAATGAGTAGCGGTCGTATCATTCAGATCATCGGCGCGGTTATCGACGTCGAGTTTGAACGCAACAGTGTTCCTAAGATCTATGACGCTCTTCAGGTTGATGGCACTGAAACTACATTAGAAGTTCAGCAACAACTTGGTGACGGCGTTGTACGTACAATTGCGATGGGATCTACAGAAGGTCTTAAGCGTGGTTTGAACGTAACTAACACTAACGCTCCGATCTCTGTACCAGTTGGTCCAGCGACGCTTGGTCGTATCATGGACGTTCTTGGTCGCCCGATCGATGAAGCTGGTCCTGTTGCAACTGAAGAGCGTTTACCGATTCACCGTCAAGCGCCTTCTTATGCAGAACAAGCTGCTTCTACTGACCTTTTAGAAACTGGTATTAAAGTCATTGACTTACTTTGCCCGTTCGCTAAAGGTGGTAAAGTTGGTCTGTTCGGTGGTGCCGGTGTTGGTAAAACTGTAAACATGATGGAGTTGATCAACAACATCGCTAAAGCGCACTCAGGTTTATCTGTATTCGCTGGTGTTGGTGAGCGTACTCGTGAAGGTAACGACTTCTATCACGAGATGAAAGACTCTAACGTTCTTGACAAAGTAGCAATGGTTTACGGTCAGATGAACGAGCCACCAGGTAACCGTTTACGCGTAGCGTTAACTGGTCTTACTATGGCTGAGTACTTCCGTGATCAAAAAGACGAAAACGGTAAAGGCCGTGACGTATTATTGTTCGTAGACAACATCTACCGTTATACACTAGCAGGTACTGAAGTATCAGCACTTCTAGGCCGTATGCCATCTGCAGTAGGTTACCAACCGACACTTGCAGAAGAGATGGGTGTTCTTCAAGAACGTATTACTTCTACTAAGTCTGGTTCGATTACATCTATCCAAGCTGTATACGTACCTGCCGATGACTTAACGGATCCATCTCCAGCGACTACGTTCGCTCACTTAGATGCGACAGTTGTATTGAGCCGTGACATCGCTTCACAAGGTATTTACCCTGCGATCGATCCACTTGACTCTACTTCACGTCAATTAGATCCATTAGTTGTTGGTACTGAGCATTACGAAATCGCTCGTTCAGTTCAAAACGTTCTTCAACGTTATAAAGAATTGAAAGACATTATCGCAATTCTTGGTATGGACGAATTGTCAGAAGAAGACAAGCTTACTGTATACCGTGCACGTAAGATCCAACGTTTCTTCTCTCAACCGTTCCACGTAGCAGAAGTGTTTACTGGTGCTCCTGGTAAACTTGTACCGCTTAAAGAAACTATTCGTGGCTTTAAAGGTCTTCTAGCTGGTGAATACGATCACATCCCAGAACAAGCGTTCTATATGGTTGGTGGTATTGACGAAGTTATTGCTAAAGCCGAGAAACTTTAATTAGCTACCTAATTTAGGAGGTTCTCATGGCGACTATGCAATGTGACGTTGTAAGTGTTAAAGAGTCTTTGTACTCAGGCACTGTAACTATGCTAATTGCTAAAGGTGCTGGTGGTGAGTTAGGTATTATGCCTGGCCATGCTCCACTAGTAACTTTACTTCAACCGGGCGCGATTCGCGTTCAGTTGGAGAATGGTACAGAAGAATTAATCTATGTATCTGGTGGTGTTCTTGAAGTTCAACCGCACGTTGTTACGGTTCTTGCAGATACTGCAGTCCGTGCAGAAAATTTAGATGAAGCTGCAATCGTTGAAGCACGTAAAAATGCTGAAACTTTGTTAGCAAATCAAAAGAGCGATTTGGACGCTGCTGCTGCTTTGGCTGCGCTTGCAGAAACAGCTGCACAGTTGGAAACCATCCGCAAAATCAAAAACCGCGCTCAATAAGAGAGGGTTCGAGATTGAAAAACCACCCGAAAGGGTGGTTTTTTTATGGGTTATTGTAAGTTTGAAAAACTTGTGCTAAACATAATTTACTGATAATAAGTTAAGGGTTTTACAATGAAAACAATCAATGATTCTATTGTGGATAATCCTGTCATAAAAATAATTTCAATAATTGTACTAATGTTACAGTTAGTTTTTTTTATGTGTTTAGCAATATCTAATTTGACACAAGGAAATTTACATTTCATTTCAGATATTTCTAAGTTTTTTCTAGCATTTTATTTCATGTATCAGTTAATTGAAAATCCGAACTTTTTTAGAAAAACACATGATTTAAAATCACTAATTCGTTTTCTGAGAAAAAAAATTAATTTCATAATGGTAAATCAAATCAAAAACCTCGCTCAATAAAAGACAGTTCAAGATTGAAAAACCACCTGTAAGGGTGGTTTTTTTATGAATGTTATCTGAAATTCAATAGTTAAGTAACAGACTGAGAGATTGTGTAATATTCATCCTTTTTCAAAGATTTTAATGATAGCTTGGATAAGTAAGCATGAGGGTAATAAATTATTTTCATGTTTGATAATGAAGGATTGTTTTGATCCAAAGCATTAATAAATTTATTGGCATGAAGGGAAGAATTATGAGTTATCAATCCATTAACCCATTTACCAATACTGTATACAAAGAATATCCATCACACCAACAACAAGATATTGATCGTGCTTTGGATTCAGCCGAATCTATTCTTAAATCAGATTGGGTAAAAAATGTAGATGATCGCGTAAAAGTTTTACAACGTTTGGCAGCATTATTTAGAGAGAAAAAGAGTGAATTAGCCAAACTCATTACTTTAGATATGGGTAAGCTCATTGAGCAAAGTGAAGGTGAAATCGAATCCTGTGCTCAAATTGCTGAGTACTATGCAAAAAATACTGAACAATTTCTGAAATCAGTCCCCTATAAAACTGAGTTAGGTGAAGCTTGGGTGGAGCATCATCCATTAGGTATTATCATGGCTGTCGAACCATGGAATTTCCCATTTTATCAATTGGTCCGTGTATTTGCACCAAACTGTGGTATTGGAAATCCAGTATTGGCCAAACATGCAGGTATCGTTCCGCAATGTGCTGAAGCATTTGAAAAACTTGTATTAGAAGCAGGAGCGCCTAAAGGTGTTTGGACTAATCTATTTATCAATACCGATCAAGTCTCAGATATTATTGCAGACAAACGTGTGCGTGGTGTTGCATTAACTGGTTCAGAAGGAGCGGGTAGTGCGGTCGCTGCGCAAGCAGGCAAACACATTAAAAAGTCTACGCTTGAATTGGGTGGGAATGATGTCTTTATCGTGCTGGATGATGCGGACTTAAACAAAGCGATTGAGATTGGTTGTAAAGCACGTGTAAATAATACAGGGCAGGTGTGTACTGCAGCAAAACGATTTATTTTGCATAAAGACATCGCTGATCAGTTTAGAACGGGTTTAATTGAAGCATTTAAAGCGCTGAAAATTGGCGACCCATTAGACCGTAGTACCACACTGGGACCACTCTCATCGGAAAGTGCGCTTAAAAACTTGATTAAACAAGTGGATAAAGCAGTTCAGCAGGGTGCATCATTGGTTATTGGTGGAAAAGCAATTGATCATGATGGTTATTTCTATGAGCCGACAATTTTAGAAAATATTAGTCGAGATAATGAGGCTTGGTACGAAGAATTCTTTGGGCCAGTTGCTCAGATTTATGTTGCGGAAAATGAGGATGAAATCGTTGAAATCGCCAATGATTCTAATTATGGTCTTGGGGGTGTCATTCACTCTCAAGACATAGAGCGTGCAAAAAAATTAGCTTCGAGAATTGAAACAGGAATGGTGTGGATCAATTGGTTAACGGATACAGCTCCAGAATTACCATTTGGTGGCGTAAAGAATTCTGGTTATGGTCATGAACTGGCAGATTTAGGTTTTCATGAATTTGTACAAAAAAAATTAGTGGTGGTGAAACAATAGAGTCTTTGAAATAAAGCGATCTTCGGGTCGCTTTATTATTTGGAGTCTAAGATTAAATGGTGATATTCACCTGCACCTTTTATCTTAATATGATGTATTTCATCAAACCCTTCCTCAAAATCAGGTACTTCTAACTTCTTATATGTTGCTCGAACACCGACTTCAGGAATATTGGCTTTACCGCTTCGTTGACCATTGCGTTCTAGCGTACTTTTCAAATCTGTTTCAAAGTAATATGAAATCACTTCAAAACCTGCTGCTTTGGCACGTTGAATATAACGAGCACGGTCTGCTTTGGTTGGGTTGGTATTGTCGATCACCGTTTTGGTTTTAGAGGCTAGACATGCTTCAAAGATCATGTTTTCCCGATGGCGAGTTTTTAGCATGTCTAAGTTAATTCTTAAATGTGAATGCGCCAAATGTAAAAGATAGTAGCTTGATTTGCCTGAAGCTTGAACTCCAGTGAAGATGATCAGTTGCATGGTTCAATTACATTAAAAGTATAAAGCTGAATTAAATCACGGCTTAGACTTTGCTACAATTCAGGTATAAGTCTAATAAATCCAAATAAAATAATGTATCGTCAAAGTCTAATTATCGCGCTAAGCATATTTATCTTCAGTCAGCTCACCGCATGTCAAAATTATTATTTAAGTCAGCCCAATGAACCTACTGAAGCGGCCTTGGTTGCCAACTCGTATAAAAATGGTTTAAGTGCTGAAATCGAGTTGGATTATCTCAGCGTATTTCAAAATCTGAGACAAGCATATCGTCGATGTATCGGTTTCACACGTGATGATGACCTAGTCTTTACTGAAAACAAGCTTGAAGAGCATATTGAAATGGCAACCCTATTTGCTCGAACAGAACGTGGTGAATACGTTCATAAGGCAACTGTAGAAAAGCTATCACCTACGTTGACAAGATTTACCTTGTATTTGCCTCAACGTTATCCTTTTCCCAATGCACGTTTTGAACAGGATATTAAACGAGCATTGGGCAAAGATGAATACTGTAATATTTAAACCTTGTTAAGCCCCATCTGAACTCATTTGTTCAGGATATTCCTTGCGTTTACCACCTTCATAGCTTGCAAAACGGGGTGTTTCACGTGAAAACGTTGGAGCATCACTTGGCCAAGGCCAGTCACCAAAATGGGTCTCACGATATCGTTTGAATGCAACATCAAGTTCTTCTTTGCTGTTCAATACAAAAGGCCCTCGCATTGCAACTGGTGCACCAATAGGTTCTCCTTCTAACCATAAGATTCTCGCTTCTTGATCACCTGCTTCAAGTTGAATTTCGGTGTCAGCTTTAAGCTCTACAAGATGTTTGAATTGAATGGTTGAATCAGCAATATTTAAAGTTGAACCCTGATAGAAGTAAGCAAATCGAGTAGAGGTCGCGGTCGTGGCTGGAATTTCAAGGTGTGCGCCAGCTTCTAAAGTAATTAAGTATATATTCACTTTATTTTCTGCTGCAGCTGCCCAAGAGTGTGGTGGGCGACTTAATGCATTTTGATTTTGATATTGTCCTGAAATAACTCGTACATCAATGCTGCGAGACTGGTGATCAGTCACTTTCACATGAGGAATTTGTTCACGCCAAAACATTTTATAATCAGCAGGTTGTTTTTTTTGTTCTGGAGATGAGTTAAACCAAATTTGAAATAATTCAAAAGGATTCTCTCGATCCTGATGAATTAACGGGAACATTTCACAGTGTTCAACACCATTTCCCGTACTTAGCCATTGCACATCGCCTGTAGCATATCGTCCACCATTACCCAAGGAATCAAAATGATCGACATAACCTTGTTCCACTAAAGTAATGGTTTCAAAACCCGTGTGTGGATGTTCGGGAAAGCCGGGAACAACACTACCATAATACATATTGAATTCTTGATTGATTGCAGGATGAACTGGTCCCATTTCAGCATTCCCGGCAGGGTAGTGATCAATATGATGAGCAGTAAAGATGAAAGGATCTTTTAAATCTAAACGAAAAGTAATAGGAGTTATATTATAGATGGGTGAGGTAGACATGCCGACTCCATGATATTTGAATTATTTAAGATCCAAATTAAAGACAAATCACTCACTCCACCATCTCTATTTTGTGAGAATAATGTATATCAATCCTCGGCTTGATTATTTTCTGTAGATGATCCGGACTGAGTCAAAAGCATACTGGCTAATTTCACCATTTCACCTTGGATATTACCCATTTGCTTTTCTAAAGCTGCAAAATCGATGTTGTTTAAATTCACTTGGCCGTTTAGTAATGGTGAAGCTAATACATTTTCATTTGCCGTTAAAATATTAGAACGAATCTGGGCAATTTCTTGGCTTTTTAGGTCAAGTCCTGTCAATGCCTCATTAAATCCTAGTAATTGAGATTTCAAACTTTGCACTGACTGATCTAGCTTTTGTGGATCTTTATTATTTACAGCTTCTTCTAAATCAGATTGTAGCTGTTGAATTTGCTCAATATATCCACCGGCTTTCAGTTGTACATCTGCCACATCACGTACAATATAAAACATATTGCCTGACTTTAAGTCAGCTGGATCAGTGACTTGGACAGGAGAAGATTCTTCAGCATTAGCTGCTGTTGATTCCTTTTCTTGATCGGGTTGGGTTTGCGGCTGACAACCTAACATCACGAGACCGAAGCCAAATAATGCAAAAGGGGTAATAATGCTTTGAAATACTTTCATTAATAAAACCAAATCGTTAATCACTTCATTCCAAGATACGATACAAATATGAGTTAAATCTGAATATTTGCAAAGCAATAACAAAAATTTTAATGTGAAAGAGTAACTTATGATTTTGACAGATTAATGAAGATATTTATTGAATTGAATAAGAAATAATCAAGTGACAAGATCGTCACTTGATCTTGATGAGATTATTTCGCCAGTTCAGCATTAATTGCATCAACAATACGCGCATCATCTGCAGTGATGTCTGGTGCAAAACGAGCAACGACTTCCCCTGTTTTTGAAACTAAGAATTTCTCAAAATTCCATAATACTTCAGGGGGATTATTAGGCGTTAAACCATAATCAACCAGATCTTTCCACCAAGGCCCTTCACCAATACGCTCTGGAATGGCATTTGTTAAAGTTTCATATAGCGGATGTTTATTCTCCCCAACCACTGGAACTTTCGCAAAAAGAGGGAAGTCCACTTGATAATTTACTGAACAAAATTGTTCAATCTCTTCATTGCTTCCTGGTTCTTGTTCAAGAAAGTCATTGGAAGGAAAACCAAGAATTTCGAATCCTTGTTGTTTTTTTTCACTATAGAGTTTTTGCAGACCTTCGTACTGAGGTGTAAGGCCACATTTAGACGCTACATTCACGATCAATAATACTTTGCCTTCGTATTGTGATAAATCAACAGGCTGCCCCTGAATTGTATTTACTGGAATGTTATATACTGAAGCCATTTCAATGTCCTAATCATAAAGTACTTAAAATATGTAGATTGAAAATACCATGGCATATAGATCTCACCAAGGTGTCTACAGTGAAAAAAAACAGGCCTGACGGCCTGCTTTATGAGTTAAGATTTTGTCCCGACTTGGTTTTTAAGATTCTGCATGTCCTGTAACAAGCTTTGTTGTAACTCAACAGCTTTCTTTTGTAGTTCAGTGATTTCATTCATATCAGGCTTTTCTTTAACACCTGCTTCTGCGAGGTCCAATCCAAGCTCATTCGATTCTTTCATTTTATCTCGAAGAGATGCTCCTTCAGTACTTTTGAGCGCAAGTTTATCCAGATCATCATTAAATTGATCCACATAGTGATCCATTTTCTCGACCACTGCGTCTAACTCAGCTTTGTTATTGTTTTGTGCAGCTTGCGTTACTTCATTTTGAAATGCCAAAGCCTCTTGGGCTTTCGTATTTGAAATTTGATCCAGTAAATCTAAGTCATGTTGAATATCTGCATTTACATTGGTACTTAATGTATTGCTTTGAACTGTTTCAGCGGCAGTAGGTGAGGATTGATCGTTAGACTTTTTATCACAAGCGGTTAGAAAAACAGCTGTAGTGCATAGTGATGCAATGAGAAGTTTTTTCATAATTTATCCTTTTTATATGCTCGGTTCAATGCACTCACATTCACGATGAAGCACATTAAAAAATATTCAGTTAACCCGTTGATGGGAAAATTCAAGCATTTACGATCTCATAGCTCACACACAGCTTCTAGTGTTGTTTTGTAGAGGAATCCCTGTAAAAAAGTGAAAAGTGTTTTAAAATAGAACAGCACTCTACTTAATTTTTTAAGTAAAAATCTCAGACTTAGATGGCTGTTCTGCAGTCATTAACAATGAAGGGGGAGTGTGTTTCATGGAATGAAAAAGTCTAAAAATTGATGAAAACTTGATCTTAACGATTAAATAAAAATTAGGATGAAAATATGACATTTGAAAAAAAGCATTTGCTCTGGGCTTTATCATTGCCAGTCATTGCTGTATTGATTTGGTCGTTGAATATAGCCATTACACGATATGTTGCAGAGTATATTTCACCTGTCAGTATTAGTTTTTATCGTTGGATTATTGCTTTTTTGATTTTAACACCCTTTATCCTGCCTAAAGTCATCAAACAGCGTACTTTGGTACGACAAAATATAGTGAAATTAGCAGTGCTGAGTGCATTTGGTATGGTGCTTTATCAGGGGTTGGCTTACACCGCAGCACATTACACGACTGCAACCAATATGGGCATAATTAATGCCTTTATTCCAATTTTCACCATTTTTGTTTCACTGATGATTTTAAAAGAGTTTCCAACTCGATTTGCAGTGGTGGGTAGTATTTTATCATTTATCGGGCTGATTTATGTCATCGGTCAGGGGCGTCTAGATACACTGATGCATCTGGGTGGGCATTGGGGCGACATGATTATGATCGTCGCGGTATTCTTCTATGCTTTTTATGGTGTATTTCTCAAAAAGTGGCAACTCGAGCTCCCTTTAATGATTAGTCTTTATATTCAGATTGGTTTTGCAGTGTTGTACCACTTACCATTCGTTGCCGTATTGGGTCTCGATGCAATTGATCTGGATAACGGCTTGAGCGTGTTATATGCGGGAATTTTCCCTTCGATTATTGCGCCGTTAGTATGGATGTTGGCTGTTCAACATTTAGGCCCAAATCGAACCAGCATCTTTATGAACTTAATGCCAATCTTTACCGCCATCATTGCTTATGTTTGGTTAAAAGAAGCATGGACGATTTATCACAGTTTAGGCGGAATCGTGATTTTGATAGGTATTGCTTTAGCACAGAAAAAAACTTCATTCATAAAGGCTAAGAGTGTTTAAAAAACAGACAATCGATTTATTTTTTTATTATACTTAAAATCTATAAAAGCTTATTGATCTAAATTAACTATCATTAGGCTTTTTAAAAAGTAAAATTAATAATTAAAAATAGGTACTTAATTATATCAATTGAACTAATAATTAATCTTTATAAGAAAAATGATGATTTGAAACTCTAAGTCTTAGTAATTGTGTAATATTTTTTTTTGTAGCATAATATGCGTACTGCAGAGAAAGCGATAATACACTCTTTTTTCTGTACAGATGAATTTCTGAACCCTCTGGATGTGATTAGCACATCCTTTTATATGCTCAGTCAATACCTTTATGACTGAGCTTTTTTTTGTCTTAAATAATAAGTTTTAAGTCTCAGCATATCATGCTTTTTAAGCACGAATGACATCACCTGTTTCTGCATCTAATATTCGGCTAGGTTCTTGGCTCAGGCCTAAATCTCCATTTAAATAATTTAATTCAGCACCAAAGTACTGATTGACTTCTTGCAATGAGCGAGCGGGGTCTAAACCAGCAGGATTTGCACTGGTTGAAACAATGAACCCATCAAATGCGTTACACAGTGCGATGCAAAGAGGATGGTTGGTGACTCGGATAGCAACCTTAGGATGTTTGCCTCGAATCCAAAGTGGTATTTGCTCATCAGCTGGGAGAAGCCATGTGGTGGCGCGATCTTGATAAGATGTTTGTGACCAACTTTCAATCACCGCATCACGGCGGTCTTGAGGAAGCTTTGATAATAAATGTTCAACCTGACTGACTTGACCAGCCAATAAGATCACCCCTTTTTCGATAGGACGTTGTTTTAATCTTAAAATTTCTTTAAAAGCATTTTCATTAAAAGGGTCGCAACCTAAGCCCCATACTGCTTCTGTAGGATAAGCCAAAACGTGACCTTGTTTTAGACATTGAGCAGCCTCAGCAACTGAGGTTGTTAACATAAGCGTTCACCATTCTCTTGATTGAAAAGACTATTGTGAACCTTAATTTTAATTACGGCAACGTAGGTATAACCCAGATTGTTGAATACAGCGTCCTAAAAGTTCTAACTCCATCAAGTGGCTGGTGAGTGTCGCGGTGTCTAAATCAAGGGTTGCTGCAATTTGATCGAGATCGCGACCAACCCAATCTAATTGTTGAAATACAGCTAACAAATGTATAGGAATCGAATGCTCATCATCCTCATGCTTACTTAACTTTGGACGGTCTACTGAATGAGCTATTTCGTCATTTTGGAATTCATTAGGATTGTTTTTTCGTGACAGTGATGCTTGATGATGTTGCCATTGAGTCGGCAGGGCTAAATCTTCAATGATCTGATCAGGATGATCAACTAAGATGGCACCTTCACGAATCAACTGATGGCAACCTTGATGAAATTCACTATAAATATGACCTGGAATTGCAAAGGTCGTTTTACCTTGATTTGCAGCAGCTTGGGCCGTAATTAATGAACCACTGCCCAATTGAGCTTCCGCTACCAATATTCCTAAACTTAAGCCACTTACGATTCTATTTCTGCGTGGAAAATTATGCTGAAGCGGTTTTGTACCGGGTAAAAACTCAGAAATGATGGTCCCGTTCTGCTTCAAGATTTGATCATGTAATGGGCGATTTTGTGATGGGTAAATTAAATCTAATCCTGTACCGATAACGGCGATTGTTCTGCCATGTTGCAAAGCACCCTGATGGGCTGCTTCATCAATCCCTTGTGCTAATCCACTCGTGATATAAAAACCTTGATCACTCAGATAATACGCAAAATCATATGCGACTTGTTTGCCATGTGGACTTGGTTTACGGCTTCCAACAATGGCAATTTGTGCTTCAGATAAATGTTGTGCTTTACCTTTCCCAAATAAAATTGGGGGGCGGTCATGATAGGGCATCAATTGCTGAGGATAGTCTGGATCTTGCTCAGTGAGCATAAAATCAGAATGTTGATGAATTTGATGCAGAATTCGCTCAAATTCTTGTTGCTGTTGATCAGAGAAAAATTGAGATGCACGCTCGATATGGTTTTTATGTAAGTTGAGCTGATGCCATTGATGTAGATGATTTTGCTGTACAGCATCTTGAGCTGAACCAAAATGCTGAACAAGTTTTTGATACGCACTGAGTGAATGTTGAACGAGATACCAGAGTTTAATATAAGCCAACTGATGGTCGTTAATCTCGCTCAACATATCTGCACCTAATTTTAATTTTCAACCATTGGTGATGGTTCTAATACAGCACCCACTTTAATTGGGAGTGCGCTGTCTAGCACGTAAGCGTAACTTAGTTGATCGAAAGTTTTAAAAATCATTAAATTGCCCACACGCTGATTAGGCAGTTGAATATTTTCTTTGGTCTTCGGATCTTTAACCACTTCGCCTTGTTGGAAAATACTTAACACGTGACCATTTTTTGCACCGTGAACGCTTCCGCGGTTAATGGTGACAACACTATGTTGAGCTGCTGTACCAATAGAACCCATAACACGAATCACTTGACCGCCTGGCTGAATATCCGTTGTTGCCGTTGGATAGAAGAGGCTTGGTAATTCATTTTGAAATTTAGGTAAAACGTAATCACCGCGACGAACTTCGGCATTAAAACTTTGTTTAAGCTCTAAAGTTGAAATTTCATTTTCGTTGGCAACAGCGACTGCAGTAGCTACCTCAATCAGTTCAAGTGCACCTGTGTACTTTTTCCCTTTTTCATCTAAGAAAACATACGGTTCAGCTTCACGATAAACACCGTAGCTTTGTCCAGGGTTAATCCCTTGACCACGTGCATAAACTGTTTGACCTTCCCCAGCAACGATACGACGATCTGCCGAACCGAGAATATAAGGTGTGCTTTGCAAAGCATCAGGCGCGACGATAATACTTCTTTCTAGCCAAGGTTGAATATCATCCAAGGGAATAATTGGAATGGTATTCCCTAAGCTTTCAACACGTACTTGAGGTTTTAGATTGATAGCACCAAGATGACGACGAATAACGCCTTCACAACCATCACCTTCATCTTTACCAATCAGTGGACGCCCATCTAATGTACAGAGTAGTAAGCGATCACCCGGGTAGATCCAGTGTGGATTTTTGACATGTTTATTGGATGCCCAAATTTCTTTCCAACGCCAAGGTGAGCGCAAAAATTTACCTGAAATGTCCCACAAAGTGTCGCCTTTTTTGACCACATAAACGTGAGGAGCACCGGCCTTAATCGATGGTGGGCTTACATTTGGACTGGCTTGTGTCATTTGCGCGGTAAACAAGCCCGCACTAATGCAAATTGCAAGTGAAAGGCAGTGTTTCTTTAACCCCAGAGCATGTGAAAAAGCCATGCCATTGAAAACCTTTTTCATTATCATAATTCCTAAAATTATGTATCTATTTGCGCTATAATACGCATATTACACGTATTATTTGATGAAGCATTAACTTCATTTAATTTTTAAGATCAATGGCATAGCCGGTGAGAAGCAGCATGGCCTTATTACCAATTTTAAGTTTTCCTGATCCCCGTTTGCGTACTATTGCCAAACCTGTAGAGGAAGTGACGGATGAAATTCGTCAACTTGCTGCAGACATGTTTGAAACCATGTATGAAGCACCAGGTATTGGTCTAGCTGCAACCCAAGTTGATCATCATATTCAGCTTATCGTCATGGACTTATCTGAAGATAAAAATCAGCCGATGGTTTTTATTAATCCTAAAGTCACCCCATTAACTGAAGATACCCAACCTTATGAAGAGGGTTGTCTATCAGTTCCACAAATATACGATAAAGTTGAGCGTCCGTCACGCGTCAAAATTGACGCAATTAACTTAGAAGGGCAAGCTTTTGAATTAGAAGCTGATGGTCTTTTGGCAGTATGTATCCAGCACGAAATGGATCATCTGAACGGAAAATTATTTGTTGATTATTTATCTCCTTTAAAACGCCAAAGAGCGCGTGAAAAGGTAGAAAAAGTCGTTCGTCAGCGTCAAAAAGAAAAAGTTGCTGTAAAGCGTTAATTCTCTAAGAATTTTAAATATGTTGATAAAGCCCAATTTCGATTGGGCTTTGTTATAATTGCTCAAATTTTATTTGGAATGACAATTTGTTCCGCAATGGGTTGCTGCTGAGTTTCGCAGCAGTATTATTACAGATCGCTGTTTTTCTTCAGCCTTTGCTTCCAGCGCAATACCAAATTGCGCCGGTCTGCGAAACGATCACCCGTGCCTTATTCGAACAACCTAGTCATTCTGGTCTTACCACGCTCGTTCATCACGCTCATCATGTTTCCACTTCACATGCGTTACATGAACATCATGAGTTTAAGCGCTATGTTGAATCCTCGCATAGTGGGCACGATCATCATGACCCAAACCATCAATGCCAATACTGTACTGTATTTGGTAATTTGATTTTGCCACCTGAGCTGAATGTTAAAGAAGTTTTTGTACGTTTAAATATACGTTTGATCGTCTTCCAAAAAGCGTTCAAACATATTTATTTCGACTTACAGCGTTTATTCCTTTTACCTCAAGGTCGGGCACCGCCACTCTTTTCTTAAATATTGTCTTTATTTTTAGGGTCTTGAATGACTCTAGCATTGTCATATTTAAATTTTGAGTGAATATATCATGGCTCAGCCAAAATTCTATTTACAGCCACTAGCGGCTGCGATTTCCATTGCCTTTATTGCGCAAACTTCGTTTGCTGAAGTCCAATCTACAGCTTCAAATCCAACACCTGATACACACATGACGAACTTAGCGCCAATTGTTGCTACAGCTCTACAAGGTAATGATGCTAATGGCTTGATTGTACGGGCAAACCCGAAGCAACCCATTCAGCCTATTCCTGCGTCGGATGGCGCAGATTACTTACAAAGTATTGTAGGGTTTAGCAGCGTAAATAGTGGTGCAGGTACGAATGGTGATGTGACCTTTCGTGGAATGTATGGATCACGAATCAAAATTCTAACAGATGGAACTGAAAATTTAGGCGCATGCCCGAGTCGTATGGATTCACCGACTTCGTATATCTCACCTGAGAGCTATGATCGAATCTCGGTGATTAAAGGTCCCCAAACTGTCCAGTACGCCAATACAGGTTCAGCAGCCACTGTGATTTTCGAGCGACGCCCAGAACAATTGAATGATGAAAAAAATTATCGAGGTCAGGCAAGTGTATTAATGGGCTCTTTTGGGCGTTTAGACCAAAATATTGAGGCAGCGGTAGGAGATGAACAAAAATATATTCGAATCAATAGCAACCGGTCAGTCTCAAATAGTTATCAAGATGGTAATGGGGCGACCGTACCATCAGATTGGAAACGATGGAATGCAGATTTAGCATTGGGCTGGACACCTAATGCAGATACATGGATCGAGTTAACTGGCGGTAAGGCTGATGGTGAGGCTGTATATGCTGGGCGAGATATGGATGGTTCTAAATTTGCCCGCGAGAGCTTGGGATTAAGATTTGAGAAAAAGAATCTCTCAGAGGTAGTTAAAAAAGTTGAGGCGCAAGTCAATTACAACTTTAATGATCATGTGATGGATAATTTTAGTTTGCGTGATGTTGATGGGGCGGATCGCGCTATGAATGTGACACGTCGTACTTTAAATGCACGTTTAGCCACAACGATGGAGTGGGATAAAGCAATATTCATTACGGGTGTTGATACTCAGAATAATCAACATGCTGGTGGAATGTATCATTCAAGCATGCCAATGATGAATACTCCACTGACAGAGGATATGAAGTTTCAATCTTATGGCGGGTTCACTGAATTATCATATCCATTGAATGATCATAATAAGTTGGTCACAGGTGTTCGGGTTGATCAAGTTAGGATTAAAAACTTAAAAATGGTTCAAGAACGTCAGGAAACATTACCAAGTGGTTTTATACGGTTTGAAAATCAACATCCAGAGCATGATGCTAAAACCTATATTGGTCTAGGCTATGTAGAGCGCGTACCAGATTATTGGGAGTTATTTAAGACAGATTACCAAGGCAATGCTGTTGCTACTTTCAAGGATTTAGAAACAGAAAAAACCTTACAGTTGGATGTTGGATACCAACATAATCACGGGGCATTCAGTTCATGGGCATCAGCTTATGCTGGTTTGATCGATGATTTCATATTATTGAATTATGACCCAGCAAAAATGACTGGTCATGGTAAAAATGCTGCTGATTCTCGAAATGTCGATGCGACAATCGCAGGGGCAGAAGCTGGTGTAGGTTATCAATTTACCGATGCTGTTCAGGCAGATCTTAGTGCGATGTATGCTTGGGGAAAAAACACAACTGATCATCAACCTTTACCTCAAATATCTCCGTTGGAAGCACGTGTAAATTTAAGATATGTGCAAGAGCGTTTTAACTTAGGTTTATTGTGGCGTGTGGTAGATGGGCAGGATCGTGTCAGTATTAATCAAGGTAATATTGTAGGTAAGGACTTTAAAACGAGTTCAGGTTTCTCGACGCTGTCTTTAAATGGTACTTATCAAATTCATCAAGGTGTTGATTTGAGTATTGGAATTGATAATGTTCTGGATAAAGTTTATACGGAACACTTAAATAAAGCAGGTAGTGCTGGATTTGGTTTTGCACAGAATGAGCAATTTAATAATATAGGACGTAATTATTGGGCGCGTGTGAGTATGAAGTTCTAGTCATATTCAGTTTATTTGACGTATTAAGCCTAACACCCATTTAGATCGCCGTCTTAATGGGTGTTTTCTTTGAAATTGTCAGACATAAAATATGAATGTCCTTAAATGATATTGTGATGAGGTTATCATTATTTTAAAAATAATAAAAAAGAAGTAATGGATAATAAAATGACAACAATGAGTCAAGTTCATCAACTACATGGTCGTAAAGTAAAATTTGATTTCAATCATATTCCAAAGCATTGGATTGAAAATGACCCTGTTTCCACCCATATGTTGAATACAGCACATATGATTTTACCTGCGGGTGAGTTTTGGTTTTGCCGTGTATTTAATAAAGCTTTACCGTTCGTCAAAGACGAACAATTAAAAGCTGACGTGAAAGGTTTTATTCAGCAAGAAGCGATTCATGGTCGTACTCATCAACATGCACAAGTTTATTTTGATCAACATGGATTAGATGTAAAGCCGTTCATTCAACGCATGCATTATCTTTTTGAAATCCTTTTGGGAGAAAATCCAGTAGGTATCAAAATGATGAAAAAAGTGGTTGGTGAAAAACGTTGGTTAATCTTCCGACTGGGTGTGATTGCAGCCATTGAGCACTATACTGGTGTGGCAGGGCAGTGGAGCTTGGACAATACTTCATTGGATAAAGCCGATCCAATCATGGCTGATCTATTCCGTTGGCATCTTGCTGAAGAAGTTGAACATCGTACGGTTGCGTATGATTTGTTTAAACATATGTTTGAATCAGAGTTTAATTTCCAAATTTCAAAAAATGCTTTGATGACCTTTATCTTCCCTATTATGGCAGCGGTTTGGGTTGAAGGCGGCAAAACAATTTTGAAACAAGATAAAGATGCAGGTAAGTTTAGACATATGGGTACTTTAAGACTCATTATGCAAATGGAAAAAATTAGTCGTAAGACCGATCATATTCCTACCTTCAGTCATTTAACTTTAGCTACTATCCGTTGGTTTAGTCCAAAGTTTCATCCTGTGCAAGAAGGTAATACTCAACAAGCTTTGGATTATCTAGCACGCTCTCCATCAGCACTTCGAGCTGAGCAAGAGGCGACATTAAAAATGGCTTAAAAATATACATGCAAAAAACCGAGCCTTAGCTCGGTTTTTTATTTATTGATGCATACTTGCCAGCTGTTTTCCTGCATTTTGATATAAATCGAGAGCTTGTTCTTGTTGTGATCGCCCTTTACGCTGTAAATAAAGATCAAGCTTTGGTATTTTTTTTGCGCCAGCATAAATCACAGTATTTTTAGTCAGTAGATACAGTGGATACCACGGCAGTATTCGAGGCTTAAGCCCTAAATTTTTCATTTTTTTACGGCCCATAAAGATTTGGGTAACATCTAAGTGATTCTGGTAGGCTTTCTTCTGCATGAAACGTTTAAAATGTTTATATTCGCGTTCAAATGGTTCTTTGGATAGGCTTACTGCAAGCTGACGACTACTTTCATCCACTTGAGGATGAGCATAATTCATCCATTGCAATAATTTCCAGCCTTCAGACTCTTTATCAATCAGCCAGTGTTCGTCAACACCCATTAACCAGCCTGTATATTTCCAAAAATGCATAATCGCATCGACTTCACTTTTATTTGGAAAAATACCGATTGCTCGAATACCTAAAAGCATTACACCGCTGAAAGCAATATTTGTCATTGCCTGATCATATTGGTTAATCGGCATTCCCCAAATATCCCAGTCCCAATCTTTAGATTTTTTTAGATGGTAGCGAACTAAAGAATGGATGAAACGCACAAAAATTGTTGAAGTAAAGCCATCATTAAAGCGTTGAAATCCATTCGGCTTAGTAACATCTAGCCACCATTTATGCGTTTCTGCTAAGCGCTTGCCTGCATATTTGCTTAGAGCACCTGTTAAAATTAAAGGTTGATTAAAGCCAGGGTATTGATATCCAGTCATTAGCGCGAGATCACGCATAATAAAAGTGACATTCGAGCCTAAACGATGTGTGAATTGAATTGCACGATCAATTTTTTCTTGATCGAACCAAACAGGCTGTTGTTCCACGAGATCAAAGAATGCTTTGATTTCAGGGACTGGTTTGGGAAGAGCATCTAAGCCTTGATATAAGGCTGTTTCAAAAAGCTTTCGATTTTCGCGTGGATTGGTCATCACCCAATCCATTAAGCGATCCATCGGCAGATCACCCGTATGTAAACTTTCATTTAACTCTAAATATTCAGCATAAGTTGGAATGAAGTTTTGATCGGTCATTTTGTGTAGAAGCTTGGACAATAGATCGCTACGCTTCATTCGCTCATATGAAGCCATACGTTTTGGAATGCTAAAATTTGACATGGTGTAATTAATCTGGTTATTGTTTGATCAAAGATTAATATGAATATTTATTCGCATTCAATTCGCATTATTAGAATGGCAGCTATGAGAAAAAGACCACAACAACAAAGAGCAAAGCTGGTAGTCGATAGTATTTTGGAAGCGACTCTGATATGCATTTCTGAAATGGGCCTAGATCAAGTCACTACGCCAAAAATATCTGAAAAATCAGGGGTGAGCGTCGGCTCTATCTATCAATATTTCGAAAATAAAGATCAGATAATTTTAGAATTGTTACGCCGTAAGAGTGAAAACTTAGGTTTGTCACTTAAAGCGCTGGCGATGAATCAAGAAGAAATGGATTTAAAAACCTTAGTCGATGTTAGTCTTCAATTCGGATTTGATGTAATGAGAGAAGATAATGGTTTCTTCTTTGAAGTCCTCAAACATTGGCATGGCTACAACAATTCCGAAGCAGCAAAGGTTTTAGAAAAGCATTTTTTTGAAGTTGGTTTATATGTATTTAATCGTTTCTATCGTCATTGGGACTTCGAAACACTTAAGCATAAATCTTTTGTGATTATTAATAGTACCTTGTTCACAATGATGAGGTTTGTAAGCAACAATGATTTTCTTATTTCAGAACAACAGCTTAAAAGAGAACTAAGTGCAATGATTTTATCTTATTTAGACAGTGATAAGAGTTAAAAGTTCATACAAATAAAAAATTATATATAAAAAACATATAGTTAATGTTTATTTGGTTTATTAACTATACAAACAAATAGAAAAGATTGAAAAAGTAGTTGCGTAAGAAAATAAATGGCCTATAATGCACATCCATCGGCGGTGATGTTGATTAAAACTTGTTGAAAAACAAGGGTTTAGCTGAATAGGTTGGATCTAAGTTTTGAGAATAAGT
>NZ_JBWYIY010000025.1:0-21285 GCF_056779975.1 Acinetobacter sp. ANC_7511
ATGGAGAAAGTGCTGCCACTTCTTCCACAAGTTCTTTGATTTTTGCAGATTTGTCTGAATCATTTAAAGTCGCAACCAATTCGATTGGACCCTCAAGGCGTTCTAAAAGCGTTTTTAATTGAGCTGAAGTATTTTGATCTAACATTGCTAACGTCTCCAAAGGAGTAATAATTCATTCGATACAGGTATACTAAGACAATTGATTGAATAGATAAAACAGTTTGTTTTTATAAATTCAATCGGAAAAATAAATTTAATCAAAGTCTTTGGTGTAGATGTATGAAAGTATTGAGTTAAAACTTGAATTTTCAAGTATAAAAGCAATTTGAATTCAGATATTTACATTAAAATTATTTTAATAGATATGAGCGAGGACCAATTATGACCTTAGAGAGAGGCATTTATAAACACTATAAAGGACAACTTTATCAAGTCCTTCATGTAGCGACGCATAGTGAAACTCAAGAAAAGCTTGTGGTCTATCAATGCCTTTATGGAGATTATTCAATATGGGTAAGGCCATTAGCGATGTTTACAGAAAGCATTTATCTAGAGGATGATGATCGTGAAATTGAACGTTTTAAATTGATTCAAAAATTATGATGATTGTCATAGTAAAGACTTTATCTTTGATTAGTTTATAGAAATCGATTCAATGAGAATATGTCATGAATGCTGAATTTCTAAGTCAAATGCAAAGTTTATATCAGCAGTTAATTCAACATGATGCATATCAAACTGATCGCGATCTGAGATATCGAAATATAAAACCAGAATCTGCCCATTATATTTCGATGCTTATTAAGATCCAGACCTCTAAACGAATTCTTGAAATAGGAACTTCGACAGGATATTTAACATTATGGATGGCGGAGTCGATTTCGGATCATCAGGGTCGAGTGACGACGGTTGATATAAACTCAAAAAGAACAGCACTTGCGACTCAGTACGCCAAACAGTTTAGTTTAGATCACCTTATTGATTTTATCAGCAGTGATGCAATTGATTTATTAATTAATGAAGGCGATGTGTATGACTTAATTATCTTAGATGCGAATCGACATGCATATCCTGATTATTGGCAATATTTAAAAAAGGTACTACATCCTGAACATGGCGTAATACTTGTAGATAAAGTGATTTCCCATGCTGCTGAAATACAAAGTTTTTTAAAGGATGTTAAGGCTGATCCTGATTTTTGCACGATGACGCTGAATATTGGGTGTGGATTATTGATGATTACGCGGAATTGATGGTGATTGAGAATTTGATGGATTGAACACTAAAAAAACCACGCAAAGCGTGGTTTTTTTAGTGCTATCTAATGAATTAGATTTTACCAACTAGATCGATTGAAGGAGCAAGAGTTGCATCGCCTTCTTTCCATTTAGCAGGGCAAACTTCGCCTGGGTGAGCGTGAACGTATTGAGCTGCTTTAACTTTACGAAGAAGTTCTTGAGCATCACGACCGATACCACCAGCGTTGATTTCAACGATTTGGATTTTACCTTCTGGGTCGATTACGAAAGTACCACGGTCAGCAAGACCAGCAGATTCGATTAGAACTTCGAAGTTTTTAGAAAGAGTCCAAGTTGGATCGCCGATTAATGGGTATTGGATTTTACCAATTACGTCAGAAGTGTCGTGCCAAGCTTTGTGAGTGAAGTGAGTGTCAGTAGAAACACCGTAGATTTCCACGCCTAATTTTTGGAATTCAGCGTAGTTGTCAGCAAGGTCACCAAGTTCAGTTGGGCAAACGAAAGTGAAGTCAGCAGGGTAGAAAAATACTACAGACCATTTGCCTTTAAGATCAGCTTCAGTCACGTCTACGAATTGACCGTTGTGGTAAGCTGTAGCTGCGAATGGTTTAACTTCAGTATTAATTAAGCTCATCATTGTCTCCATGATTGAGGTTAGTCTTTAATTTTCAATTAGAGTATCGAACTTTCGTTCTGTGCTGAAATGGTATTTTTACATTACAAAAATCGGAAAAACCGAATTATGTAAATTGATTGCCATTTAAGTTTGTCATCTGTCTTCCTTGTAACACATCAAAATGATGTATTCGTGACAGGATGAGAAAATTTCACATGCCTACCAACATGAAGACACTGAAGTGAAAATTCAAGGGTAAATATTAAAAAAAACATCATTATTTTGGATTTAGTTTTTCAAAAATATAAAAAGCCACATGAAAATTTCAAAAATTGTATGAATTGTCACATAACGCGGCTGACTTGTTTCTATTTCAACATAAGATCATTTTAAGCTTTATATTCTCATTTAATCTAAAAAAATAGTCCGATTCAGATTTGGGATAATCTTTGAAAATGAGTAGAATAAAGCGTTTCGTAATTGGTATAGGGCTAAAACTTGGCGACGATAGGGTTAAATGTAGAACAAATGGTGATGGCACGAGATCTTCATCGTTTAAATCGACTACGCAAAGGAAAAGATGCCAATGAAAAGCAATATCAAGAACTTTTTGAAAAATCAAATTTAAAAGTACAACAACGTATTCAACGCATTCCTAATATCAAACTTAATCAAGATTTACCTGTTACCCAATATGCAGACAAATTGATTGAGGCCATTCAAAAGCATCAGGTCATTATTGTTGCCGGTGAAACAGGTTCAGGTAAAACAACTCAGCTTCCTCAGATAGCCATGCTTGCGGGGCGTGGTTTAACAGGGTTAATTGGTCATACCCAGCCACGACGATTAGCTGCGCGCAGTGTATCGCAACGTATTGCAGAAGAGGTGGGTGAAAAACTCGGTGAGTCTATTTCATTTAAAGTAAGGTTTAACGAACAGGGTTCACAGGACTCTATCGTTCGTTTAATGACAGATGGTATTTTGCTGGCTGAATTGGCTCATGATCGTTTCTTAACCAAATATGACACCATTATTATTGATGAAGCACATGAGCGCTCGCTCAATATTGACTTCATCATGGGCTATTTAAAACAGCTCTTGCCACGTCGTAAAGATCTTAAAGTCATCATCACATCTGCAACTTTAGACGTTAATCGTTTTTCAAGTTACTTCAATAACGCACCGATCTTTGAGGTTGAAGGTCGTAGTTTTCCTGTAGAAGTGCGTTATCGTCCGATCTCTGAAATGAGTATTGTAGGGAGTGATGATGATGAGTTTGATGACTTTGAAGAAAACCTACCGCGCGCAGTAGTATCAGCTGTTGAAGAATGTTTCAAAGATGCACAGGAAAAAGGTCATCCTGAACACGCAGATATTTTGATTTTTGCCAGTACGGAACAAGAGATTCGTGAGCTACAGGAAACTTTAATCAAACATGGACCTCGTCATACAGAAGTTCTACCTTTGTATGCGAGACTAGCGTTATCTGAACAACAAAAGATTTTTAATCCTGCAGGTGGTGGACGGCGTATCATTATTGCCACCAACGTTGCGGAAACTGCATTGACCGTTCCAAACATACGTTACGTCATTGATAGTGGTTTTGCACGTATCTCTCGTTATAACTACCGTTCGCGTGTTCAGCGTTTACCGATTGAAGCGATTTCTCAAGCAGCAGCCAATCAGCGTAAAGGTCGTTGTGGTCGTATTGCACCGGGTGTGTGTATTCGACTGTATTCAGAAGAAGACTTTTTAAGTCGTCCCGAATTTACTGAACCTGAAATCAAACGTACTAATTTGGCATCTGTTATTTTGCAGATGCAGAGTTTAGGTCTTGGAACACTCGAAGATTTTGACTTTATTGAACCGCCTGATCATCGTCTCGTCAATGATGGTCGTAAACTGCTGATTGAACTCGGGGCGATGACGGAAAAGAGTAATCCTTCTCTTGCGGCTAAAACAGCCTCATATTTAGATAAAGGTGGACTTCAAGGCAAAGGCGATTCTCTCACCAAAATTGGTCAACAAATGGCAAAAATGCCAATTGATCCAAGACTCGCACGTATGATTTTGGGGGGTGCTCATTTTGGGGCACTCAATGAAGTATTGATTATCGTGGCTGCGTTAGCTGTTCAGGATCCAAGAGAGCGTCCTGCTGATAAACAAATGCAAGCGGATCAGAAGCACGCCTTATTTCGTGAAGCCGACTCTGACTTTCTGTTCTATCTCAAATTATGGGATGCGTTGGTTGCAAATAGGGAGATGAGTGAAAATAAGCGTCGAACATTTGCACGTAATCATTTCTTGAGTTGGCTACGCTTGAGAGAATGGAAAAAAACACATGAGCAACTGGTTGATCTTGCTCAAGGCTTAAAGCTTTCTTTTAATGAAAAGAAAACCAGTTACGAAAATCTTCACAGAGCTTTACTCACGGGACTATTGTCATTCATTGCAAATAAAACAGATGAACGCAATGTATTCATGGCAGTGCGTCAACAAAAGGCACGTATATTTCCTGCATCAACCTTACACAAAACTAATACACCATGGGTCATGGCATTTGAGATGGTAGAAACCTCTCAGGTGTATTTACGAACACTGGCAAAAATTGAGCCTGAGTGGATTTTGCTAGCTGCACGTGATTTAGTGAAACATCATTACTTTGAACCGCATTGGTCGAAAAAAGCAGGTGTAGTTAACGCATATGATCAAATTTCACTGTTTGGTTTGATTATTGAACCTAAGCGTCAAATCAATTATGAAAAGGTCGATCAAACTGCGGCGCATGAAATTTTCCTTCGCGATGCTTTAACGACGGGTCATCTGGGGATTACACCACCATTTTTAAAACATAACTTGCTTAAACTAGAAGAAGTTGAGCGAGTTGAAGACAAATTGCGTCGTCGTGATTTGGTGGTAGACGAAGAGACGATTTATCAGTTTTATGCAGCAAAAGTGCCTGAAGATGTAGCGAGTCGGCGTAGTTTTGAAGATTGGCGTGCAACAGTTGAGCCTCAAAATCCACGTTATTTGTTCATCGATGACGATGCTTTGTGGCTTAACGATCGTCCAACCACCCAACAGTTCCCTGATTACTTACGTAATGGGGACCTTCGTTTAGCGGCAAGTTATCGATTTGACCCAAGTCATGATGAAGATGGTGCGACGGTCAAGATTCCACTACAGGCCCTGCCACAAGTAGATGAAAACTTATGGTCATGGGGCATTCCAGGTTGGCGTCTTGATTTGATTGAAGCACTATTAAAAGCTCTTCCAAAAGATAAGCGTCGTGGCTTGGTACCTATACCAGATACTGCGCGTAAACTGATGTCCAAAATAGATGCGCAAGATTTACAAAAGCATATTTTTAGTTTTTTAGCTTTTCAATTGAGAGGCGAACAGATCACTGAAAAAGATTTTAATGTAGATCGAATTGAACAATATCTTTTACCGCTCATTAAAGTCATCGATGAAAAAGGACGAGTGATTGAGCAAGGTCGCGATTTATCTGAATTAAAAGCACGCTGTCGTACTGAAACGCATAGTCCAGTCAAGCAGTTAAAAGGTGAGTATCAAACTTTCCCTGAGCATTTTGTGTTTGAAGCATCGCAAAAAGTCACAGGTGTCGTCGTCAAACAATATCAAGCACTTGTACCAAGCAAGGAATTTTCTAAGCTTGAGCAAAAGGATGAGTCAGGTGTTGTCATTCAAACGTTTAATGATCAGCACGAAGCAATACGCCATCATCGTGCTGGTATTATTCGCCTGATTCATATGCAGCTAGGTGATTTGATTCGACAGCTTAAAAAACAAATCTCTAAACCACTCGCATTAGCCTATTCCCCTTTGGGTGATAAAGCTCAGTTAGAACAAATGTTAGTTTACGCAACATTGCAAATGGCTTTAGAGAAAGAGCCTGTAGATGCGCAAGATTTCCAAACCATTTTACAAGCTGTTAAGCAGTCTTTCTTGACGCATGGTCAAAAGGTCTTGGCTGCCTTTAATGACATTTATGTACAATGGCAACAAATTCGACGCGAGTTGATGATGATTGATGCCAATGTATTTGGTAAAAATATCGATGATATTGAAGATCAACTTGATCTAATGAGTTTAGCGGATTTTGCTTATAGTAAATCTGTAGACGTGTGGATTGAATTTCCACGCTATCTTAAAGCTTTATTGATCAGGATTGATCGTTTGCCTCATAATCTCAAACGAGATGATGATGCGATTGCTCAAGTCGATCCTTGGATGGATAAATTATTTAAATATAAAAATGATCAGAAATTGAAAGAGTTATATTTTATGGTTGAAGAACTGAGAATCTCATTATTCTCTCAACCGATGAAAACCAAGATGCCAATTTCGCCAAACCGTATTCAAAAAGTATGGGAACGTCTCGGAATCAGTTAATATAGCTCTAATTTGAAATATTGAGTTACTCAAAAAAGGAGTTTTGCATGGGCATTCGTATTACAGGCACTGGCTTATTCCATCCTGAACATGTCATCACCAATGAAGAATTGGTTGAAAGTTTAAATGCTTATGTAGAAAAGTTTAATCAAGAGAATGCTGAAAAAATTGCTGCGGGCGAAATCGAAGCACGCCGTGGTTCAAGTGCAGAATTTATTGAGAAGGCTTCAGGTGTTAAAGCACGTTATGTTGTAGAGAAGGAAGGCGTATTAGATCCTAATCGTTTACGTCCAAACTTAGCAGAACGATCAGATGATGAAATTTCACTTCAAGCTGAGTGGGGTGTGATCGCTTCAAAACAAGCAATGGAAAATGCCGGTGTAACTGCTGAAGACATTGATGTTGTAATATTGGCTTGTTCAAATATGCAACGTGCATATCCTGCGGTTTCTATTGAAATTCAAACTGCATTAGGCATTCAAGGTTATGCTTATGATATGAATGTTGCTTGTTCTGCTGCAACATTTGGCTTAAAACAAGCTTATGATGCGATCAAGTCTGGTGCTCGTCGTGTGCTCTTGGTCAATGTGGAAATCACATCAGGTCATACAGATTATCGTTCACGTGATTGTCATTTCATTTTTGGTGATGTAGCGACAGCTTCAATTATTGAAGATACAGATTCTAAAACTGGATTCGAAATTTTAGATACGCAATTGTTTACGCAATTCTCTAATAACATTCGTAATAATTTTGGTTTCTTGAATCCAAGTGAAACAACCAACGCGGATGATAAACGCTTCCGTCAAGATGGTCGTAAAGTGTTTAAAGAAGTATGTCCATTGGTTGCGAAAATGATTACAAAGCAACTTGAGAAAAACCAAATAGAACCGACGAATGTTAAACGTTTCTGGTTACATCAAGCCAATGCCAGCATGAACGAGTTAATTTTAAAGCTGGTTGTGGGTAAAGCTGCTGCTGAAGCAGATCCGGACTTAGTTCCAATCATTTTAGACGAGTTTGCAAACACTTCTTCAGCTGGTGTCATCATTGCGTTACATCGAACTGCTGATCAAGTGAATGATGGTGAATACGGCGTATTATGTTCATTTGGTGCGGGTTATTCTGTTGGTTCGATACTGGTTCAGAAGCGAGTAGCTTAATTAGATAAAGAGATGTTCAATGGAAAATAAAACATTGCAAATCCAACACCATTCTAAAATGATCCGATATGGTAGTTTGTTGCAACGTTTTTATTTTAAACCGACCTTTCTTGGTGTTGAACATCTCAATGCTGATCGACCTGCCATGTATGTGGGTAATCATACAATTTATGGCGTATTTGATACGCCAATTTTGATTGATTATCTATATACAGAGCACAAAATTAAAATTGTGAGTTTAGGTGATCACATTCATTTCAAAATACCGTATTGGAAAGATATGGTTCATAAAATGGGTGCAATTGAGGGTCTAAGAGAATACGCCAGAGATGCAATGCAACAAGGATACTCTATCCTAGTGTTTCCAGGTGGTGGACGTGAGGTAGTAAAGCGCAAAGGGGAAGAATATCAACTCATATGGAAAGAGCGCTACGGATTCTTAAAGTTAGCTCAAGAATTTGACTACGACATTGCACCTTTTGTAGCTGTAGGTGGTGATGAAGTATTCGATTTGGCACTTGATGCCAATTATTTGCTTGAAAAAAAGTGGTTTAAAAAGCTTTTAGCTGTACCTAAAATTGGCAAATTACTCCGTCAAGGTGATGTCTTGCCTTCAATACCCAAAAATATTATTCCTAAAAGAGTCCCATTCTATTTCAAGTTTTTACCACGACAATCAATCTCAAATATCAAAACAGAACAGGATTTGATTGAATTCAGAGATCAATTGCAGCAAACGATTTACGAAAATATTGCATCAACGCAGTTGATACGAGATAGACAAGATTAAATCCTAGAAAATTATACTTGTTAATCTAATTATATTGTTGATTATAAAAATATTTTTAAAATAATATAAAAAAAATAAATTAGTGCTTTCTATTTTATATCAATTAGGTATATTATTTTAATGTAAATATTCAGTTTACTAAGCCCAAAGATTGTACTCCTCCTTGGGCTTTTTTTTATCTCAGAATAATAATAGGCGTATGAGCGCGATTTTCACTTTTTTAAATTCACACAAATTAAGATTGAAAATCAAAGTTGATTTTTTGGAACAAAATGCAACTATAGTTGGTTTTTGAAAAATTAATAAAAACAGAATGTTATTTATATTTTTCAGCATGCTATCAAAATAATTCTAATTTTGTAATTGCAAAATGTATGCTTCTACGACTTAGAGGTTCATAAAGAAATTTTGCATAAGTGCTTTTTTTTTGTACATTGAAAACTCAAAAACAAAATAACACAGAGGGATTATGTCACTACAAGGAAAAACACTGTTCATTACAGGTGCAAGCAGAGGTATCGGTCGTGAGATTGCACTTAAAGCTGCAAAAGATGGTGCAAATATTGTGGTTGCTGCAAAAACGAGCACTGAACATTCGAAACTCAGTGGTACGATTCATTCTGTTGCAAAAGAAATAGAAGCAGCTGGTGGGAGAGCATTAGCGATCCAACTTGATGTACGAGATCAAGATGCTGTCGCAGCCGCAATGAAACAGGCTGCTGAACATTTTGGTGGTATAGATGTCCTCATTAATAACGCTGGTGCGATTAATTTGAGTGGGGTTGAAACGCTTGATCCAAATCGTTTTGATCTTATGTATCAAGTTAATACTCGAGCCGTTATGGTCTGTAGTCAAGCTGCCTTGCCTTATTTAAAACAAAGTCAAAATCCACACATTCTTAGTCTCTCTCCACCTTTAAATTTAAAAGAATCGTGGTTTGCGGTTCATTCTCCTTACACCATCAGTAAATATGGCATGAGTATGTTGACCATGGGAATGAATCAAGAATTCGAACGTTATGGGATAAGTGTTAATGCCTTGTGGCCTAGAACCATTATTGCAACTGCAGCGATTGAGTTTTCTCTCGGTGGACGTGAGTTATTTAGCAAGGCTCGGATACCGGCAATCATGGCTGAAGCAGCCTATGCAATCTTGACGAGTGAGAAACGTTCGATCACGGGTCGTATGATGATCGATGAAGAGATATTAAGAGAGAAAGGTGAAACTGATTTCGAAAAATATCGAGTTGAGCCATCAGATGAGGAATTGATGGTCGATTTATTTGTTGAACCATAAATGAGAAAGCCCAACATAGCGTTGGGCTTTATTATTTATACCAAATTATCGTAATGCAGTAAGGTTGACATCCTTTTGATACATCTCGATCTGCATGACTTGTTCAGTTAAGAATGCTTTACGTTGGTCATTGCTCGGATGACTTGCAAACAAAGTTGATTGATCTTTATTTATTTTACGTTTGTTGAGATTTGCTTCGAATTTATCCCAAAATGAGAGTGCTGCATTGTGATTGTAGCCCGCTCTCACCATCAAATCTAAACCAATCAAATCAGCTTCTTCTTCTAGATGACGGCGATGAGACATATTGGTTTGATTACCAGATAAACCACTTGCAAGCCCGATGGCAGCCCCAGTTCCCATGGTTGCACCCATCAGACCCAAATTCATTGCTGCGAAACGAGAAGCCTTTTCACGACTATGATTACGGATAATGTGTGCCATTTCATGCGCAATTAGGGTGGCTAACTCGTCATCAGATAAGTTTTCAAACATATATACAGCCGAATTAACTACAATTTGCCCACTTTGAAAGGATTGGGCATTCGGTTTGCTGCTGAGCACACCGTTAATTCGCCATTGAATTGGTTGACGACCTTCACGTAAATATTGATTAGCATGTGGGATTAAACGTGCCAAAATTTGATTTAAGCGTGGATCTTCAAGATATAAAGACTTAGTTTTCGCTTTCTTTTCAAATTTATTATAGCTACGGTTTGAAATTTTATTCCAAGCTGATTCCGGAATAATCATGAGTTGTTTGCGTTCGGAAGCTACAGTGCCTAATGATGTGGTTGAAACACAGCCAGTCGAGATTAATGCAATTGAACTTATAATACCAAACGCGAAGGATTTCATAATTACACCTTAATGATGGGATATTATTTGAGATCTAGCTTGATTTTTAATAGCTAGATTTCGTGTTTAATTATTGTTCAATATTTAGATTAATTAAACAAACATTATTTTAATTATTAATTTGAACGAATTAATATCATGGTGGTTATAATGAGATTTGAGTCACAATAATATTTTTTTATTTGTTATTTTATTATTTAGATAAATTATTTTATTTATATATATTTTGTATTTTATTATATTTTTATTATATTATTTGTGATTAGATTAATATTTATTAAAATTAATAGTATATATAAATCAGTAATTTATGTTTTATTATTGTTTTTTTAAATATTTAAGTGTGATTCTGTTTTTGAATTTAATTTAATATGAGAATAAATTCTCACTATTTTAGTTGAATATTGATAAATAACTCATAACGAAATATTTTGGAATTTCATTCAAGGTTATTAAAAATTAATTCTTATATTGTGAAGTTGTTCTTACATGTTGATTAGGTGTATTTTGTGATTTAATTCACACATATTATTGTTGGGTATTTTAAATAAATTTGGGTGGACTGATTATATGATTTTTTAACCACGAATTTTTTTGATCACAGTGTTATAAGGCCTGTTTGATTTTTGACAAGGTCTGAGCATCATTAATATGCGCATGCTGCTTATCCTAGCCAATCGATACAACAGAACACTTTAAAATAAATTCATCTAAACTTATTTTGTCTTCAGTCAATTTGTTCAATTTCAAAGATGTTTAACCTGAACTTGAGTTTTCAGTACTCGTCATTCAATCGCATCGTATTTTGAAAGAATGATTAATCTTGATGTTGAGTACTCGGTGAATCAAATGAGGGTTTCTTTGGTGGTTCGAGTCAAGTCTCAATCACAAACGCTGTGCCAAGGTGATCAACAGAAATATTTAAAGAATTCCAACGGAATAATGAGATTTTTTGCGATATAAAGTTCATGTTAGGGCGAGTACAAATGTATGAGCGATCTCGAGTGACGATTGGCGTTGAAGCGGCATTTGTTTTATCACGCTTTCTTAATTCATTCTTTGAACTTTGAACGACTAGACAGGAACTGATACAGTCAATATGAATAAGTGGTTTAAGGATAGTTTATTGCTTGGTTCTTTGGTGAGTAGTTTTGCATTTGCAGATTTTCTACCACCAGATCAAGCATTTCAATTTGAGGCAGTATCAGTCAGTCATCATCAAGCTGAACTAAAATGGAAGATCGCAGATGGTTACTATCTCTATCATGATCAAATCAAAGTTTCAGACATTCAAGGTCCTGTAAAGTTATCTCTACCACGCCCAAATGAGAAAGATGATCCAAACTTTGGTATGACCCAAGTGCATTATCAGGATGTAATCAGCAATATTCCAGTCAAACCAAATCAAGAATTTAAGATTCAATGGCAAGGATGTGCTGAAAGTGGTTTATGTTATCCGATTCAAAGAACAACGATAACAACTGACAGCACAGGTTTATTCCCAGCGCAGCAAACTACACAAGCTAAGAAAGTTTTAAATCTCAAAGAAATTTCAGCGGCATCTAATGGAGTTGTAAATACTCGAGATGCACAAGAAAATGCTTCACCAAAAACAGAAACACAACTCATTTCAAAGGATAACAATACAGTCGCAGATCGTAAAAATTTTAACGCTACTGCGCTTGAGCGAGATAAAACCGAATTTGGGGAAAATAATTTAATCAGTGAGGATCAATCCACGCTAGATGCAAATTTATCTAAAGAAAATATGAATAGGCCAGCCAGTTTTTCGGGTGTATGGAACAACGATCAATTTTTTTTAAATTTGCTCTCTCAACAAAGTGTATGGCTTAATTTATTGGTGTTTTTAGGACTTGGAATATTGTTGGCATTCTTGCCTTGTTCATTGCCCTTAATTCCGATTTTATCAGGCATTCTTGTGCAAAATCACAGAGGTTATCGTGCCGCGATAATAGCTTTTATTTTTGTCACAGGGATGGCTATCGTTTATGCGTTAATGGGATTCGTTGTTTCTCAACTGGGCTATAGTTTTCAGCGTTGGTTTCAAAGTCCGATCTTCATCAGTATTTTTAGTCTCCTGTTTATTATTTTTGCCCTTAATCTTTTTGGTGCATTTCAAATCTCTTTACCTCAAGGAATGTTACAACGCTTAGATCTTTGGCAACAAAAACAAAAAGGCGGAACATTGATCGGTGCAGGACTCATGGGGATGATTTCTGCACTGATAGTTGGACCCTGCATGAGTGCTCCGTTGGCTGGAGCATTGATATTTGTCTCGCAGATGAACCAACCTTTATTAGGGGCGACTTATCTTTTTGTTTTGGGCATTGGGATTGGTTTGCCGCTTTTTATTGCGGCAGTTTTCGGGACGCATTTTTTACCTAAACCTGGGGTATGGATGGATCGACTCAAGGTCTGTTTTGGTTTCGTGATGTTGCTTGTGGCCATTTATTTTGTACGGCCACTTATTCCAACCAGTATTTATCAAATTCTGATGGGTCTTTTACTTCTTGGATTCGCTGTATATTTACTCTTGAAAATGCGACCTTATGTCGAAAAAATAGTGGTTAAAAGCATCATCATATTACTCAGTCTTGGCATGATGTTTTTAGGAGTGAATTATGTGCAGCAAGGGTATACGCACTCCCTTGTAACGCAGGCCAAAACGTTACATACATGGCATAAAGTCAACTCTGCCGCGCAGCTTTCAAATGTTTTTAAAGCAAATCAAGGTAAAGCCGTAGTAATTGATGTTTACGCAGATTGGTGTGTTGCATGTCAACCGATAGAAAAAGAGGTACTTCCGCGTGAAGATGTTCAAGCCAAACTCAATGAGTTGGTTTTAATTAAATTAGATCTCACTCATTTTGAACCAAGCCAAGATGAACTGTTAAAAAAATGGCAAATTTTAGGTCCGCCAACATTTATTTTTTTAAATACGCAACATGATGAAATACGTGATCTGCGCTTGACTGGAACTTTTACTGCAACACAGTTATTAAATCGATTGCAGGAACAATCTGTCGGGATGGTTCAGTAATAATTTCATTTGATGGGATTCAACTTGGATCACTCATGTTTCCATGGGTTTTATTGATTCTATTCAGTGGGATACTGTTCATCAGTATCCTGATCAATGTTTTAGGTCATCACTATAAATGGACAGATACCCAAGTCAAAATCAGTAAAGATTCAGTGTGGACAAGCATCATTATTGGAGCAGTTGCCGCTAGAGTCATCTTTGTTATGTTCTATTGGGAGACTTATATTGCAAATCCTTTAGATATACTCAAAATCCAAGATAAAGGATTTAGCTTATGGAGTGGATTATTCTTCGGTGGGCTAAGCTATATCATTCTCAATCGAAGCTTACGAACAAAAATGAAGATCATTTTAGTTGGGGTGTTTTTATTTTGGGTAGCGATTGGCGTAATGATAAAAACTCAATACAAGGTTGAAAGTTTTTATCCTGATCTAAGTTTTCAGATACTCCCAACTGATCATAGTGAAAATAAGAATGGAGGGTATTTCACAGATTTTTTGGGTCAGCCTACAGTCGTAAATTTGTGGGCGAGTTGGTGCCCGCCATGTCATAGAGAGATGCCAATACTTTTTCAAGCACAAAAGGCTCATCCCAATATTCATTTTGTGATGCTCAATCAAGGTGAAGATATCACAACGGTTCAAAACTATTTACAAAAACACAGCTCCAACTTTAAAAATGTCAGACTTGATGTAAATGGGGAAATGCCCAAGCAGAGCAATAGTTTTGGCTTGCCAACTACATTGTTTTACGATGAAAAAGGCAAATTGGTGGAAAGACATATGGGTGAGTTAAGCGCTGCAAAATTGCAAGAATATTTAATTAAAATGACAGCTGAGTAGAGCTAAAGGATATGAAAGATATAAATAAATTAATATTGTTGTCTAGCGTATTTTTAATAAGTAGCGTCAGTTATGCAGATTTAAAAAAACAGATTTCAGCAGAGGGCTTTGAGTTTGTAAAAGAAATTCCAGCACCAGCATGTATGACTGGCTGGGCAGGGCATATGAACCAACATCCAGGTACGGTTTTTATTTCTAATGATCAGAAATATTACATTATGGGTGATTTATATAATGCTCAAGGTGAAAATATTTCTATTGAAGCATTAAATACACATGTCAAAGACGCCGTATTAGATGATGTATGGAAGAGCATTGAAAAGTCGACTTGGATGCAAGAAGGTGAAAATACAGCAGCACGCGTTGTTTATGTATTTTCAGATCCTAACTGCCCATATTGCCATCAATTTTGGGAAGCTGCACGACCATGGGTAAACTCGGGAAAAGTTCAACTTCGACATATACAAGTTGGTGTGATTCGAGAAGAAAGTCGAGGGCAAATTGCCACCATACTTAACTAAAGTGATGCTGCTAAAGTATTTAATGACTACAATAAAAAGAAAGGTAAAGAGCGATTAGTTGTTACGCAAAATATATCAAAATCATTACATGAAAAAATCGACTATAACGAGTCACTCATGGATAAATATGGATTTTTTTCCACGCCAGCTATGGTATGGAAAAATCAACAAGGAGAGCTCAAGTCTATGCAAGGAATGGCAAAAGACTTGCAAGAAGTTTTTGAAAAACAGAATTTTTTGGACTTTAGTACTCTTGAATACAAAACTTTAAAATTTAATACATGGTCATTTGCATGGAGAATATGATCGTATTTGAGTCTCATATCCACAACTGAAAGAATTGCAAGATTATGAAGTAGGATCGCAATATAAGTGATAAAGCGTTTGTATAATGGTGAGGACTTTAGGATCACTCACTTGATAAAAAATTTGTTTACCTTCACGACGAGTCACCACCATTTCAGCTTTACGTAATACGGTTAACTGTTGTGAAAGCGTGGGTTGAAAGATTTGAGTTCGATTCTCAATTTTCTGAACGTTCAATTCACCATCTACTAAAATACAAAGTATCTTTAAGCGATCAGGATTCGACAGGACTTTAAGTCGATCGCTGACTTGATCAACTTGTGAAAAATCCATTTGATTAAATTCAACATCAGATTGCATTGGATGTTCCTTTGAAACAAGGATGCGTATGTTAAAGCATCTTGATTATTTTTCAAAATTATATAATATAAAAAAATATATTGTAAATAAGTAAATTGTTATGCATGATTTTGTGATTGCTTTTTTAGGTGGAGCACTACTCGGTTTATCTGTGGTTGGATACTTATATGTGAATGGTCGAATAGCAGGGATTAGTGGTTTAATCGGTCAAGTACTAAATCCGCATACAGTTTTCAAAACACCAGCATTGTTGTTTTTAATGGGTCTCATCATCACACCGTTGATCTATGGTATTTGGGTTCAGCCTGAAATTGAACTCGAAGCAAGTCCATTCATGATGATCGTGGCAGGTATTTTAGTTGGATTTGGAACACGTTTAGGTTCTGGCTGTACAAGTGGGCATGGCATTTGTGGTTTAAGTAGATTGTCCAAAAGATCTATTGTGGCAACACTAAGTTTTATGCTGACAGGCTTTATAACGGTTTATTTAATTCGACATGTCACAGGAGCATTCTAAATGAAAAACCTTTTTGCTTTTTTGTTTGGTTCACTTTTTTCCGTGGGGCTCATGTTATCTGGAATGTCGAACCCTGAAAAAGTTCTTAATTTTCTTGATTTATTCGGTGAGTGGGATGCAAGTTTGGCATTTGTCATGATGGGTGCCATTGTCGTGGCATTCAAACCCTTTCAGATCGTAACCAGAAGTGAAAAACCTTTAACTCTATTCAATGAGACTATTGATCTACCAAAGAGCAATCAGCTTGATAACAAGCTCATTATAGGTGCTAGCTTGTTTGGGATAGGCTGGGGCATCGCAGGCATCTGTCCAGCACCAGGATTAACATTGATTGGTTTAGGGCATTATCAATCACTCTATTTTGTGATTGCGATGTTGATAGGAGTTTTAATTCACCGTAAATGGATGGGGGCATAGTTATGAAACTAGTGATGAAAGACGCCACTCAAGATCAAATCAAGCCGCTAATTAAAGATTTTTTTGATCAAAATACCAATACATTTAGTTATGTCGTGGCTGATCCTGTGACATTAAGTTGTGCCATTATCGATAGTGTTTTAGATTTTGATGCTGCTTCTGCGACAACAACGACGGAACATGCTGACCAGATTATTCAATACATACATGAACAGCATTACAAGGTTGAGTGGATTTTAGAAACACATGTGCATGCTGATCATTTGACCGCTGCGCAATATTTAAAATCAAAGCTAGGTGGCAAAACTGCCATGAGTCATCATATTGGAATTGTACAAGAAACATTTGGCTCAATTTATCAATTGGATATTAAGGCAATAAACGCACAGCAACCATTCGATTATTTATTTAAAGATCATGAGTGTTTTAAAATTGGAGAAATTGAAGCCTACAATATTCCAACGCCTGGTCATACACCTGCTTGTCTTAGTTATGTGATAGGTGATTCAGTTTTCGTGGGTGATACTATATTTATGCCAGACTATGGTACAGCACGTTGTGATTTTCCACGGGGCAGTGCAGCAGAATTATTTGATTCAGTTCAGAAGCTTTATCAACTGCCTGATCATATGCGTGTATATCTATGTCACGATTATTTACCAGAAAATCGACACCAATATATGTGTCAAACGGATATAGGAACGCAAAAAGCATCGAATATACACATTCGAATTGATTCAAAAAAGAATGATTTTGTGGAAATGCGCAATAGCCGTGACGCAACATTGGGGATGCCAAAGCTCATTTTACCAGCCATTCAAATTAATATAAATGGTGGCAAATTTCCGCCCACTGAACACAATGGAGTGTCTTATTTGAAAATCCCTTTAAATTTTTTTTAAATCTTAAAGTTTAGCTACTTTTATTTTTATAAATATTATAAATACATGTTATGTATAAAATTGAAAAAGGCTTTAAAAACAAGTTAAATAGGCGTATAGTTAAGTATGAAAGTTGATCAGCCTAGTCGGTTATTAACTTGATTTTTTCTATGTTTCTAAACACTCTTTATCGATAAGAGTTGAGAGGAAATTTTGCTAAGATCTAGTGGACTCATCATTGCATTTGCAACGGTGTTATTACAACTAGCGGTTTATTTACAACCGATCTTACCGGAGAAATTTCATATCGCTCCGGTATGCATGTCTATTATGCATAATTTACTTTCTCCAGAACGCCATCAGCATGTTCATGAGACTTATCACGATCTCGTCCACCATTTAAGTGAAAACGAACATCATCACGACCATAATCAAATTACTCACCAATGCCAATATTGCACTGTGTATGGAGACCTCGTCTTACCATTCGATTTTGGTGTAAAAGAAATTTTTGATCGCTTACAAGTTAAGCTGAGTTTCTACCGCAATTCTTTTTGGCACGTTTATTTTTCTCTACAGAAGCTCTATCTTCTGCCTCAAGGCCGAGCGCCACCTTTTGGACTCTAATTGATTTAAACCTTGGATCATTTTGATCTTAATCAATTTATGTAGAGTTCAATATTATGAAAAAAATCTTTAAACAGTCTGTAGCCAACAGACGGTATTCACTCATCCTCAAAAAAGTGTATTTAAAATCGCGTGTTATCGGAGTGATACATGACATCTACAATGTAATTCTAACTGTAGTTTTAAACTCAGTGAAGAACAACATTCACCACAAAACTCAACGATAAGGTGACGTCATGGATCTAGGACTAACAGCGCTCGAATTGGCGCGTATTCAATTCGCATTCACTGTTTCATTTCACATTATCTTTCCAGCAATTTCGATTGGATTGGCAAGTTTTTTGGCTGTGCTCGAATGGCGTTGGCTTAAAACGAATGATCCTGTTTATCGAGATCTGTTTAAATTTTGGATAAAAATATTCGCACTTTCATTTGGTATGGGTGTCGTTTCAGGCGTGGTGATGAGCTATCAGTTTGGAACCAACTGGAGTGAATTTTCACGTATAGCTGGTAGTGTCACCGGACCATTGCTAACTTATGAAGTGCTCAGTGCGTTTTTCTTAGAAGCTGGTTTCCTCGGTATCATGTTGTTTGGCTGGGGGCGAGTTGGACCAAAGACGCATTTTTTTGCAACCTTAATGGTGGCAATAGGAACATGTATATCCATGTTTTGGATTCTGTCATCTAATAGCTGGATGCAAACACCTCAAGGCTTTGCATTTGAAAATGGAATAATCGTTCCCCAAGATTGGTTCGCGATTGTCTTTAACCCATCCTTTCCTTATCGATTAGCCCATATGGCACTGGCCGCTTTCTTGGTTTCAGGCTTATTGGTTGCCGCAACTGCTGCATGGCATCTACTCAAAGGACGCCGTGATGCGTTAGTTAAAAAGTCATTCTCGATGGCAATGTGGATGATCCTTGCTTTAGCTCCACTACAGATGTTCGTGGGTGATTTACATGGATTGAATACCTTAGAACATCAGCCTGCTAAATTAGCTGCAATCGAAGGTCATTGGGAAACCAATAAAGATCATGGTATGCCGTTGTATCTATTTGGTATTCCAGATATGGAAGCTGAAGAAACTAAATATGCGATTGGTATTCCAAATCTGGGTAGCCTGATCATGACACATACTCTTAATGGTGAGGTTAAAGGCTTAAAAGAATTCGCTCCTGAGGATCGACCTAATTCAACCATCGTTTTTTGGAGTTTCCGAATCATGGTGGGTATGGGCATGCTCATGATCTTACTGGCTGTATTTGGTCTATGGCTACGTAAGACTGGCAACTTCTATGATTCTAAATGGTTGCACAAGTTTGCTTTGTGGATGGGGCCTTCAGGTTTTATTGCATTATTGGCAGGCTGGTTTACCACAGAGGTGGGACGTCAACCTTGGATTATCTATGGCGTAATGCGTACGAAAGATGCGTTATCTCCTGTCTCTGCGGAACAGGTTGGACTTACGCTAATTATTTTTGTTGTGGTGTACTGCATCGTATTTGGTATCGGTATCTTTTATATGTTGAAAACGATGGTAAAAGGACCAGAATTTATTTATTTAACACCACATTCAGATGGCGAAGTGATCCGAGCGTCTAAACGCCCGATGAGTACCATTGATAATGAACAACAACTTGAAGCATCAAACAGGGTGAATGATCAGGAGAATTTGAAATGATTGATTTATCATTGATTTGGATTGTGATCATCGCACTAGGTGTCTTGATTTATGTCGTTCTTGATGGTTTTGATTTGGGAATTGGTATTTTATTTCCATTTGTAAAAGATCGCCAAGAGCGTGATGTCATGATGAATACTGTAGCACCCGTATGGGATGGCAATGAGACTTGGATGGTACTTGGTGGAGCTGGTTTATTTGCCGCTTTTCCACTGGTCTATTCGACTGTGTTGTCTGCATTATATATGCCCATCACCTTAATGGTGATCGCGCTTATATTTCGTGGAGTCGCTTTTGAGTTTCGTTTTAAGGCTAATCGGACTAAGGCACTTTGGGACCAAGCATTTATTTGGGGTTCAATTTTAGCTTCATTTTTACAAGGTGTGATTTTAGGCGCTTATATTCAAGGAATTCAGACGACCAATGGTGTGTTCACGGGTGGTGGTCTGGATTGGCTCACTCCATTTTCACTCTTTACAGGTTTAGGCGTTGTTGTGTTATACGCGACACTCGGTTGTGGATGGTTAATTTTTAAAACGGATGAGCGTGTACAAGATCATATGTACCGTCTGATGCCGAAGCTTATGATCGCGTTATTTCTAATATTTGGCGCTGTCAGTATTTATACCCCCCTTGTACATGACGATATTGCACAGCGTTGGTTTAGCCAACCACAAATGTGGTATTTCAGCCCCGTACCAATACTGGTATTGATTTTTACTTTCCTTGCGCTCAGAGCTTGTAAACGTCGTCAGGAGTTTGCGCCTTTCATCTGTACATTGGCTTTGGTATTTCTTGCGTATACGGGCTTCTTAATTAGTTTATGGCCTAATATCATTCCGCCAAGTGTAACGATTTGGCAAGCTGCTGCACCTCAAAGTAGTCAATTATTTGCTCTCATTGGTGCACTCATTCTAATCCCAATTATATTGTTTTATACCGCTTTATCTTATTGGGTATTTAGAGACAAGGTCCGTGTTGGTGACGAAGGTTATCACTGAGGAGAATGATAATGAAACTGAATCAAGCAGGGTGGTTTATTGTTTTATGGCTCGGTGGTTTTTTAAGTCTATTATTGATTGCTGGTCTATTTCGATTGCTCATCCAGTGGGCGTATTAATCTAAATCTTTAGACATCAACAATTAACCCATCATCTAGGTGATGGGTTTTTAATTTAAATACTAACGACTAATCGTTGTTGATCATAATTGGATAATAGAAACTATGATATAGGCACAATTAAGCGGATTTTAGCTTCTAAACCAACGCTTTAAAAATTTACTTAAATAATTGATTTAAGATCAAATTAGAAGAATCATCTGAATCTTTGAGAATGATGAGTGACATCGTTTCAATCACTTATGACATAACTATCGCCGTTTTAAGGAATCACGAGACTGATATTTAATTGTCGTTGTTCATGGTCTAATTACTGTGAAAAAAAAAGCCAGACTGGTGGAGCAATCTGGCAAAGCGTCAAGATGAGTCACCCCTGACAAGTGATGTTTGCTGAGTTCAGGCTTGAGTTGTTCCGAACTTAAGCCTGAATAAATTCAGCCACAGCCTGGTTAAACGCTTGTGGTTGTTCAACATTCGAAATGTGCGAAGCATTAATCTCAACAAGTTGACTACCCGCAATCGCGGCTTGCATAAACTGACCATCTGCCA
>NZ_JBWYIY010000026.1:0-20665 GCF_056779975.1 Acinetobacter sp. ANC_7511
CAGTTAGACACGCTAAAAGACACAGCACAAGAATTAGTAGATGCACTGCCTGAATCAGCGACTAAAGATAGCTTAGATAAGCGTTTAGACGCTTTAGATACAACTGTGCCAGAAGAGAATGTCATTCAAATACTGGCGGTTGATAATAATGTTTCATTAATCGCAATTCCTAAGAAAAACTCTGATATTGATCAATCCGTTGTAGATGTAATCGAACCATCTAAGACTTATGGTGGAATTACGATAGGACTTTCAAACGGTGCTGATATTGGAGCTATTATTCCAACTGAAAACAATCAGAGTAAAATAATTCAGGATAGTTCAGTAATTCTGGATATTAAGTCAGGATATTTAGCCAATATAAACCTATCTGGTGTTTCTGGTGGATTGATTGTTGGAGGTGCTTATAATCTAGTTGTTGTTAAAGAAACTCAGAACGGTTATGAAGTTGTTTATCGTGATAATAACTGGTTAAACACTGCTCTACTTACTAAATCTAAACAGGACACTATCACTTTAAATGAGAGTGGAAAGTATTATTTATTCCTTGAAAATGCTGGAGGCGTAAATGTAGGTGGAGCTACACTTGAAATTTCAAGTGTAGAAGCGTTCGAATTAAATCAAATTGATAGTGTGCAGCGTGAAATTAGTGGAAATATTCTTACTGATATCAACAATGATGATAGTACTTCAGAAAGCTCAGGCCAAGACTATATAGATGAGTATACAAAACTCACTACTGTTAATGGCATTGACATTAATCCGAATGGTGAAACCGTCATTGAAGTACCTGAAGGAGTTTTATATATAAATTCATCTGGCAGTTATAAGTTTGTATTGACCAATGCTGAAAATATTAATATAGGTGACAAAATTGAATTTTTGTATGAAATTAAACATGCATTAACAGGTCAGACTGATTCAGCAAAACTAATTATCGATGTAGCAACTTCAAATAAAGACAAATTTGATATTGATCAAATTTTCAATTTGGAACTAGAACCTAAAATAGAAGACATTGTAGAGCCTAGACAAACTACTAGTGGAACTATAATTGGAGCTAATTTGGGAATTGCTGATGTAGATGTCGCTACAATTCAAAATGGTCTTGAATTCACAGTTGAAAAAGGCAAGTTAAAAACCTTCAAGTTAGATGCTGCTGGAGGTGGTGTTACAGTAGGTTGGGTAGATGTAGAACTGGCGATCTATAAATATAATGAGAATACTCAGTCTTGGGAAGTGTATGATCATATTGAAGACTGGTTCTCATTTTTTATGGGTAATTCAACAGAATTTGACAGTGGAGTTACAGGCGGCGACCAACTAGACCTTAAATTTGATGAAGGAAAATATAAAATTGTTCCTTTGATCGATAGCAAAGGTCTTGCTGTTGGCCCTACAGTAGTCCTTAGAACTTCTGAAGAAAAAGATTACGATTTTACTGTTGTGAAGAAAGACCAATCAATATCTGACAACCTATTTGCAAGTGATGATTTAAATGCTGAAGTTATTAGTGTTAATGGAGTCAAACCTACTAATATCACGGATGATTTTTCTTTGGGCATGATAGAGATTGTCGGTAAACATGGTACTTTGACTGTTGCTAAAGATGGTTCATATACATATAAGTTAACTGATTCTAAAGTTCCGTTTGGTTCGGTTGAAACTTTCTCGTATCATTATAAAGTTGGGAATGTTGTAAAAAGTTCTACTTTAAATATTGAGCTTGATGTTTACACTAGATTAAATACAGAAACTGAAACTAATAATGTTGAAGTAACTTCAACCGTAATTGAAAAATCAGGGGTATCAATTTCTGAACTTCTTACAGGCTCGGATGATTCTTTCACTTTTGAAGTCAAGTCAATAAATGACGATAAAGATATTCAACTATTTAGTCCTCAGGTCACTCAAAATGTTACATTACATATTGGTACGACTTTATCAATTAAAGATGCTGATAACACGAGAATTACATATACCGTTAAAGATTCATCAGGAAATGTAGTAGCAACTGGTATTGCGGATGCGTCAAACTCGACGACTACTTCAATTACTATTCCAGCTCCATTATCTAACGGTATATATACAGTCGAATTAAGTTTAAATAACAGCGTTTGGGAACCCATCTTATTATCAGGATCACCTAAGTATAGTGTTGTTTCTAACGAGTATGTATATAAAGCAAATACAGATGCCAATTTAAATCCATTAAATATTTCTGGTAAGCTGTTAGCCGAAAATGACTTACTCTTAACAAGCTCTATTTCTGTAAAATATTCAGGTGAGTCAGCGAATTATATTAAAGCAACGACAAAAACATTCTTTAATGATGAAGATATAGTTATTACTACTGAGAATGGTACATTGGTTGTAAAAAATACTGGTGAATATATTTATACACCTAAAGAAAATAATTTATCTGGTGATTCATTTGAAATTACGGTGGTAAATTTTAATGGTGACTCTCAAAGTAAAGACATTAATTTTCAGTATACAACTGATGTGTTAGGTGAAACAGGTCCTAATAGTATAATTAGCTCAGGAGCAGATGATTTAATTAAAATGGGAGCTGGTACTGATACATTAATCTTCAACCTACTTGATCAAGCTGATGCAACAGGTGGAAACGGTTTTGATACGTGGTCAGATTTCGAAGTTGGGGTAGATAAGATTGATGTTTCTAAACTCTTGAGTGGCCAAGCTGTTAATGAAAATAATATTGGAGACTTTGTTTTTATTGATAAAGACTCTCAAGGCAATACTGTGATCAGTTTAGATAGAGATGGGGTAAATGGATCTCAATTCAACAAGACTGAATTACTGAATATTGGTCTACAAAATAATACGGATTTAACTTTGGAGCAGCTACTTCAAAACATTCAAATTATTTAATAATTCATAATAAAATGCATACTTAGGTATGCGTTTTATCAAAAAAGGCGAAACAATGTTTCGCCTTTTTTATGTCAATTTAATCTTTTAATTCAGGAGGGAAACCATCTTCAGTCAAAACTTCAGCGATTTTTTCAAAGTCATATGTTGTTTGAATATCCGCAATTTTGTTGGCAACATCTACATTAACGGTAGCATTAGGATCAAGTGACAGTACAGATGCAGTGACACCTTTAGCACAACCCGAACAACTAATATTTTCAATAAATAATTTCATAATAACCTCTTGCATTAGTTAACATTTATCACTGTCACGATTGAATATGTTCAATTTTATTCAGAATACTGCAGTTTGAACTCGAATCATTAGAGCACATCAGACTCGCAGCCTTTAATTTTAAAATCATTGATTGCATCGAATGAATTTGTTCTGTCAAAAAGTGGATATGTTGATCTGTAATTTTTTTCACATCAGCACTTTTTCTGTCAGGATTTTTCCAAAGCTCAACTAAACTTTTGATTTGAACGATCGAAAAGCCAAGATCTTTAGCATGTTTAATAAAACTTAAAGTCGAAAGGTCTTGCTCTGTGTAAACACGATAACCGCTAGTGCTTGTGGTCGGAACAGAAATGAGATCGATTTTCTCGTAATATCGAATCATTTTAGCAGTTAAGCCTGAACGTCGTGCTAATTCGCCAATATTCATAATCTTTCCTTTATTATAAGCTGCTAATTTAATTTCAATGTTTTGAGTCTTAAGGCATTCGCTAATACAAATATCGAAGAAAGTGCCATTGCGATTGCAGCTAAAACAGGTGAGAGCAGGATACCAGTCAATGGATAAAGGATACCTGCAGCAACCGGAATCAGACAAATATTGTATAGAAAAGCCCAGAACAGATTTTGATGAATATTTCTAATGGTCATTTCGCTTAATTTGATGGCTTTAGATAAGTTATTCAAATTTGATGACATTAAAATAAGGTCAGCCGTTTCAATGGCGACATCTGTACCTGAACCTATCGCAATACCGACTTGAGCTTGAGCAAGTGCAGGAGCATCATTAATACCATCACCAACAAAAGCAACATTTCCATGTCGCGTTTGAAGGGTCTCAACGATGTTTAACTTTTCATGTGGTTTGACCTGTGCATAAACTGCATTGATATTGAGTTGATTAGCCACATATTGCGCTGCATTTTGATGATCGCCAGTAATCAAAGCAATGTGCTTGTCGTTCTTTTTAAGTTGAGCCATAACCTCGTAGGTTTCAGGTCTTAATTGATCCGTGATTAAAATAATTGACGCAAGCTCACCATCGATGGAGACCGCGATGGGTGTTTGAGCTTCATCTAGTGATCTTTTATGGTGAGAGAGTGCATGAGAAAGCTTTGCATTTTCTCGAGTAATAAATTCTACAGATCCAATTTGAATATCCTGACCATTCAATTGTGCTTGAATGCCGAATCCTGAAATACTCTTAAACTCAGAAATTTCGATCATCTTTATATGATGATCGGATGCATATTGAACAATCGCTTTAGCAATTGGGTGCTCGGAATGATATTCAACGGATGCAACAGTTTGTAGAACCTGTTGATGTGTAAATGGTGCGAAAATCTCGATATGACTAATCGCAGGTTGCCCTATTGTTAATGTTCCAGTTTTATCAAATGCAAATGTTGAAATTTCTCGAAGTTTTTGAAGTGAAGTCGCATTTTTAAATAAAATTCCGTGTTCAGCAGCACGTCCCGTCGCAACCATTATCGACATCGGGGTTGCAAGTCCCATCGCACAAGGGCATGCAATAATCAAAACAGAAACGGCGTTAATCAACGCATAGCTGAGATTAGGTTCAGGTCCAATCACCAGCCACGCGATGAAAGTAATCATCGAAATCAAGAGGATAACTGGAACAAACCATAAGGTGACTTTATCGACTAAAGATTGTATGGGGAGCTTTTGTATCTGAGAATTTTCAACCAACTGAATAATTGAAGATAAAATGCTACTTTCAGAAGAATGTTTGGTTTCAATGACAAGAAATCCATTTTGATTGAGGGTTCCACCAACAACTTCTGAACCCATCAATTTGTGGATTGGAAAAGATTCTCCACTGATCATTGACTCATCTACAAAGCCTTCACCTGAAATAACCACGCCATCTACAGGAATTTTTTCACCAGGCCGAACTTCAACCTGCATACCGATTGTAATTTTATCAATCGATATATCTTTAGTCTGGAGGTCAGATACTCTAACTCGCGCTGTTTTAGGTTGTAAGCCAATCAGATGTTGAATCGCTGCAGAAGTTCGACCTTTAGCTCGTGCTTCTAGATATTTGCCTAACAAAATAAATGTAATAATGAGTGTTGCAGGTTCGTAATAGACATGTACTGACTGTTGTGGCAATAAACTTGGAAAGAACGTAGCAACAATAGAATATAAATAGGCAGCTCCTGATCCTAAACTCACCAAAGAATTCATGTCAGGATGTAAATTTATCAGTGACTTGATACCTTGTGTGAAAAAATGCCGTCCAGGTATAAAAATAACTAAAGTCGCAAGAATAAATTGGAATAACCAACTCTGATTTTGACTGATGTAAGTACCTATAAAATGATGAAATGAAGGCAAGAGGTGCGACCCCATTTCAATGATAAATATAGGTAAACTGAGTACAAGTGCGATAATAAAATGCTTGAGAATTTTTTTTGATTCTAGTTCGCGATTTGGAAGTGCTGTGATCGTTTGTTGTTCAAGTACAGCTTCAAACCCTGATCTTTCAATACGCTCAATAACTTGATCAACAGGAACTTGATAAAGTAGATCAATGCTTGCTATCTCAGTTGCCAAACTTACTTGTGCTGCTAATACACCTGGTATTTTTAGTAAAGAACGTTCAACTCGGCTCACACATGCAGCACAAGTCATGCCTAAAATTTTTAATTTTATTGTTGCCCATTTTTTAGTGTTAAAACCTGTTTTATTTACGGCTTGAATGATTTGTTGATCTTGTACATCTGTTGCTAACTCAATTTGTGCTATTTCAGTGGCGAGGTTTACGCTGGCATCTTGAATACCTTCGACTTTTTTTAATGAGTTTTCAACTCGGCTTACACAAGCAGCACAGGTCATTCCTTCAATTTTGATTTGAATAGATTTAGTTGAAGTAGATGACATACTTAACTCCATATGCTGATTGAAATAAGGTCATGATCATTCTAAACCTTCCCATTGTGGTAAGGTCAATAAGATTTGTTTCTTGTTTCATCATTACTGATTGGAATCCAAATTAGGCGTATGTTCTTTCCTCACTTAAATTAAAAACAATATTCCAAAAATCAATTTAAATTGAATAAATTTTCTTAAATAAAAAATCATCAAAACAAATCAGAATAAAAAATAACCAACAAAAAGAATTATCGATATGATCTAAAGCATTCAATTTAATTGATTAACAATCTTCAAAATTTCAGATATTTATAAAAAATGGGTAATGAAATGAATGATAAATTAAGTTTTGGTTTATTCGCGATTTTATTGAGTACCGTGGCATTGAGTTCTAATGCGCACAGCGCAGATTATAAATGGAAGATAAGAGGTGCGATTAGCAATGTTGACCCTACATCTTCTCCAGGTAGTATTTTTAATCAAACAGCACCCGTCACAATAGATAATGCTTGGGGAGTCACTGGCACGATCTCTTATTTTTATACACCAAATATTGCATTTGATGTATTAGTCGGTTTGCCACCAGAGCATAAAATTAATGTTGCTGGTAATGAAGTCGCAAAAACAAAACATTTACCTCCAATTTTCAGTGTGCAATATCACTTCTTACCCAATGAAAAGTTACAACCTTATGTGGGTCTGGGCTTAAATTACACCTATTTTTTTAATGACCGATTATATAGTGGTGATAAGTTCGATCTCTCAGATTCTTTTGGTTGGGCTGGTCAAATAGGCGTAGATTACCAATTTAATCCTCAATGGAGTGTTGGTGCTGATATCCGATATGCGGATATCAAAACTGATGTAAAAGTAAATGGAGAAAAGGTAGGAAGTGTGGACGTAGATCCAACGGTGTATAGTTTAAATATCGGATATAGATTCTAAATATTAGGGTTTAAAAAAAGGAGTCAATGATAAGACTCCTTTTTTATAAATATCAACAACAACCTTCAATTAGCCATTGATGATCCCAGTAACACCAGTCACGATCATATCAATGGCAATCGTACCGATAAGCAATGCAGCAACACGACCCACGATATCTACATATAAGTCGATATAATTAGAATATTTATGCTGTAAATTATCATGCAAATATTTCATTAATATCAAAAGACTACAGGTTAAGAATAAGGTCATAAAGATGACTGTGATCGTCTGCCATAAACTTAATTGAATGCCAGTGATTACAGATGCAGAGATTGTTCCTGGACCGATCATAAAAGGCATGGCGATCGTACCAGCCAAATGGTTTGGTGCTCCACGCATGACCCCAATCGTATCAGCACCTTCAAATACATAACGATAACCGATCACCAAGAAAATGATTCCACCAAAAATTTGGAAAGATTCAAATCGTGCATGAAGTACATCATTAAAAAAAGCTTCACCTGTTTTAGCAAAAATGACAAAAACCACAAAGCTAATCAAACTACCTTGGATCAGGGCCATATTAAAAACTTTTGCATCTGAATTTCGAATAATCCCAAGCATATAAATGCTCATTAAAAAGGGATTAAGCAACGAAAAAAATAGAGCAAAGGCGTTTAGACTTTCTGACATGGTCATTTTCCTTGTTTAGATGAGCTACTACTAACTAAATGTCACGATCAGGAAATTGTGGACGTTTACCTGGACTGATTCGGTTAATATGAAGGTACATCATATGACGTTCATATTTGTCCAAAATGTCGTTAATCACTTGTTCTTTGTTGTAACCGACCAAATCATTACCTTGTGAACCTTCAAACAAGTAACTTTCTAAACGATAGTAATAACGCTTTGTTCGTTTAGCACGGGTACTAAAGTTAGGGGTGTCATAACGAACGGGCCAAATCTCATATACGAAATTTTCTTCTTCATTCAAGTGAATAATGAGGTCCAAATGATAAAGCTCAGCATTATCTTCAAGAGGCTTAGTATTCACATCGACTTTGACACCTTTGGATAAAAGTTCCTGTGCCACGGCATCCATTGCAGGTTTACACACATCATCTAACATTTTTAATGTTTGTTCATGGCTTGGATGAAGCATTACGCGACTGAGTCGCTTTTTCCAATTGAGAATATCCACATTGCCCACGACTGGCGCGGCATTTAAGCTAGTACTGGCTTGTCTGAAATCTTCCAATCTCAAGGATTTGTATAAACCCGCCATCACAAAGAATATGACAAAGCTAAAAGGCAGACCCATGATGATGGTTGTGTTCTGTAAGGCAGTAATACCATTTGCCATCAGCATCGCCAAGGTGAGTAAACCAATGGCTATAGCCCAAAATACGCTGAGCCATCTTGGAGAGTCATGCTCGATATTGGTGAATTTTGTCGTGAAATTACCCAAAACAAGAGCGCCTGAGTCTGCAGAAGTGACATAAAATAATAATCCTGTAATTGTTGCTATACCTGCTAAGAAGGTAAAACCAGGATATTGTGCAAGTAGGTCATAGAAACCATGCGCTGGATTTTCTAAAACGGTTGTTGCAAGTTGTGCATTACCATCAAAAATTACATTGTGAAGTGCACTATTTCCAAAGATGGATAACCAAGTCAGTGTAAATAGTAGAGGAATAATCAACGTACCAAATACAAACTCACGAATGGTACGACCACGAGAAATTCGTGCTAAAAACAGACCGACAAATGGCGACCATGCAATCCACCAAGCCCAAAAGAAAAGCGTCCAACTGTTCATCCATTCTTTAGGTTGTTCGAATGGAAAACTCATTAAACTCAATTTCGGGAATTGACTGAGGTAATCACCTAAATTTTGGATTAAGCCTGCGAGTAAGAATTCTGTATTACCAATCAAAAGAATAAAGAGGAGTAACCCAATCGAGACATAGATATTGATTTCAGAAAGTACGCGAATCCCTTTATTCACACCTGCCGTTACTGAGATGACAGTAATAACCACTGCGATCCCGATTAGACCAGCTTGAATCCACAAATTTTCAGGTAGATTGAAGAGAACATGAAGACCATAATTGAGTTGTACGACACCAATACCACAGGTAGTCGCGATACCAAAAATTGTACCTAAGACGGCTGCTGTATCTACAGTGTGACCTATAGGGCCGTTAATTTTTTTTCCAAAAATAGGGTAGAGAGCTGAACGGATCGTAAGGGGAAGGTTATAACGATAACTGAAGTAACCTAAGGCTACACCAACCAATGCATACATGCTCCAACCAGTTAAACCATAATGAAACAAGGTCCATACCATAGACTGACGTGCTGCTTCAAAGGTTTGTCCTTCGCCCACAGGTGGGTTCATGTAATGCGATAAAGGTTCAGCCACGGAAAAGAACATGAGATCAATACCAATACCTGCAGAAAAGAGCATTGCAGACCAACTTAGTAAACTAAATTCAGGCTTAGAGTGTTTAGGTCCTAATTTAATTTCGCCATATCGAGAGCATGCGATAAATACAATAAAGACAAAATAGAGTGTCGCAGCCAACAGGTAATACCAACTAAAGGTTCTGCTTACCCAATTGAGGGTTTGTGTAATGACGTTATTAGCAGCTTCATTAAACAAAATTGTGGTGATCGAAAACAAAAGTATCAATGATGCTGATACATAGAACACGACCTTATTCAAACTATCCTGCGTTTGATCATTTTTGTTATGCATAAATCAGTGACCATTCAATGAGTAATGAAATGATCTACAGCGCAGTTCGATTTATATCCTGATAGAAGCTTGCTTGATCCACAATTACAAACTTTTGCAAATACAAAACAAACTGAGCTGTACATCATGGAAGTAATAGCACTATAATTTTTATTGATTGAACGTTCAATTAAAAAAACGTTTACTAATGTTACAGCGTTCTTATTGATAAACGCTAATTATAATCTCATGTAAGTTTAGGTCATCTTATGCCAAAAGTTGGTATGCAACCCATTCGTCGTCAACAATTGATTGATGCCACTCTCTCCACTGTAAATGAGCTCGGTTTTGCTGATGCATCCATTCAACAGATCGCGCAAAGAGCAGGTGTCTCCACGGGTATTATTAGTCATTATTTTGGTGGCAAGAATGGATTGATTGAGGCAACCATGCGCTATTTACTACAGCAACTTGGAGAAAGTGTAAGGGATCTAAAATCAGAGGTTGGACATTCTCCAGAAGATCGTTTAATGGCGATTGTTAAAGCGAATTTTGCTACTCCTCAGACCAATCAAGCCGCGATGAAAGTATGGCTCGCGTTTTGGGCTATTAGTTTGCATCAACCCGATCTACACCGATTACAGCAAGTGAATCACTGTCGTCTACATTCAAATTTAAAACATGAGTTTTTAAAACGTTTAAGCCCCCTAAAAGCTGAGCAAGCAGCTCAAGGGTTGGCTGCATTAATTGATGGGTTCTGGTTAAGGGGCGCATTAACAAGAAGTGAGATTGATACTGATCTTTCTATCCGTCTTTGCCATGCCTTTATCCAGCAGCAACTTACACAATAATTTTTAATATTTACTATATCTGAGGCTAATCGTATGAATAAATTCCCATTACAACGTCCTTATATTCATGGACAATTCGTCGATGCTCAATCAGGTCAAACTTTTGATTCGATTAATCCAGCCACGGGGCAAGTTCTCGCGACCATTCAAGCATGTTCTCAACAGGATGTGGATCAAGCCATTCTATCTGCCAAACAAGGACAGAAAGTTTGGGCTGAAATGACTTATATGCAGCGTTCAAGAATTTTAAATAAAGCTGTAGCTATTTTACGTGAAAGAAATGATGAACTTGCCACCATTGAGTCCTTAGATAGTGGGAAAGCCTATAGTGAAACATCGACTGTAGATATTGTGACAGGTGCTGATGTACTCGAATACTACGCTGGAATTTTACCTGTACTCGAGGGTCAACAGATTCCTTTAAGAACAGATTCATTTGTCTATACACGCCGTGAACCTTTGGGAATTGTAGCTGGTATAGGAGCATGGAATTATCCAATTCAAATTGCCTTATGGAAGTCAGCACCTGCTTTGGCCGCGGGGAATGCAATGATTTTCAAAGCCAGCGAGATTACCCCATTAACAGCCTTTAAATTGGCAGAAATTTATACCGAAGCTGGAGTGCCAGATGGGGTATTCAATGTTGTAACAGGGGGCGGTGATATTGGTGCCTATTTAAGCCAGCATGTAGATATTGCGAAAATTTCATTTACTGGTGGTGTGAGCACTGGAAAAAAAGTGATGGCTCAAGCTGCTGAATCCAGTCTTAAAGAAGTCACGATGGAGTTGGGTGGGAAGTCACCATTAATTATTTGTGAAGATGCTGATTTAGACTTAGCTGCAGATATTGCAATGATGGCAAATTTCTATAGTTCTGGACAGGTTTGTACGAATGGGACACGAGTATTTATTCCAGAATCATTACAGCCAAAATTTGAAGAAAAGCTATTAGAACGTATTCCTTATATCCGCTTAGGTAATCCGCTTGATCCAGAAACAAATTTTGGACCAGTATCTAGCTTTGCGCATATGAATAAAATTTTGGCATTCATTGATTCTGCTAAAAGGGAGGGAGCACGTTTAGTGTGTGGTGGTTCTAGAGCAACAGATGATCATTTAAAAAATGGTGCTTTTTTACTGCCTACAATCTTCAGTGATTGTCGAGATGAGATGACCATTGTTCAAGAGGAAATCTTCGGTCCTGTGATGAGTATTTTGACATATACATCAGAAGAAGAAGTGATTCGTCGCGCTAATAATACTTCTTATGGATTAGCTGCTGGCGTGGTTACACCTGATATTGTCAAAGCACATCGAATCATCCACCAAATTGAAGCAGGTATATGTTGGATCAATACGTGGGGTGAGTCGCCAGCTGAAATGCCAGTCGGTGGCTATAAGCATTCTGGTGTAGGAAGAGAGAATGGTTTAACGACTTTACAACACTACACGCAAATCAAATCGGTACAAGTGGAATTAAGTTCATTTCAATCTGTATTTAAAGCCTAAGGAGAACACTATGACATATGATTACATTATCATAGGTGCAGGTTCTGCTGGGAATGTACTTGCAGCGAGACTCACCGAAGATCCAGATATTAAAGTTCTGCTCCTTGAAGCGGGTGGCCCTGACTACCGTTTAGATTTTAGAACTCAAATGCCTGCTGCTTTGGCTTATCCTTTACAAGGTCGACGTTATAATTGGGCATATTTGACCGATCCAGAACCACATATGAATAACCGCCGTATGGAATGTGGACGTGGTAAAGGTTTAGGTGGTTCATCATTAATTAACGGTATGTGTTATATCCGTGGGAATGCCATGGATTTAGAGCAATGGTCTCAAATGAAAGGACTCAGTCATTGGCGCTATGCTGAATGTTTACCTTACTATAAAAAAGCAGAGTCTAGAGATATTGGTGCAAATGAATATCACGGTGATCAAGGCCCAGTAAGTGTTGCTACGCCAAAGTCAGACAATAATGAGTTATTTCATGCAATGGTTGAAGCGGGTGTGCAAGCTGGATATCCACGTACGGATGATTTAAATGGATACCAACAAGAAGGCTTTGGTCCAATGGATCGTACGGTGACACCTCAAGGCAGACGTTCCAGTACCGCTCGTGGCTATTTAGATATGGCTAAAGGTCGTCAGAATTTAACGATTATTACGCATGCCACAACCAATCGAATCTTATTTGAAAAAAAACAAGCTATCGGTGTTGAGTACATTCTTGGTCAAGATGCAACAAATTTACACAAGGTCTATGCTGAGCGAGAAGTATTGCTGTGCGCAGGTGCTATTGCATCACCTCAAATTTTACAGCGTTCAGGGGTAGGAGCTAAGTCATTATTAGAGTCACTGGATGTAAAGGTTGTGCAAGATTTACCGGGAGTGGGTGAAAATTTGCAAGATCATTTAGAAATGTATCTTCAATACCAATGTAAGAAGCCCGTCAGTCTTTACCCTGCATTAAAATGGTATAATCAACCTAAAATTGGCGCTGAATGGCTGTTTTTGGGTAAAGGTATTGGTGCAAGCAATCAGTTTGAAGCAGGTGGATTCATCCGCTCTAGTGATGAGTTTGAGTGGCCGAATCTCCAGTATCACTTTTTACCAATTGCAATTAACTACAATGGTACCAATGCAATCAATGAACATGGTTTTCAAGCACATGTTGGATCTATGCGATCGCCGTCAAGAGGAAGAATTCGCTTAACCTCGAAAAATCCTTTTGATCATCCGAGCATTTTATTTAACTACATGAGCACTGAACAAGATTGGCGCGAATTCCGTGATGCAGTGAGAATTACACGAGAAATTATGCATCAGCCTGCATTAGATCAGTATCGAGGTAGAGAAATTAGTCCAGGTTCAGCATTAAAAACAGATCAGCAAATTGATGAATTTGTAAAAAATCATGCAGAAACAGCGTATCATCCTTCGTGTAGCTGTAAAATGGGTGAAGATGATTTAGCTGTTGTGGATGGTTACGGTCGTGTCCATGAAATAGATGGGTTGCGAGTGGTCGATGCTTCTATCATGCCGCTGATTATTACTGGTAATCTCAATGCAACGACGATCATGATGGCCGAGAAGATTGCAGATCACATTCGTAATCGACCTGCTTTAACCCCTTCAGATGCACCATTTTATCGTGCAGAAACTTCACCCTCATTTTCTTAATTATAAATTTTATGATGATTAAAACGACTCAAGCAGTGCTGTTGAGCACTGCTAGCTTTATTATTTTACCCAGTTATGCAAATTCTACGAATCAAGAAACAAATTCACCAATTCAATTTGATGGATATGTCACATTAACCTCCAAATACATTTCACGTGGTTTAACAAATGCACCAGAAAATGATGACCTCGCAATTCAAACAGGTCTAAACCTCAGTTATAACAACTTCTATGTCGGGTATTGGGGTTCTACACTAGGCTACTCTTATGCTGAACTTCAAGGTGATAAGCGCCGTAAAACTGATAAATTGGAGCACGACTTTATTGTCGGCTACAGTTTTGATACTGGTAGGACAAATTGGAATATTTGGAATGCCACTTATTTCTATCCGAACGCGTCAAATACAACTTCCAATGAAATGGGGGTAACTGCCACACACCAATTCAATGATAAAAACTCTTTATCAACCAGTTTATCTGCATATACATATGATGTCGTGTATGCAAACCAAGGGGATACTTATCTAAACGTAATATATACCCACCAACTCAATGATAAATTATCTGCTACAGCAAGTGCTGCAGCGAGCTATTTTAATGATAATGGGAAATATGAAGGTCTAGAGCTCGGTGATACAAAACGAGAATTTGCTTATCGCTTCTCATCTATCGGGCTAGATTATGCCTTGACACCAGAACTCGGATTGAGTGGACAATATATTTTTGGTGGTAAGAACCGCTATAACGAACAACAGAAAAATTTAGGTGTAGTGGCTTTCACCTATAGGTTCTAATTTAAGAAAATCTTCAAATGCTTAGGATTAAATTTTGAATACCAAAATAGCCTAAGCAAAAGTGTAATTTTTAAATTAGACTCATCAATAAATAAAATATCGACATATCAAAGATTATTAGTAAAAAATTTATCAACTTAGTGTTTATTTAATGAGTGATAGAAGTAAAGCATTCACCAAAAATAGGTCATGAATATGACGAGGAGAGTAAAATTTTACGCAATTTTTTCACATGAATTTATTTAGAAATAGTTCTTGTGAAAAAAGTTCACTAAGATTTTTTGATGTTACATAGATGACTATGCTCAAGTATTAACTGATTTCAGCCAAATTCATAAATCAACTAGATATCCTATAATTTATAATTCATGAAGGACAATGGATTAAAAAAATAGAACTATGAATGTTCATAATAAACATGAGGTTAGAATTTGATTCTCTCCAATATTAAAATAGGGCTTTTGATTTCTATCTTCAGAGATAAATAACTAAACGTCTAATCTCATTTATTAAGTTTTAATATTTTGAAGAATTTTGTTCTCATCATTAACGGCGCTATCGAAAAAATAGCAAAGATTTATGAAGAATATTTTTAATTGTTTTTATTTTATTGCTGTCATCAATATTACAAATATACCTTAGACAATATCTCCCTAAAATCATTGAACTTATTTCGCTTTTTGAGCCAGTATTAAGAAGGCTTTTAACCTGAGTGAGCTGGCTTATCTATGAGTAAAATCTCTAATTTAGATATCTAATTTTACTAAAATTAGTACGAGTCACTCAAAGAAAGCAAAAAAATTAAAATTTCAGCATTAAAATTCAGAGCTTTAAATGCTAAAGCTCTGAATTTAATAAGTTAACGTGTAATTTTCCACGTTTGATATGAATTATTGCTTTGACATCCAATCATTTGTAGGCGTGCCATACTATTTGCACCATCAGCGGCATCAAGGCATAGACCTGTTTTTAAGTTGATATATTGGCTTGTATGGGGACTATACATCCATCGTTGACTACTATCATTATTGCACGGCGCAACTTTAACAAAATTATCTTTATCATCGCCCATCAAACACGCATCCCGATGAGTTAAGTATAAGCGATGTGTGTGATCCGTACTCATACGTTGATTACCGTTGTTGGGATCGCATGAATACAATCCCATTTGTTGACCACCATTCAAGCTATCTGCACAAAAACCTCGTGCACCATTTTTCAAAATGAAAGGTTTTTGCTGGGTGTAATTGGCATTATTCACAGTAGAAATGCAAGTAGAATCATCCGTGCAATGCGCTGATGCCACTTGTACACAATTTCCATAAGTTTTAGTCGTTTGTGATTTAGACTTGATTGAAGAGTTTGCTATTGCAGAATAGGTCGCAGATACAGATGTATGAACATCATTACAACTGTTATAGCCATAAATACCGTTGGGTTGTTGATGCTGTCTGAAATTTTCGGTAAATGTAACTAAACTATCAAAACCACCCCAGGTCTGCGGCACATTGATTTTTGCAATTTCAAGTTGTTTACCAGTACTCATGTTTTTAACAAAGGCTGAGACTGTACTGTCATTATTTTTCACAATCTTAAAATTATATTTCGTGCCTTCCTTCCATTCATAAGGTAAATCACATTGAACGCCATCACCTTCGTGATCGAATTGTCTGCAATACGCAGGGTATCCTGTTTTCCAAGATGTCGCTTTCCAGATTGAGAAATTTAAATATTTCTGATCATTGCTTCGTTGTTGCAATCCAACATAGCCACCATCACCATGCTTGATTGAAAATTGATTGGCCCAAAATGTATTACCATCATTTCCTGGCTCATTGGTAATGATGATTTGATTTTCGAGTGTTGCAAAGCCATTAGCAGGAATATTGTTCCAATGGTAGTCAGTCGAAACCATTCCGCCTGCAACCACGGCATACGTATTCGAAACTCCAAGTAACAGAGAAGTACTTAAAGTGGTACGAATAATAAGATTGATTAAATTCATTGTTATATGCTCATATGATTATAAAAATTAAGACATAGATTCTTTAGTTTTACTTATGATTCTACAGTGATGAATACAATTTAGAATCACTATAAATAAATTTTATTAAAGTTTAACTAAACATTAAATATATTGAAATGTTATAACATAACAATTATGATTTAGTTACATCAAAAATCAAGATCATTCATTGATTGCAATAAGCGATCAAATGATGTGGTTGAACATGAAAACGAGTAACTCACCATGAATATTGATTCTTCACAACCGTATAAATTACCTGTCACTGTGCTATCTGGATTTCTTGGTGCAGGAAAAACCACACTTTTAAATCATATTTTAAATAATAGAGAAGGAAAACGTGTCGCAGTAATTGTGAACGATATGTCAGAAGTCAATATTGATGCGGCTTTAGTCAGAGAAGGTGGGGCGGAATTATCACGAACGGAAGAAAAACTCGTTGAAATGAGTAATGGATGTATTTGCTGTACTTTGAGAGAAGATTTATTAGTAGAAGTAAGACGATTAGCGGAAGAGAAAAAATTTGATCAACTCGTCATTGAATCTACCGGAATATCAGAACCTCTACCTGTAGCCGAAACATTTACGTTTGAAGATGAAGACGGCGTATCTCTAAATGAGTACGCTCGTTTAGATACCATGGTGACCGTAGTCGATGCATTCAATTTTTTACGTGATTATCGTTCATATGATCTTCTTCATGATCGTGGCGAATCACTTGGAGAATTTGACCAACGTACTGTTGTGGATTTACTGATAGATCAAATCGAATTTTGTGATGTTATTATTCTAAACAAAACTGATTTAATCGATGAGCATCAGAAGTCCCAGCTTTATGCGATTCTCAAAAAGCTTAACCCTAGAGCAAAAATTGAGTCATCCACATTTGGTCAGGTTGAACTCGATAAAATACTCAACACAGAGCTTTTTAATTTTGATGAAGCCTCACAAGCACCTGGTTGGTTAAAAGAATTAAGAGGAGAGCATAAGCCTGAAACTGAAGAATATGGAATCGAAAGTTTCGTATACAGAGCAAGAAGACCCTTTCACCCACAACGTTTTTACAATTTTATTCATTCAGAATGGAAAGGTGTTATACGCTCAAAAGGATTTTTTTGGCTTGCTGCGGAACCAACAATGGCTATGTCTTGGTCACAAGCTGGAGGTATGGCTCGGCATGGTCAAGCAGGATATTGGTGGGCTTCGGTACCACAAGAGGAATGGCCACAAGATACGCAATCTATTCAAGAAATTGAATCGAGTTGGCATCCAGAAACGGGTGATGCCAGACAGGAAATTGTTTTAATTGGTCAAGAGATGGATAAAGAGCAATTAATCCAAAATTTTGATCAATGTTTACTTACTGATTCGGAGATGAGTTTAGGACCAATCGTTTGGTGTAATTTGTTTAATCCATTTGAAGCTGAAAAAGAATTACTCGCCTAAATTGAGCAAGGAATTCCTTAACAAATTAAGAGTAATCTGAGTTCTCCTGCATTTTCTTTTGGAGCACGGTGAACACAAGGAAGTGCTTTCTGATCAGGATGATCTACAGCCAAACGCCAGAGATGACCAATTCCTAAATTTAAAGGTGTTGCACCATTTTTAGGTTGATAGTGAAGATCCATATAGGTCTCTTCAAGAAAATCGTCAAACTCATGGTCTTCGCCATCAAACAATGATTTAATTTTTTGACGGATTTCTGGGATTAGAATTTTTTGTTCAACCTGTTCATTGGAAATAATATCGCTAGCCACCCCGTAATAGGTACACAAATATGTATCCGTTGCTAATGGCGATCGATCTACATGAAAAGAATATACATCAGTGCTGATAAAATCCAATTCTTCATCACGCTGATATTGCTTAATTAAGTTTAAAGACGGCGATGCGCCCAATTCGGTGAGCAACGTTACATCATTAATAATAATGTCTCTCGCTTTGCTTGCAGAGTCTGAAAGTTTGAGTTGCTCTAATTGTGCGATGGAAATTTCAGTAATATCTTCTATGAGTGTAAGTTTTTCAACGATTTCTTTGAAATTGTAATCTAAATGCCTATACCAACATAAAGCATTGACATGGTCTTCAAAAACTTCATTCGCTAATGCTTGGAAAGTATTCACCAATTTGGCTTGAGGATATGAGTGAATGAGTTCGAGCATATGATCTAAAACTTTTTAAAAACATATTATAGCTTTTAGCTCTAGACTTGATAAGACTGGATTTAGATGATTGATCGTCGTTCAATGTAGTAGGAGAGTGGGGCTTCCACCCATAACTACACGATGTGAACAAAAACGATAGATACTCATTAAGGCTATTCTACAATTGGGTATAAAAAGTTAAACATAGCTTAAGTTTTTTGTTGGCTAGAATTTCTGTTTAGCTTTTTGACGGAGAACATACAAATATAAGCTTTCTACTTTTTCACGTGCCCATGGTGTAGTCCGTAGAAATCGTAAAGATGATTTAACACTCGGGTCGATGCAAAAACAACGAATTTCAATTTTACGACTTAATCCTTCAAAGCCTCCGTAGTAATCCAATAACTCATCTAAAATGTCAGCAAGTTTTTTGCCATGTAAAGGGTCATTGGAGGTGTTCATAGTAGATCAACTGAATTGTGTAAGATGAGCATTATAACCTGAGCTAGACAAAAATTGAGAACGTTGCTGTATATACTTAATGGTCCATCAAAAATGACAGATTTTGTTTTGGTTTAAATTTTTTTTCCTAATTTGAATTCTAATCATTAGTTGTTTTAAGCGATGTAACAAGACGATGGGTAGTATTGGTGTGCTGTTAAAGATATCCTATTTAACATAAATTGAAGTTGTGTGACTTCAGAATGACGTGAAGAGAAAAAATGGCTGATAATAAAATTAAAATTGCATTGTATTTAAGTGGCTGGACATTTGAAGATGGTAGCAAGGAGGATCTTCTACAAAATGCTGTAAAAATTGTTGCTACAGAATTTGATTCCTCCATGAAAGGGAGTATTTTCTGCCCAATATGTTTTACACCTTTATCTAGAAAACCCTTAAGTGGTGATTATTTTTCAAATGGGCGAAAAGCTTCATTTTCACATTTACCTTCATATAGCAAAGTTGAATGTAAATTAAGAACACCTAAAGCAGAAGGTAAATTGTACGAAAATGAGGAAGAAGCAAAACAAGCAATTGAAAACAAAGAACTAGCTATTATTAGTAGCTTCAAAACTGATCCTCCAGTAATGGATGATGAACAAGCAGGCGAATATGATGTGACAGCTATTGAGGATGAGGATGGTCCACTTACAACTATTCCAATTTCCAGACACAATGGTGAAGCTTTTGATTTGCCTTCAAAAATATCAACTATTGCTGGTATTTGTAAAAAGTTCCATGAAAACTTCTATAAATATTTTTATTTACCAAACTCTAATGTAGCTGTTCAATTGAATGAATTGTTGCATAGTGTAGAAGATGTCACAGAGGAAGATGAGGAACCTAAACTATATTATGGAATCATTCGCAACTCTTATGTTGGTGGAAAAGGTGAAGATCATAATATGACGAATTGTTCTTTTTGGGGGCAAAATCACAGGTAATGGTATCGGTCTCTGTGTCGAGTACTTAAAATGGGGTGAATATGGACTTTTACCTGAAAAATATAATTCTATCTTAATTGATTAAGCTGGTAAAAAAAGAGTCCACGTTATCTAATGGTGGACTCTAGTTTTAAATTTAAGAATAAAAGGGCTGTTAATCCTCCTAATTTTACAGCTTCTTTGGGTTTTAGATTCTTCAAGTAATATTTGATCAGAGCATGTATTACATCTTCTTCTTTCATCAAAATTTTTTTCTCAATGACGAGTTTTATCTAAGATTCCTTGATACTGAATTCTTAGCCATCACAAATTATATAAACCAATGTTAATGGTTGTTGTTCCAGATATTCTATTTAACATAATATACATTATGCGAAATTGTGGTGTTAGAAACCATTTAAAGTGTCTATATTCTCACCAATAAAAATGTCTAGTTTATGATGGTTTTTACCATCATGGACTGGATATAAATTAG
>NZ_JBWYIY010000027.1:0-18748 GCF_056779975.1 Acinetobacter sp. ANC_7511
GACGGCCACTTGTGTGCCGATGAATTGTTTGAGTGGAATTAAGGCATTGGTCGAGAGACAGATGAGTTCTGCTTGCACGCCTTCGTTAAGGACATGGCTGCCATCGATGCGTTGGAGGAAGACTTGGCTATTCAGTTGTGAATGACTGAATTGGATGTGGAGGGCTCTGTTTTGGGCGGTTAGGCCGAGCTGTTCCAATGCCGAAAAGATGTTGGCAAGCATGGTTATTATCTGTCTTTTATAATTTAATAAGGCTAAAGAATTTCTTAATATTTAATCAAAAAAAATACGATTTACCTAGTCTTGGTTACATAAATGAACTTTAAAAAATGTAAAAAAATCGGCAATAAATTGCCGATTTTTATTTCTTATTAAGATGAGGTTTATTCTGTTAGCATTAAATCTGCACTCATACCAACCGTATTGTAACCAGCATCTACATATAAAATTTCGCCAGTAATACCATTCGCCCATGGTGAACATAAGAATAATGCCGCATTACCTACATCTTCGATCGTGACATTACGCTTTAAAGGTGCAACCTTTTCATTCAGATCAAGCATCTTACGGAAAGACTTGATACCTGAAGCCGCAAGCGTACGAATTGGACCAGCTGAAATCGCATTTACACGAATTCCTTCAGCACCCAAACTTGAAGCCAAGTAACGAACACCAGCCTCTAAAGATGCTTTCGCCAATCCCATAACATTATAGTTTGGCATCACACGCTCTGAACCTTGGTAAGTGAGTGTGAGCAAACAGCCCTGACGAGCAGTTAAAAGTGGTTTTGCCGCACGAGCCATGGCAATAAAGCTATAGGCACTGATGTCATGCGCGATTTTAAAACCTTCACGATCAGTAACTTCAGTAAAATCACCATCTAAAGTATGTGCTGGTGCAAAACCAATTGAATGCACTACGCCATCCAAACCATCCCAATGTTTTGCTAATTCAGCAAATGCCTGTTCGATTTCAGCATCAACAGCAACATCACATGGAAAAACTAGTTTTGAACCAAACTGTTCAGCAAAGTCATCAACACGCTTCTTCATTTTTTCATTAGGATAGGTAAATGCCAATTCTGCACCTTCACGGTGTAAAGCTTCTGCAACACCGAATGCAATCGACAATTTACTCGCAACACCCGCGATTAAAAAACGTTTACCTGCTAATAGTCCTTGTGCCATGTGACTCTCACTCAAATTAATTTTCATGCATGATGCCAAGTCTAGAGCATTTACGAAATTGCATAATGCATCTTTTTTCAAAAAATTGTTAAACCGAATTAGACGCTAAAAAAAGATCAGATATCAGTCTGATCTTTTTACACGCCTTAGCTGAACGACATTAGTCATTACTAGACAGTAGACCAATTAAACGCAAGAAAGAGAAATACATCCAAACTAAAGTGGCTAATAAGGCAATTCCACATAACCATTCCATCGCTTTAGGCGCATATTGAGCTGCGGCATTTTCAATCAGGTCGAAATCTAAAATTAGATTTAATGATGCAATAATGGCCACAAAAGCTGCAAATCCTAAACCTAGCCAATTATTATCAAATATATATGGAATGCTCGAACCAAAAGCTAGACTCATAATAAATTGGAGAACAAATACAATCGCAATCGCAATGGTGGCTGACAACACAACCGCTTTAAATTTCTCAGTCGCACGAATAATTTGAAACCGATAAAGCGCGAACATCACCAAAGTCGTGACAAATGTTGCGAGCAAGGCCTTTAAAGGAACACCAGGGTATTTCAGTTGAAATATGACTGAAATACCCCCTAAAAATGCACCTTGAAATAAAGCATATGGAATAGCCAAAGTTCGAGCAGTATTCTGCTTAAAAGTAGTAATGAGTGCCAGAATGAATCCACCAATCGCCCCCACCATCGCACTAGCATAGGCGAGTGATACATTTAAAGTCATAAAACTATAAATAAACAGCGCGATACCCACCGCTGCCGAAATCACAGTTAATACAACAGATTTCTGAATCGCGCCTTGAATCGTCATGGGTTGTTGATAATTAGATACAGTCTCTACACGGGTTAAAATCGGATTACTACTTTGCATAACTTAGTCTCTGTTATCATTCTTAAATTTTCACTATTCTGAGATCTATCAGCATAAAAGTCAGTTTATTTTTTGCTATCAATTTTTAAACATTTTAATTAATACTTTGTTCTTTCGATCATTTATAAAATCTATAAAAAAAGAGGCCTTAGCCCCTTTTCTAAAATTTCAGCAGAACGTTTTAATTATTTGAGATGAAAAAATATTGACGGTAATACTTTAATTCAGCAATTGAATCACGAATATCATCCATCGCAAGATGAGAAGCATTTTTCTTTAAACCACTCATAATTTCTGGGCGCCAGCGTTTTGCTAACTCTTTAACAGAAGACACATCCAAATTACGGTAATGGAAGAACTGCTCAAGCTCTGGCATTAAACGATGTAAGAAACGGCGATCTTGGCAAATTGAGTTTCCACACATTGGAGATGATTTAGGATTGACCCATTTTTTTAAGAATTCAAGTGTTTGTTGCTCAGCATCTTGCGCAGTTAACTTACTACGGCGTACGCGTTCAATAAGTCCAGATTGCCCGTGCTGACGTGTATTCCATTCATCCATCGCATTTAAAATAATATCTGACTGATGTACAGCTAACACTGGGCCTTCAGCAAGAATATTTAAATGATCATCCGTAATAATCGTTGCAATTTCAATAATCTGATCATTGTCTGTATCTAACCCTGTCATTTCAAGGTCGATCCAAATTAAGCGGGTATCTGGGGTGCTGCTCATAAAGTGCAATCTTATTGGGCTAAATTAAAGATGGATAGTAGCAAATTATTCCGATCTTGGCTGTAAATCCATGGCTCATCATGCTATTTTTGCCATCTAAATTTCAAGGTTTTTTAGGTTGTGAATGGCTTTAATTCGTAAGCGTCGTTTGACAGAGCAACAACAACGTCGTATTCAGAAACAACATCAAACACGTCAAGAAGAACTCGACACGTCTCACGACTTAGAAGGCTTAGTCGTCCAACACTATGGTCGACAACTCGAAGTACAAGCCCTCTCCTTGCCTGATCAACATCCAATAAAACCAGATACCAAAGAAGGTGAGCCAGAACCTTTTTGGAAACCTATTGAGCTGAATAGCGTTTGGCGTTGTCATACCCGTACCAATTTAGAATTATTGGTTACAGGTGATCGCGTAAAATGGCAAGCAGATCCAAATACTGGCTTAGGTATTATCACAGCGATTCAACCGCGACAATCCTTGTTGACTCGCCCAGATCGTTATCACAAAGTAAAACCAGTAGCTGCAAATATCAGCCTGATCGTCATCGTCATTGCACCGTTACCAGAACCTGCACCAACCCTGATCGATCGCTATTTGGTTGCATGTGAAGATGCCAATATTCCTGCTTTATTAGTATTAAACAAATGTGATTTACTGAAAGAAAATGATCCAATTTTGCTGTTAGCAGAAGAATATCGTCAACTTGGTTATGACTTCATCCTGACCCAATCTAATGGTAATTTAGATGAGTTGATTCAACGTATTGACAACCAAACTGTTGCATTTGTAGGTCAATCAGGTGTTGGGAAAAGTACACTTATTAATGCCATCATTCCTGATGCTGATCAAAAAACCAATGTCATTTCAGAAAACTCCGCACTCGGTCAACATACCACGACCTCAACACGTTTAATTCGTTTTGGTGAAAATGGTGCTTTAATCGATTCCCCAGGTATTCGTGAATTTGGCTTATGGCATTTAGATCATGAGAAAATCGATGGTGGCTTTCCTGAAATTTCTGCGCTCTTAGGACATTGTCAGTATCGCAATTGCACCCATACGCACGAAAAGCAATGTGCGCTTAAAGAAGGTGTCAAAAATGGTGATATTTTACAAAGACGTTTAGAAAGTTATTTACGTCTAATAGATGAGATTACTGAGGCGCAACAAAAAAATTAGTTTTCTTTAAGCACGCCCTTGAAGCAGTGATTTTGATCACCATATATATACGTTATACTCAACGCAGTTTTTAATTAGTCATTAGGTGATTTGTGGAACGTTGGTTCGAATTTATGGGGAATCACCCCTTTTTATTTGCAATTTTAGGGGCCCTTATTGTTTTGTTTTTCGTTTTTGAAGGACAACGTAGTGGTCGTAAAATTTCGCCACAATCGCTCGGAATTTTAGTGAAAGCTAAAAATGCGATGCTGATTGATTTGCGCGATGCTAAAGATTTCCGTGAAGGTCATATTAGCGGTAGTCGTAATATTCCATATAGTCAAATTGCTGCCAATGTTGAAGAATTAAAAGCTGCGGACCGTCCATTGGTATTCATTTGTAATTTAGGCCAAGTTGCAGGCTCTGCTTTACAACAAGTCGGTCATACAGATAGTTATCGTTTAGACGGTGGCATTAGTAACTGGAAAGCTCAAGGCTTACCTTTAGTAAAAAGCAAAAAAGCTTAAGGAGTTTGTAAAATGACAGCTCAAGTGACTGTATATTCAACAACGATGTGTCCTTATTGCGTACGTGCAAAGCAACTCCTTGAACGTAAAGGCATTGAGTACAAAGAAATTAATTTATCAAAAGAAGCACCTGAGGTTCGTGTTGAGTTAATGCAAAAAACCAACCACCGCACAGTGCCACAAATTTTCATTAAAGATCAATTCATCGGTGGTTTCGACCAACTTTATGCTTTAGAGCGTGAAGGTAAACTAGACGAATTATTGGCATAATCACTAAATCTAAGGAATTAAGAATGAGTGAAGAACAACAAGTTCAACCACAATTAGCATTAGAACGTATTTATACAAAAGACATTTCTTTTGAAGTTCCTGGTGCTGCGGTTTTTACAAAAGAATGGCAACCTGAGTTAAACATCAATCTTTCTTCATCAGCTGAAAAAGTAGATCCAACTCATTTTGAAGTTTCTTTAAAAGTGGTTGTACAAGCTGCGAATGCAGGTGAAACTGCATTTATCGTAGACGTAACACAATCAGGTATTTTCTTGATTGATGGCGTTGAAGATGAACGTCTTCCGTACATTCTTGGTGCTTATTGCCCTAATATTTTGTTCCCATTCCTTCGTGAAGCGGTGAACGATCTTGTAACTAAAGGTAGCTTCCCTCAATTACTTCTTACACCGATTAACTTTGATGCTGAGTTTGAGGCGAACATGCAACGCGCTCAAGCTGCAGCTGCTGAAGGTCAAGCTTAATCGTCTGATTAAGTTTACCCTTATAAAAAAGACCGCATTTGCGGTCTTTTTTATATCCTACATTTAAACAGGTCGTTTTTCTTGATGTAATGCATCATGGATAGCTTCAACCAATTGTTGTGCAATTTCTTGCTTTGAAGCTTTTTCAAGATCACGTTTTTCCATTTCATATTGTTCAGCAAAAAACACAGTCATCGCATTTTCATCTGAAGCAAAACCAATATCCGCTCTTGAAACATCATTGCATGCGATCATATCTAGTTTCTTAGCCACCAATTTACCTGCGGCATATTCTTCAACATTACGCGTTTCAGCTGCAAAACCGACCATAAATGGACGTTTCTCTTGCAAAGCTATCGTCGCCACGATATCAGGATTTTTAACAAGAGAGACAGCTAACTCATCACCAGCTTTTTTGATTTTATGTTCCGCAACTTCTGCAACACGATAATCCGCTACGGCAGCTGTCGCAATAAATACATCACATCCTGTTTCCAACTGATTCATGCTTAAATCAAGCATCTGCCTCGCTGAAGATACATTTAAACGCTTCACCCCATTCGGTGTATCTAAACTGACAGGACCCGCGATCAGTGTCACCTCAGCACCTGCTGAATAACATGCAGCAGCAATAGCAAACCCCATTTTTCCAGTGCTGTGATTTGAAATATAGCGCACTGGATCAATTGCCTCTCGAGTTGGACCTGCGGTAATCGTCACTTTTTTACCCGCCAGCAAGCCAAATTTTTCTGCAATTGCACGCTGCGCTTTATGGAAATATTCTCGTACCTGTTCAGCTAAAACTTCAGGCTCAGGCATACGTCCTAATCCAACATCGCCACACGCTTGAGAACCCGCCTCAGGCATAATAACATGCACACCATCATCGACCAAAGTACTCAAATTGCGCTGTGTTGCTTTAGCCGCCCACATTTGTTGATTCATGGCTGGTGCGATCCAAACAGGTGCTTTTGTTGCCAAATAGAGTGTACTGAGTAAATCATCCGCTAATCCACAAGCAAATTTGGCAATACTGTCACAACTGGCAGGAGCAACAAGTACCAAATCCGCCCATCGTGCTAATTCGATATGCCCCATTCCAGCTTCAGCTTCTGTATCTAGAAGTTCAGTATGTACTGGATTACCCGACAATGCTTGAAAGGTAAGCGGCGTAATAAAAGCTTGGGCACCTTGAGTCATTACAACTCGGACATTAAATCCGTAATCTTTAAGTCGGCGTACTAAGATGGCACTTTTATAAGCAGCAATACCACCAGTAACAGCAAGAATAATATTTTTATTGGAGAACACACTAAGATCAAAACTCAAGATCACGTCACCTTTTTATTGCAGTGGCGCTCACAATAGCATTAAATATTCTGCCACCCAAGATATACCTTGGTGAATATTCAAAAGTTAAAATAATTTAAAACAGTGAATAATAATGAATAATTCGATCAAACAATGGCCCGAACAAGAACGACCGCGAGAAAGATTACTCCGCCAAGGTGCTCATAGCCTCTCTGATGCAGAACTCCTCGCCATCTTTTTAAGATCAGGATCTCAACAACATTCTGCGGTCGAATTAGCAAGATTGATGTTGCAACATTTTGGAAGCTTAAATGCAGTGTTTGATGCATCGATAGACGAAATTCGCATGTTCCATGGCATGGGAGACACTAAATACTCTCAATTGATGGCTGTAAAAGAGCTTGGACGGCGTTACTTGCAACATCAATTGAACCAACAAATTGATTTAAGTCGCTCTGATTTAATTCAAGATTATCTTCGCTATGAACTTATTGGCGAATCTCAAGAGATTTTCGCGGTACTCTGTTTAGATGCAAGGCTCAGAAAAATTAATTTTAAAAAATTATTCTTTGGTTCTACTAACCACTGTGCAGTTTCAATTAATCAGTTTATTCGACATATCATCCACACTCAGGCGAGTGCTGTGATTATTGCACATAATCATCCTTTAGGAATTCCTCAGCCCTCAATTGACGATATCAATTTGACGAAATCTTTAAGTAGAGCTTGTAATTTAATTGAGGTTAAATTACTCGATCATGTCATCATTTCCACCGAAGGCAGCTACTCTTTTATGGAGCACCAACTGATCCGAGAATAAGTCTATAAATTACAGAATAAAATTGCTCGAAGTTTCCATTTTTTATCATTGACAATACTCGCTGAACTAGTGAAGATCATAGAAAAATGAAAGATTGATTTACATGATTGTTCGTGATCAAACCGATACGCTAAAACTATTATTTTCATGGCGTGGAACCATCTTACCGAAGGTATTACCTCCACTTGGAATCGTTATGCTGATTTCAGCAATCGTGGGGGGAATTGAATATATAAATCTCTATAGATTCCCTGAAATTCCTTTGGTTGGGTTTACACTGATCGGAGTAGTATTGTCGATTTTTTTAGGTTTCAAAAATTCGGCATGTTATGACCGTTGGTGGGAAGCGCGTAAATTATGGGGAAGCTTAATCGCCAATGCTCGACATTTCGATCGAGACTGCCGGATCTTGCCGCAAGGTCGTCGTGAACGTGTAATTCAGCATATGATTGTTTTTGCTAACGTACTGCGTGACCGTCTTCGTCATCAAACAGTCAGTCCCGATGCTTTGCATCAAACCAGTGGCATGAGCCCACAAGCTTTAACTCAACTTTACCAGCAAGCCAATGCTCCACAATACACATTAAGTTTGATTCAATGGGAGTTGATGCAGTCACTGAAAGAAGGCGAAATTTCAGACATTATTTATACACAAATGAACCAACATGTAACTGAATTAAGTTTGGTTCAAACAGGCTGTGATCGTATTGCTACAACTCCTTTACCTTATGCTTATTCAGTACTCTTAAACCGTACCGTTTATTTTTTCTGTTTTATGCTTCCATTTAGTTTAGGCTCGGTGCTCGGTTTGGCGACGCCACTTTTAGTCGGTATTTTAGCATATACGTTTTTGGGGCTTGATGCGCTCAGCTCTGAAATAGAAGAGCCTTTTGGTACACAAAGTAATGATCTTCCACTCGATGCCATGGTTCGTACAATCGAGATTGAACTACTCGGGACTTTAGGAAAACCAACTCCTCCACCGATCCAAGCACAAGATCACAACTTACTTTGATTCATGACAACTGAATGTCTTATCGCCGCCTGAAATTCTCTTATCCGTTGTTATAAGAGAATTTCTATACAATAAAACTTTCCCAGATGCCAACCTGCCCCTCTTTCACTTGAGGGATATTCCCCAATTTTATCCATGGCATATTATCTCCATGGAAATCACTTCCAACTGATACTTTAAGCCCAAATTCGGCAATCATTCGGTCTACCATTTGTCGCGTCGAGGTAGGCTCAATCGCAGGTGGCAACTCAACTGCGTCGCCTCCGTAACGTGCAAATATTTCAATCAAATAACGAATGTTCGTCGCAGATAAATCATAACGGGTAGGATGTGCCAAAACAGCAAACCCTTGAGCCTCATGAATTACACGTATCGTTTCCTCCAGACCAAGTCCTTCAAACTGAACATAAGCTTTTTTACCTTCCTTGATATATTTGTCAAAAGCTTGTTGCGGACGTGAAACATGACCCTTCTCGACCAGCGTCTTCGCAATATGGGTTCGTGTCACACGATCAGGTATACCCTCGACCTTCGCAACCACATCCGCGTAAATATCCTCTCCAATAAGAGGCTTCAACAATTCACAGATGAGTTGAGCACGTTCAGCTCGAATTATCTTTTGTTGTTCTAGTAGCTTATGCAAAGGATCAGGTGATTGCATATTCAGTGCGACCACATGCACACCATAACTTTTTTTGGTCGAAGGTCTAGACCACTGACTTGAAATTTCCACACCTGAAATAATTTGAATTGGTTGATTTTTTGCAACTTTTTCAGCCAAAACCAAACCATCCATGCTATCGTGGTCAGTCAGTGCAAGGGTATGTATCCCTTTTTCGAGCGCAGCTTGAACCAGTAACTCTGGCGACAAAGTTCCATCAGAAATATTACTATGTGTGTGTAAATCTACGCCTTGCATCTTTTATACTAATCCATCCACCTGAACTGCATAGATACTTTAACATGAAAGCACTTTTAGACTTTGTGCCACTCATAATTTTCTTTTGGCTTTACAAAACTGTCGATCCCAAAGATAACAATCACCCTTTACTGCAATGGATCGGCTCTGCAGGTGGCGTCGATAATAACCATATTCTCGTTGCTACAACGGGCTTAATCATTTCTATGCTCGTGGTCTACGGTGCATTATTTGTCCGCCAAAAATTTCATCTCGATAAACAACAATGGATTGTTTTATTTATGACGGTGATTTTTGGTGGGATTACTCTCATGTTGAGTGATGATTTTTATATTCGTCTCAAAGCAGCGATCTTGAATTTTGTATTTGCTGGTGCTTTCTTAATTTCACCTTATTTTGGTAAAGACCGCAAACCTCTCATTCAACGCTTATTTGGTCCTATTTTAAATTTAACACCGCAGGGATGGAAAAATTTAAACTATGCTTGGGCCGCGATGTTTGTTGGTATGGCATCATTGCATATTTTCTTTGCTTTCGTGTTCATGGATGGAAAATATTGGGGTGAATTTACTGCTTTTGGTGACATGATTGTGATGTTTTCATTTATCATTATTCAATTCATCATTTTACGAAAACACTTTAAATCTGCAGAAGAATAATCGTGTTGAAAGAGGATATAGAGATTTCGCCATGCCCTTATTTGTAGTGACGTGTACCGACCAAGAAGGTACTGTTGAAAAACGCTTAGCAACACGCCCACAACACCTTGCACGCCTTGAAAAACTGGCTGAGGAAGGTCGCGTAATCGTCGCTGGCGCGATGCCAAAAGATCGTAATAACCCACAAGCTGGATTTTATGGCAGCACCCTTATTTTAGATTTTGAAAGCCGTGAAGCGTTAGATGAATGGTTAGCAGATGAGCCTTTTTTAAAAGAAGGTATTTATGCCAGCATTGACGTAAAACCTTTTAATAAAGCATTACCACATGAATAAGATGATGAATTTGACACGCTCTGCTCTTTTCATCAGTTTTGCATTGGTATCTTCAGCTTGGGCTGAACCCGCAGCAACTACTGCTGCACCAGCGAATCCAGCTGCACAGTCTCAGCCAGCAACAGCTACGCCTGCAAAGCCACTTACAGCTGAACAAATTGCACGAAATAAAGCGCTTCAAGAAGCAAAAGTAAAGGCTTTAGTCAAAGACCAAGCAACACGTCTCCAACAGCTTGAAAAAGCAAACCTAGAAGCTTTAGCACAGAATCAAGAATTACAACTAAAAAATGATAATTTAGGTGTACAAATTCAGGTGCTTCAAAGTGAACGTAGTGCTCAAATGTTTTTGTACGGTGCAGCAACAATGGCTGTCGGTATTTTTGTCGGCTTTATTATTGCCAGTTACATCTATACAAAACGACGTCGTCAGTGGTAAACCACTGACACGCTTTTCAAAGGTTTCAAATTTTGACTCAGGCCATTCAAACTGCTGATCTCGATTGGCAACTCGTTGATGGAATCGATATTCCAGTTTCTAAAGTTTTCGGTGATGTTTATTTTTCAAAAGCCAATGGCCTTCTTGAAACGCGTCATGTCTTTATCAATGGTAATGATCTACATGAACGCCTATCGGACTTAAAACCATTTGAACATTTCACAGTCGGAGAAACTGGCTTCGGCACGGGTTTAAATATCCTCACCCTTTGGCAACTTTGGCAATCAATTCGTCCAAATAATCATAGTCAACTGCATGTCATTACGGTGGAAAAATTTCCATTGAGCAAGACTGATCTGATCCGAGCTTTAAATGCTTGGCCTGAACTGAAACATTTATCAGATCAACTCATTGCCCAATATCCACTGCCGATTGCAGGATGCCACCGCCTTCATTTTCCAGATGAGCGTTTTAGTATTGATATTTGGTTAGGTGATGCACATGATGTTTTTCCAGCTATTGCCAAAACTAGCACTGTCAATGCATGGTTTTTAGATGGATTCGCTCCTGCCTGCAATCCTGATATGTGGGAAGAACAAGTTCTGAATCAAATTATTCGACTATCAGATATTGGAACTACTTTTGCCTCTTTCAGTGTTGCTGGCATCCTCAAAAGAGGATTAAAAAAACACGGCGTGAAAATTACACGCCCAAAAGGGTTCGGACACAAACGTGAAATGCTAAAGGGAGTTTTACTGCCTTTAGACGAAGAGGCTGAAAAAAGTGAGCTCTCTCCCGAAGATTACCAATACAAACCACACTCAAGTTCTCAACGCCGTATAGGCATTGTAGGCGCTGGAATTGCGGGTTTAAGTTGTGCCTATGCCTTTGCATTAAGAGGTCACCGCGTCAGCCTATTTGACCGCCATGAGCCATTAAGTGGCGCGTCAGGAAATCCTCTGGCTTTATTGAATCCCAAACTCTGTCCTATTGAACAAAGTGCCGATCATTTGATGACATTAGCATGGCAACATGCGATGAACCATTATTCAAAATTTAAAGCCTTTGACGAAGCACAAGTCCATCAAATCCCTCTTAAACACGTTGATGAACTTCTCGATCTTGCAAATCAATATCCAGAAAACATACTCGAAGCAAATTCTGCCGCTGAAAACAGCCTGTTCAACCAAGCATTCCTCACCCTGAAACAGGCTGGAACAATCAGACCGCATGATTTGGCTAAAGAAATTTTATCGAATGAACTGATCGAATTTCAGCAAGCGACAATCAAATCGTGGGATCTACTTGCCAATCATCAAGTCGGTATAACAGATCATGTTGGACAACAATATCAATTTGACCATGTGATTATTTGTTGTGCCCGTGAAAGTATGAATCTTTTTGATGATTTCCCGATTTTAAAACCAATACGTGGTCAAGTTAGCTGGTTTAACCATGTTTCATCCACACAGTTCAAGAAAAATGAAGCATATAGCTATGGTGGCTACTGTATGCCTTTAAATGATCATCAAATCATTTTAGGTGCTTCTTTTTACCCTAATCGAGATGATCAAGATGTTCTTGATGAAGATCATGAACATAACTACAGGTTACTTGCAGATTTCGCACCAGATATTGCTGCACAATTTCCTGACCATCATTCTTGGCATGGTAGAGCTTCTGTTCGTGCACAAAGTCAGGATTATTTTCCGCTTTTAGGTCAGGTTAAATCTGATACTGAAATTTATACACTCTCAGGTTTGGGCTCTAAAGGCTTTTTATTTGCTCCTTTGTGTGCTGAAATTCTAGTGGCTCAAATCTTAAAAACAGCATGCCCTGTATCTGAAACTTTACTCAATAAACTCAATGTTCATCGATTTAGAAAGAAAGTAAGAATAAAGAAGCCATATTTTCAGGCTAAAACTCAATCACCATGATTTATTGAAACTAAAAAAGCGCCATAAGGCGCTTTTTTTCAACCATGATTAACCTTGCTCTAAAGGTAATCCTGCCTCACGAGCAGCACGAGTACCACCCATTAAGACCACATATTCACGTGAACTATCAAAGCCTTCTAATAGTTCTGCAGCACGTGGTGCTTTACTTCCGCCGCCACATAAAATGTAAATCGGTTGATCCGCTGCAACTTGAGTCAGGCTTTCTGCTGAAAGTGTGGAAATCGGTTGGTTCACCGCTCCTTTCACATGTGCTTCAGCATAAGCACTTGTATCACGTACATCCCAGATAATCGCGTCAGCTGGGAACTCAAATGTTGTAATTTCTTGTTTACGGATCATTGCGCACTCCTTTGATGTAAACAACACTTGGCAAATGAAGAAAACATCCCTAGCATCTCAGATATTCTTTCTATTTGTAAAGGTCTAAACTATGCCATCTTTCGATATTGTTTCAGAATTAGAGATTTTTGAAGTAAATCATGCAGTTCAAAACACACAAAAGGAAATCGGAACGCGTTTCGACTTCCGTGGTCAAGACGTTTCGATCGAATTAAACGAAAAAAATAAAGAAATTAAGATCTCGACTGAAAGTGACTTCCAATGTGAGCAAGTTTACAACATGCTGGAAAATCACTTTTATAAACGTAAAGTCGACGTTCAAGCACTAGATCCGCAAAAAATGACAGCATCTGGCAAAAATGTCATTCAAGTGATTAAACTTAAAGACGGTCTTGACTCTGATACAGCAAAAAAAATTAATAAAGCCATTAAAGAAAGTGGTATCAAAGTGCAATCTTCTATTCAGGGCGATAAAATCCGAGTCACTGACAAGAAGCGCGATACATTACAACAAGTTATGGCGTTCTTAAAAGAACAACAATTCGGTATCCCACTTCAATTTAACAACTTCAAAGACTAATCTCTTTGCTCCATCATAGGAACTGATCATGGCAAAAGGCAATCGTTTATCTAAGTTAGTAAAAGCGACATCTAAGTTTCCACAAGGTATCCGTAGTACTTTGTGGAGCAAAGCTTTTGGCCGTGTCGTTCCAATGGTGGGAACCGCCAAATTACGTTATCTTGAAGTTAGTCATGCTAAAGTTGTCGTTAAAATCGAAAACCATAAAGCAATGCAAAACCATATTGGTCAAGTGCATGCATGCGCAATGGCGCTGATCGCTGAAACAGCTACAGGCTTTGTTACCGGCATGAATGTACCCGATACCTCAATCGTATTAATAAAAAGCTTAAAAGTAGATTTCAAACGCCCATCTAAAGGTGCGATGACCGCAGTCGCTACATTGACTGATGATCAACAAAAACAGATGCAAGAGTCTGAAAAAGGTGAAACCCTTGTCAAGGTGATCGTGACAGATGAATCTGGCGAAGAGCCAATTCAATGTGAAATGCTCTGGGCTTGGATTGCAAAATCTCAACTTAAGCAATAAAGCTCATGATCATATTGATCCTAAAAAAGTTTCCCTAATAAAAAATCCCAACGATGTTGGGATTTTTTGTGATTAGATGCTTAGAGATTCTTGAAACTTTTGTTTAACATCATCTGGAATCTGGCGTTTTGCCCCTTTCACATCCACCGCAACAAAAGTGAAAACACCTTCTGTCACTCTTTTCGCTGGACGTGAAGAGTCGTGACTATCCCATACTTCAATTTGCATTTGAATTGAGGTATTTCCGAGCTTTAAAATTTTAGTATAACAACTAATGACATCACCCACCTTAACAGGCACAAGGAATGTCATTTGATTAATTGCAATGGTTGCACAGCGACCTTTTGTATAACGCTCTGCATGAATAGCTCCAGCCAAATCCATTTGTGAAACAATCCAACCACCAAAAACATCCCCACTCCAGTTGGTATCTGCAGGCATAGCAATGGTTTGAAGGGATAATGTACCTTCTGGCTTAAGTTGAGAATCTGACACAGTCACTCCAAATATTGGCCTATTGGTTAAGCATTTAATTGCTGATTTAACCAATCTCGTAATTGATTTGCACGTAATGCACCACTTATTCTAGCAATTTCATTCGTTTTATTCATCAATACCAACGTTGGAATACTACGAACATTAAAGGCAGCACTTAAGCGCGGATTCGCTTCAGTATCTATCTTCGCAAAAACCACATGCGGATTTGATTTGGCTACTTCAGCAAAATGCGGTGCCATCATTTTACAAGGCCCGCACCATTCTGCCCAGAGATCAATCAATACTGGTAAATCACTGTTGGTAATAAAGTTGCTAAAGTTTTGCTCATTCAGCTCAATAGGGGCAAGCGGAATCAAATGCTCATGACATTGACCACAATTCGGCTGAGATTGGATTTTATCTTCAGGTACACGATTTTTTGCGCCACAAGATGGACAAACAACAATCATGAGTTTACTCCTCTATTTTGATCTAAGAATTCTAATTGAAGCTTGATTGCGCTTTCCATCCAATTTACTTGATAAATATCAAAATGTGTCATATTCCACTCATGGTATTCCACATAAGGTGACATATTGGTTACCGTTTCACGACTAATTTCTATGGGAATAACTGCATCTTTCTTGGCAGCAATAAATAACACAGGAATTTTAATACTTCTTGCCGTAGTAATCGGTCGAAATCGTATGACGTCCAACATAGCTCTTGCAGGCACCTCACCGCTCCAATAATAGTTTGAATCAACGATCGACATATACCCTTGATAACTATCCTGACTCGGGTAAAAACTTAATGCATAAGGATGAACGACAGGCATTTTTTTTCCAACACGTCCAACTTTGGCTGCCATTAAATCCTGACTCGATAACTTTAAAGCCTGCGCCATATGTTGAATTGGATAAATTTTACTGCTGGCATTTCCGTCCACAAAGGGTACTTGCGCTATTGCAGCCCGAATCCCATTTAACTCAGATGCAAGTTTTAGAACATATCCGCCACTCAGACCCGTTCCCCATAAGAAAAGCTGGTGCCCATCAACCAAAGGGAATAATTTGATATGCGCAATCACAGCATACCAATCTTCTAGCTGCTGACGGACAGAGACCATTTCTCGTGGTTTACCCGTACTTCCTCCCCAACAACGATAGTCAAAGAGTACAACCGCGAAACCTGATTGAGCAAAACGTTGCGCATATTGGATTAATTTGAATTGACGTAATCCTGCAAAACCATGCGCCATAATAAGCACAGGAGGTCTTTTAACTTTGACAGGCAAATAAAGGTCAGCAGCGATCAACTCATTTGCTTTTTGTACGTACAGCGGCTCTACGGTGTAATCGTACATAGGTGCTCCATGCATGTATTCATACGATTTTTATTTTAAATTTTTTGTGTCGATCAAAGCTCATATCTGAGCGAGATGCTATGATAGTAGCATAGTCTTTTAATTTATTTTGGGAGTGACGCAATGAGTGAAAATGTAGGTTTTGCTGGTCAAATTGGGCCAGAACATTTAGTTCAAGTTGTTGAAAAAGGATTTAAATCTGTGATTAATAATCGCCCCGATATGGAAGGCGGACCAGAACAGCCAACAAGTGCCCAAATTGAAGAAGCTGCACGCGCTCAAGGCTTAGATTATGTATATCAACCTGTAGTTGCAGGTCAAATTACTGAGCTTGATGTTCGTACTTTTGCAAATCATTTCAATGAGCTACCAAAACCAGTATTAATGTTCTGTCGTACGGGAAATCGCTCTAACAATCTTTACCAATTAGCAAAACAAATGGATTTGCTTGATGACTAAGATGTGGTTTAGATTCATCCTTTCCACCTTCATTTTTAGTATCGTAACGCTAAGTCATTCAGCATCAGAACCGCTCAGTAAAGCACTTAATCCATCTGTGAGTGTATCGGGTCATATGACGGCTACAAAATTCAATGCCTTAATGCAGCAGGGATTTAAGTCTGTGATCGTTAACCGTCCTGATCAAGAATCAGGTAACGAAACAACTGCAAGTGAATTAAGAGCTTTAGCCGAAAAGTCTAAAATCAGTTTGATTTACCAACCTGTTATTTCAGGTCAAATAACAGATGCAGATGTTCATGAGTTTGCGAAGTATTACAATAGTCTACCTAAACCTATACTTTTAGTATGTAAGTCAGGTAGTCGTTCTACGTTACTATTTAATAAAGCAAATTCATTAGGACTTATTCATGAATAAAATTTGTATTGCATTATGTTGTTCGTTTCTTTTACTCGGTTGCACATCGATGAATGTAAAACCAACTGTTGGTGTGCATGCAGGTACATCATTATAAGATAAATGTATTTTATTCATTTTAAAGGCGCACAAGCGCCTTTTTCTTTCATCTTATTTCAATAACAACCATGAAAATACTTAGTTTTAAATGATACAAATTTTCAATAATGTGGATATCACCAAAAGTTAAAGGTTTAAGTGTAATAAATTGAAAAAAAAACTTCTTCATCGAAGGTTTTTTTATATAGTGAATTCAAATCATTCTTAGTCAATACAATATGTACGATATCATTATTATTGGAGCTGGTACTGCTGGTATTTCAGCTTATAAAGAAGCCATTAAAACTACACAAAATATACTTATTGTGAACGACGGTCCGTGGGATACCACTTGTGCTCGAGTAGGTTGTATGCCGAGTAAAGTTCTAATTTCATCAGCTAATCTTGCCTATAATGCGAGAACTTCAGAACAACTTGGGCTAAAAATTTCTTCTCAAATTGACACTAAAGATGTTGTGCAACATGTACAACAATTACGTGATCGATTTACAAATGCAACACTGAAGGACGTTAATTCATGGCCTACAGCGCACAAAATTTCAGGTCGCGCAACATTTGTAAATGCAAACACAATCAATGTTAATAATAAGAAATACCAAGCTAAATCGTTCATTATCGCTGTTGGTTCAAGACCAACAGTAAATCAAGATTGGCAACAAAAACTTGGTCATTTATATTTAACTTCTGATCAAGTCTTTGAAATACCTACTTTACCAAAAAGTTTAGCTGTAATTGGAAGTGGTGTCATTGCAATCGAACTTGCACAAGCCATGCAGCGTCTAGGTGTGGAAACTACAGTTTTTGCTCGCAGTAAAAAAATTGGTTCATTGACTAGCCCAGACTTACAAACGCTTGCTCAAGAAATATTCTCAAAAGAATTAAATATCAAATATGAGATTTTACCCGAGCAGGTTGAGAAATTAGGCGAAGATAAAGTTCAAATTAACTTTATCGAAAAAGATAGTAATCAATCTATAGAAGTTGATTACCTATTATCTGCGACTGGTCGTACCACGAATTTAGATTCTTTAAATATTCAGCATATAAATGATGAATTCATTGATCTAAAGAAATTACCTGTTGATCCAACCACTAAACAGCTTGGTGACTACCCCATTTACATTGTAGGTGATGCTTTTACTGCAACGCCTATCCAGCATGAAGCATCTTATGAAGGTAAATTGGCGGTTCATAATTGCCTCGATCAACATCAATCGAGTCATAAAAAAAGTCTTACCCCATTGGGTATTATGTTTAGCTCACCAGAAATGGCAGGGATCGGCTCCAATTATCACACACTGCGTAAAGCCAATCATGAGTTTGTTACAGGTATCGTATCCTACGAAAAGCAAGGACGAGCGATTGTCAATGGACAAAATATTGGGGCTGTAGAGGTTTACGTCGATCGATACTCACGTAAACTTCTCGGAGCAGAATTTCTTTGTTATTCAGCAGAACATTTAGCACATTTGCTCGCTTGGGCTATCTCCAGTGATCTTACTGTTGATGAAATTCTAGATCACCCTTTCTACCATCCAACGCTAGAGGAAGGCCTAAGAACTGCGTTAAAACACGCTCGACGACAACTTTAATCTATTGTTTGATACAAGCCCCTCTAATGAGGGCTTTTATTTTTATATCTTTATTTCAATTTTTATATATAAAAAAACACCCCCTTCTATTGAAGGGGGTGTTTAGAATAATGAGCTGGCGATGACTTACTCTCACATGGGTAACCCCACACTACCATCAGCGCTAAGAGGTTTCACT
>NZ_JBWYIY010000028.1:0-17844 GCF_056779975.1 Acinetobacter sp. ANC_7511
AATTTATATCCAGTCCATGATGGTAAAAACCATCATAAACTAGACATTTTTATTGGTGAGAATATAGACACTTTAAATGGTTTCTAACAATTTCATATCGTATAACAGCCATTATGTTAAATGAGGCAGATTTATTGAATCAAATATTAACTAAACTAATCATCATCAAAAGGGCTTTCAGCACCAAAACTATTTATACAAGCTTTGGATGTATATAGAAGCCCACCTCCTGAAGAATGAATGCTGACCAAGAAGTCTTTTGTTTCGAAAATTTCAGGAGGGGGTATAAGGTATATTTTTTCTTGAACTACAAATCTGTAGACTAAGTTAAGTAAAAAAAGTGCGCTAGCTGAGTCTAATAGATTTTTTAAGTTCGCGAGATTTCTATTAATCTCACGATCATGCTTAATTTTATTATGGTGATTCCACCATAAAATTGTTTCATCGCTATCTATCTTATCAAATGGAGTGAATTTTAAAGATGTATATTTAATTTTTACGTCAGAATTTAAGAGAGATAGACTTTGTAGTTGTGTTTCATCTTTATAGTATTCACGAAAATCTCTAGAGTTGAATGAATTACCAATATTAGATGTACAAGCTTTAAAAAATTGCTTCAATTTCTGAACAAATTGTAAGATACAAATTCATTATTTCTATAGAAAAAGTTTCATTGTTTCTAATGTCAAAATCTAAGTGAGTACTAAATTCTTTTAGTTTTTTTTCTATATGTAGAAATCTATTCCAGAAGTTATCATGCATATGTATCCCCCTAAAGATAGTATCCAAAATTGAAAAAAACTTTAACAATGATAACTTAAACTAAGATAATGGATGTTATACAAAGTTTCTTAACTTGTTCATGTAATTCATATTCTTAACTTGAAATGAACAACCCAAATATGATCATTTGAACTTTTTTACAATTTCTATGTTTTGAGATCGCTTATCGATCAATTTTCCACAGCTTTGTGTATATAAATTAATTTAGCTCAGTTGTAATTATTTGAGCTAAAAATAGGGTATTTATTTCATTCATCAGTTGCTAGTAACAAATAATTCCAAAAAAACCGAGTTATTGAACTCGGTCTTATTTATTAATATGCAACGTATCAAGGCACTAGAATTTTCAATTCACGTAAAATTTTACACAATTGAATCATCGGCATGCCCATCAACGTGGTTTGGTCTTGCCCAATCATTTCTTCAAATAAGCTGATGCCCAAACTTTCGCATTTGAAACTTCCAGCACACTGTAAAGGTTGTTCAAGTGCGACATAACGCTGAATTTCTTCCAGATTCAAATGCCTAAATTTGACCTTATAATGTTCAACAATGGTTTCTTCAAACCCAGATGAAGCGTGTTGAACACTTAATGCCGTACTGAAATAAACAATTTTTCCTGAATTTGCTTGAAGTTGTTTGATTGCTTTTTCAGGAGATAAAGGTTTTCCAATAAATATGTCAGGTGCGCCTTCACGCCAAGCCACCTGATCAGAACCGATAACGATCGCATCTGGATCTTTCTCAGCAAAATATTTTGCTTTTTCATATGCGAGTCGATAGGCAAGATCATCGGCATGGCTTTCCCCACGCGGAGTCTCATCGATATCGGGTGATATTTGTTCAAAATCGATATGTAATCGATTAAGTAGTTCCTTACGTGTTTGACTGCCAGAAGCTAAAATAATTCTTGCTGACGTTGAAGCAACATGATGATTCATTACACTGAGAATTCCATTAAAATGTCGATCGGGACATAAGCAAGTACTGATTGATGACAAGCCTGAAGTTTTAAATTCGGTGCCATATCATTCTGATAAGCTTCAACCCAGCGCGTCACACAAATACACCAGAAATCACCAGGCTTTAAACCGGGAAAACCAACTTCGGGTAGTGGTGTTGTCAAATCATTCCCAATTCGTTGCGAGAAACTTAAGAATTCAGACGTCATTTCGGCACAGACTGTATGTTGACCTAAATCAGAGGGTGCAGTGTGGCAAAAACCATTTCTGAAATATCCTGTAATAGGATCAAAACAACAACTGGCGAGCGGTTCGCCGAAAACATTTAAACGATTAATACTTGGATCTGGATGGATAGACATAGCAACACTTTGTGGTTCGACTCCATCTATCATAATCAAATCTAAAGATTTCTACAGCTTTTCTGAAATTTTACTCACCTTTTTTAGCATAATCATTTAGAATCTATGCGGTTTTGATATCTATAAAGTGAGCTATACATGAACTTTCAGCGTATGACTGACCTCGATTTAGCAGGTAAACGTGTTCTGATCCGTGAAGACTTAAACGTTCCTGTTAAAAATGGTGTGATTACGAGTGATGCACGTTTACGCGCTGCATTACCAACAATTAAAGCCGCTCTTGAAAAAGGCGCAGCAGTAATGGTTTATTCTCACCTTGGTCGTCCAGTTGAAGGTGAGCCTAAAGCTGAACAATCACTTGCACCTGTTGCTGCCTACTTAACTGAAGCATTGGGTCAAGAAGTTAAATTACTCACTGAATATTTGGATGGTGTTGAAGTTGCGCCAGGCCAAGTTGTGTTACTAGAAAACTGTCGCTTTAACACAGGCGAAAAGAAAAATAATCCAGAGTTAGCAGCAAAATATGCAGCACTTTGTGATGTGTTTGTTATGGATGCATTTGGTACTGCACATCGTGCAGAAGCATCGACAGAAGGTGTGGCTCGTCTTGCTAAAGTTGCAGCAGCAGGTCCATTACTTGCCGCTGAATTAGACGCACTCGGTCGTGCGCTTCAGACGCCTGAAAAACCAATGGTTGCTATCGTAGCGGGTTCAAAAGTATCGACTAAACTGGATGTTTTAACATCGTTATCAGATATTTGTGATCAGCTCATTGTCGGTGGCGGTATTGCGAATACATTCTTAGCAGCTGCGGGCTATAACGTTGGTAAATCACTTTGTGAAAATGACTTAATCGATACAGCTAAAGCAATTGCTGCGAAAGTATCGGTTCCATTGCCAACAGATGTTGTTGTTGCTGACGCATCAGAAATTAACTTTGATGACTTCCTTGGCTCATTAGCGGCAGCAAAAGCCGTAGTGAAAAAAGTTGAAGATGTTGCTGACAATGACATGATTCTTGATGTTGGTCCAGAAACAGCTCAAGCATTTGCTGAAATTTTAAAAACTTCAAAAACAATCCTTTGGAATGGTCCAGTAGGCGTATTTGAGGTTGATCAATTTGGTGAGGGCACGAAAGCGCTATCTTTAGCGATTGCAGAATCTGAAGGTTTCTCTATCGCCGGTGGTGGTGATACTTTAGCTGCGATTGATAAGTATGAAGTTGCTGACAAAATTGGTTATATCTCAACGGGTGGTGGTGCTTTCCTTGAATTTGTAGAAGGCAAGACATTACCAGCAGTCGCTGTTCTACTTGAACGCGCTTAATTGGATTTAAGAAAAAAGACCTTCTAAGAAGGTCTTTTTTTATGACTAATTTTCGTCATGAAAATGAAATAATTTTGAAATATTATGATCATAATCTGATTTATCATGCGGAATAACATCATGAAATTACAATTAGGCGTAATTGCACTATTGACTGCTACTCTTGCAATGACGGCTTGTTCTAAACAAGAAAGTGCACCAGCGGCAGATCAAACATCAACATCAGAAGTTGCTGTTGAAGCATCAGATATTAGTGCTGAACAACAAGCGGCTATCGATGCTATTGATCAGCCATTACAAGATGAAAATAATACTGATGTTCCTGAAGAAGTTGCAAATGCACCTGCTGATCAAGCAACGGCGGAGTGATTTTCTACTTCAATAAGTATTAAATTGAAAATCTCCCTGCAATTGCAGGGATTTTTTATGAAATACTGTCAATTGTTGCTGAATTGAAACACAGGTCAGGTTAGAATATGGAGCATTACCTGGGAGGAAATTATGGCTCTTATTTCAATGCGCCAGCTCTTGGATCACGCCGCAGAACATAGTTACGGCGTACCAGCGTTTAACGTAAACAACTTAGAACAAATGCGCGCGATTATGTTAGCCGCAGATGAAACAAATTCACCTGTTATTGTTCAAGCATCTGCTGGTGCTCGTAAATATGCTGGTGCTCCATTCTTACGCCATCTTATTTTGGCTGCAATCGAAGAATGGCCACACATTCCAGTTGTGATGCACCAAGACCATGGTACTGATCCTGACGTTTGCCAACGCTCAATCCAATTGGGCTTTTCATCTGTAATGATGGATGGTTCATTAGCTGCAGATGGTAAAACACCAACAACTTATGATTACAACGTAGATGTAACTCGTCGTGTTGTTCAAATGGCACATGCGTGTGGTGTATCTGTAGAAGGTGAGATTGGTTGCCTAGGTAGCCTTGAAACTGGTTTGGCTGGTGAAGAGGATGGTGTTGGCGCTGAAGGCGTTCTAGATCATTCACAACTCCTTACTTCGGTTGAGGAAGCGACTCAATTTGTCGCTGATACTAACGTTGATGCGTTAGCAATTGCGGTTGGTACTTCACACGGCGCTTATAAATTTACGCGTCCACCTACAGGTGATATTTTAGCGATTGATCGTATTAAAGAGATCCACGCTGCACTTCCAAATACTCATCTTGTAATGCATGGTTCAAGTTCAGTTCCACAAGAATGGTTAGCGATTATTAACCAATACGGTGGTGACATCAAAGAAACTTACGGTGTTCCTGTTGAGCAGTTGGTTGAAGCAATTAAACACGGTGTACGTAAAATCAATATCGACACTGACTTACGTTTAGCTTCAACAGGTGCTATGCGTCGTATGATGGCTGAAAAACCAAGCGAATTTGATCCACGTAAATTCTTTGCTCAAACTGTTGAAGCAATGAAGCAAATCTGTGTAGATCGTTATACTGCATTTGGTACAGCAGGTCATGCTGACAAGATTCGCCCTATTTCTTTAGAGAAAATGGTAGATCGTTATAAATAATTAATAAAATTATTTATAATTTTAAAAAGCCCACAGTGATTGTGGGCTTTTTCTTGAATAAAAAACAAGAGCAAATTATGGAACTGATTTTTTCAGCAGCTTTATGCAGCGTACTAGTATCGATTTTATTGAAGTTTAGTAAGTCTCGTGGATTTGATGTCATGCAAATGATTGCATGGAATTATGCTATCGCCACGATACTCTGTTTTTTTTGGTTTAAGCCAGACCTCAACCAAATATCATTAACCTCCACACCTTGGTGGCTTATTGGGTTGTTGGGGATAGCATTACCCTCAATATTCTTGCTGCTCTCCAAATCACTTGATCAAGCTGGAATTATTAGAACTGAAATCGCGCAAAGATTATCCGTTGTTCTTTCATTGTTGGCAGCCTATTTTCTTTTCCAAGAAAAATTTAGCACCCTGAAATTGATTGGTATTGCATTGGGTTTGAGTGCAATTGTTTTGATCATTTTTTCTAAAACATCGAAACCAACATTGCAAACAAAAAAAGCAGGAATGTATTTGCTCGCAGTTTGGCTTGGCTATGCACTCGTAGATGTTCTGTTAAAATACAGTACAAGTTTAGGGTTAAAATTTGCAGTCAGTTTAAACTTGATGTTTGTGTTTGCTTTCATTATTTCCATGGGATATTTGTCCCTGCGTCAAACATCATGGACAGTGCAAAATTTTCTTGCTGGACTAAGTTTAGGTGTATTGAATTTTGCCAATATTGCACTTTATGTGAAAGCACATATGTTGTTAAAGGATTCACCTGCAATCGTATTCGCTGGTATGAATATTCTAGTCGTAGTGTTAGGTGTGATCGCAGGTATATTAGTTTTTAAAGAAAAAATAACCCTAAAAAACAGCTTAGGTATTCTGTTAGCGATCACAGGAGTGTTGTGTTTAGCATTCGCAATTTAACTGTGAACTTGCATACACTCTGTTTAATCATATAGTCGATAGATTCCACTAAAGCGCTCACAGCCTGTTTGCTCAGTTGAGACAATCAGTAATGATTTTTGATATTTGAGTTTGTACTGACAATCATGCTCATTATCAATAATTTCGTGTTTGCTTTGAGTGGTTGTATAAGCCAATAATGGGATGGTCTGGGTTTCTATGCGATTGTTAGGGCTACGATAAGCAATACCTTCAATTTTAACGCGATCCTTGCTTAATTGATGAATCTTAAGGTGTACAGGTTGCGCTGCAATTTTACCTTGTTCAAACTTAATGTAATGTTGAGTGAGCGTTTGATTCATCGACATGTAAAAGTTTAAATCATCAATGCGTTGATTGATTTGTGATGACACACAATTTTTATTTTTACACTGCTGCAGTCGATTCAGCCAAAGCTGTTGTGTATCTTGAATTAATCGAGTTGGTGCATCGGTAACTAAGTAGGATGTTAAAAAGCGTTCATTCAATTCACCTCTCAAAGATGAAAAATCAACAGCACAAATCATGGAATTTTTAAAACTTGATTGAGGCTTATCACATTGAATAAGTTGTGCCTGTGCGACAGAAACACTGCTTAATCCAATGAAAAAGATAGAAATTAAAGGTTTCATCCAACTTGATACGCTTTTTGACAACATCATCGCTTATACTTTCAAATGTTTGCGCATCTACTATAGCGAACAAGAATCAAAGAATACAAGATTTCATTTTCAAAAACTGTGTAAAGGAGTTCAATGTGAGCTTAGCTATTCGTATAGGTCAAGGTATTGATGTTCATGCTTTTGAGGAAGGCGATTATGTCACATTGGCTGGTATTCGTATTCCGCATACACATGGTTTGAAAGCACACTCTGATGGAGATGTAGTTTTACATGCACTTTGTGATGCATTGTTGGGTGCTTTAGCGCTCGGTGATATTGGACAGCACTTTCCAGATACTGATGAACAGTTCAAAGGCGCGGACAGTAAGGTTTTATTAAAGCATGTTTATCAGTTGATATTGGATCGTGGTTATCAACTGAATAACGCGGATATTACAGTGGCTTGTGAGCGTCCAAAATTAGCGAAACATAATTTAGATATGCGTCAAAGTATTGCAGATGTACTTGATGTGGATATCAATCAGATTAGTATTAAAGCCACTACCACTGAAAAATTAGGGTTTACTGGTCGTCAGGAAGGAATCCTGTCTACAGCTACCGTATTAATTAGTCATCAATGAGCAATTTCGATCATTCAAAGTTTTGCGCTTTCATCAAAGAGGCTTGCAGTTCTTGAGTAGCTTTACGTCCTTGCAACTGTAAGCCGACCGCGTGCATTAAGCCAGTCCAAGTGTTGTTGGGTTCCCATACTTGGTGTAATAGCTCATGTGCAGTAGGTAAATCCATATTCATATAATGTAGTCGGTACAGATAGATTAATGAACTACATTGATGATTTTCGGTGCAATGTATCCAGACCATTTTCTCTTTAACGAGATGGTCGATCAGATCGAGCACAAATAAACATTGATCGTCATGTGGAAATTCTGGATCAATAGGGACTTGGATGTAGTTAAGACCAATTTCAGCACTTAAGCGATCCTCATGATTTAAGTTCGGTGTAGCATCATTAAAAGCGAGATTAATGATAGTATCGATACCATAAGCTTTAATCGATTTAAGTTGTTCTTCGTCTGGCTGACCTGAGCTAAACAAATGCTCATGAACAAATTGAAAATGGGGGATTGAGCTAAGTTCTTTTTCGAGTTGATCCATGATTTAACCTTATAAAAAAACGCCATCGTGTGATGGCGTTTTATCTGATTAACGTTGTGGTAGAACGTCTTTCAAAGCTGCATCCATTTCCAACAAAACTTTTTCAGTTGTTTCCCAATCGATGCATCCATCTGTAACAGACTTACCATACTCTAAATCGCAAAGATTTGCAGGAATATCTTGACGGCCACCTTTTAAATGACTTTCAACCATAATACCTACGATCGATTTATTGCCATCTAAAATTTGTTCAGTGATATTTTTTAGAACCAATGGCTGAAGGTATGGGTCTTTATTAGAATTGGCATGACTCGCATCAATCATGATCTTGTTGCTTACTTTTGCTTTCGCCAATGCATTTTCAGCTTCTGCTACAGAGCCAGCATCATAATTCGGTTTGCCATTACCACCACGCAACACGACATGGGCATATTGGTTGCCTTTAGTACGAATGACCGAAACTTGACCTTGGTCATTTAAGCCAAGGAAACTATGGCCATGTTTTACAGATTGCATCGCATTGGTCGCAACAGTGAGACCACCATCCGTACCATTTTTAAAGCCGACTGGAGATGATAAACCTGAAGACATCTCTCGGTGTGTTTGGCTCTCTGTTGTACGTGCACCGATTGCTGACCAAGAAATTAAGTCTTGGTAGTACTGTGGAGAGTTTGGATCAAGCGCTTCAGTTGCGCATGGCAAACCTTTTTCATTGAGTTCAAGCAATAATTTACGACCTAAACGTAAACCTTTTTCAATGTTGAAAGAGTCATTCATGTCAGGGTCATTAATTAAGCCTTTCCAACCCACTGTTGTACGAGGCTTCTCGAAATACACGCGCATGATGATATAAAGCGTGTCTTTCACTTTTTCGCTTAAAACTTTTAAACGATCAGCATAATCATGAGCTGCTGCAGGATCGTGAATAGAGCACGGTCCAATGACTACGAATAAACGTTTGTCGTTGCCATCTAAGATATTACGTACAGTTTCACGACCTTTTAGGACTGTTTGGTATGCATTATCAGTTAACGGTAATTCTGTTTTTAATTCAGCAGGAGTAACAAGAGGCTGAATGCTTTGTACATTCACGTCATCAATGTCGTTTTGGGTGATAGAATTTGACTGTAAAGTATTCATTGCCGTCACTGGTTCGTTTTTACAAGAAAATGTTCAATCTATTGAATATAGCATGATTCAGTAGATCATTTGTTATCAAAAAGTTGAATGGATTTAATAAAAAAAAGTAATGAAATTGTCTTTTTGGTATTAATCAGAGTTTCTACTTGTATTGTATAGAATGATTTAATTTTTGAAAATTATTAAATTTAATAAATCATTTAATTTCACCTCAGTGAAATATACAGCTTCACTGAGGTTATAGTTTGAACATGATATTAAATTAAGACTGGGCTTGAGTTGAGGATTCAATAACTGCCTCAGGTGCGGTCACAGGTTTTGCTTTGACTGGATTAAGCATGAAGTTAACACCAATGGCAAATAAGGTGATACCCAGTACCTTGCGAATAATTTTTTCTGGTAAATGGGAGCTCACCAACGTACCAACGATGATTGCAGGAATCGATCCGACTAAAAGCCACATTAATAAATTGAAATCAACATTTCCTGAATTCATATGCCCCATACCTGCCACGAGCGTCAGTAAAACTGCATGGACAACATCAGAACCAATAATTCTAATCATAGGTAAATTAGGGAACATGATGATCAGCGCCATAATGCCGAATGCACCCGCGCCAACTGAAGATAAGGTCACAAAAATACCCAGTACAATACCCATTAAAGCTATATATAAACGCTTCTGCTTTAATTTTTCTCGAGTTAATTCAACTTCCTGTTCAGTAACTTCTTTGGAAAATTTTTTGAAGAATTTTTCTACCTGTGTACGGAATACAATTGAAATACCAGTAATGGTCAGCATAAAGCCTAAGACCATCGTGAGAATGGCTTTGTAATGTGTGGATTGACTCAAATAGTTGTCTAAAACCCAAGTTGTGGCTAAAGAGGCTGGAATACTTCCGATCGCGAGCCAAATGACGATAGGCCAAACAATATTAAGTTTTTTTGCATGTACAAAAGAGCCGCAAAACTTAGAAATCGCGGCATAAAGTAGATCTGTACCAATCGCAATATGTGGTTCAATTTTAAATAAACCAATCAAGATAGGGGTCATAAGTGAGCCACCACCCACGCCAGTGACCCCTACACAGAAACCAACTAAAACACCTGCTAAAATATATTCAATAGAACCGTACATCGTTTGTGCTACTTATCAGAAAACCGGCATATCTTATGATTTTTGAATATAAGCTGTTGTCTTGATTATTCATTTACTTATTCAAAAATAAGATAAAGCATTGCTAAGTTAAGATATTTCAAGAACTCAATCTGTTATGAGCTGCTTATGTTAAGATACTTGTAGAGCATGAGAGAGGATATTCATTTGCAAAATCGAAAACTTAAAATTGGCATTGTGGTTGGTGAAGTTTCAGGTGATACCTTAGGCGCCAAATTAATACGTCGTTTTCGAGAGCAGGGAATTGATGCTGAATTTGAAGGAATTGGCGGTCCTCAAATGATTGCAGAGGGTTTTAAAAGCTATTATGCGATGGATATTCTATCGGTGATGGGAATTGTTGAAGTATTAAAAGATATTAAAAAACTTTTTGCGGTTCGAGATGGCTTGGTTGATCAATGGACTAAACAACCTATTGATATTTTTATAGGGATAGACGCACCAGATTTTAACTTGCGCTTAGCAAAAAAAATAAAGCAAAAATCGTTGCCAATTAAGACGGTTCAATATGTGAGTCCTTCGGTTTGGGCATGGCGTCAAGGTCGTGTTCATGGTATCAAAGCCACAATTGACTTGGTGCTTTGTCTATTCCCATTCGAAAAAACTTTTTATGATCGATTTAATGTGCCAGCGGTATTCGTTGGACATCCTCTCGCCAATCAACTACCGTTGGAAAATCCTATGCTCGATGCAAAGCAGGCGCTTGGTTTAAATCCTGCACAAAAACATATCGCGTTACTGCCTGGAAGTCGTCGTGGTGAAATTGATAAGTTAGGGCCGCTTGTATTAGATGCAGCGAAGATTGTCCATGAAAAATATCCCGAGTATCAATTTTTAATTCCAGCCATCAATGATGCTCGTAAACAACAAATTGAGCAGATCCTAATAGGTTACCCAGATAGGTTCAGAGATAATATCAAGTTAATGGAAAATATTGACGCGGAATCTAAAATAGGTCGGATGGTCATGGATGCCAGTGATATTGTGGCGTTGGCATCGGGTACAGCAACACTTGAGGCGATGTTATTGCATCGTCCGATGGTGACTTTTTATAAATTAAACAGTTTGACCTACTGGATTGCGAAACTTTTAGTAAAAATTCCTTATTATTCTTTACCTAATATTATTGCAGGAAAAAAAGTAATTCAGGAGTTAATCCAGAATGATGCAACTCCAGAAAACTTAGCACATGAGATTGAGTTGTTGATGAATATCGAAAACTCAAAAATACAATCTATGCAATTGTTGACGATGCACAAGCAATTATTGTCGGATCAAAATGAAGATCCAGTGCACGCAATTCTATCTATCCTTTAAAAAAAAGCCTCATATTGAGGCTTTATTGATTTTGCATTATGAATCAGCACGAATTTTTAATTCATAACCCGTATATTTGCGTATATTGATTACACCTGTGTCCATAATCAGATATTGTCCTTTGATACCGTGCAGTTTTCCACGTATGACTGGCGTTTTGTCTAAGTTATGCGATTTAATTTTTTCAGGATATTGATCGACAGGATAAATGAATTCACGAGGAAGTTCGTTTTCTAAAATTTCTACATTTTCATTGAAATCTAGGCTCATGCTGAACTCATCTCGAATGGTTTCAATTTGAGGTTCAAACTCCGTGAGCAATTCATCTCTGATCTCTAACAAATTTACCTTTTCCGCTTCACCTTTCAGCAATTTTCTCCAGTCTGTTTTATCAGCGACTTGCGCACCAAACATGACTTCAAGTTGTCCTGATAACCGACGAGAGCCCACTTTCATAATAGGTAAAGCTTGGGTAGCCCCTTGATCTAGCCAACGTGTTGGCATTTGACCTAAACGGGTAATGCCAACCTTTAATGCACTTGAATTGGCAAGATAGACAATATGGGGTTGAAAGCATACTTCTTGAGCAAAGCTTTCTTCACGACAAGTCCCTAAATGGTAATGGCATGTTTCTGGCTTCATAATACACATATCACAGGCTGCTTTCGTTTTCATGCATTTAAAGCAGTGACCTTGGGAGTATGATTTTGGTGTTTTATTCCCACAGGAAACACAGTAAATTTTGCCGGTCCATTCAATTTCAATTTCTTGACCTAAGTTGAACGGGAGATTGATTTCTGAACGATCTAAAATAAATTTATATTCAACATTTGCCTGTTGTGTTTGTTGTTCAGTTACACTTAGGTTGGTTAAACCAGCGTGCATTTTATGACAAATGCCCTGTAATTCCATGCTTTAATCTCACTCAAATAAGGTACAGCTCATGGCTGAGAAAAATGTCATCACGTCAATGCTAGACGATTTATCTAAAGAACAGCCAATTCAAACTGCCGTATGTCTTGGTCAGGATCTCAGCCAAGACTATGCTAAAACAATCCAATGGAATCATTTTAACGTAACTGAATTTTTAATGCTTCCTTTTCAGCAACGCTATGATCTAGGTGTTGTGATTTTAAATAATGAACAGATGGATACACTATTAACCCATCATAAATCACAAATGCTGGTAAAACTGCGTGATTTAATGGCAAAAAGAATCGTCGTGTTAAGTCATATTGCAGATGAACAATTATTAAGAAGTCTGGGATTCACGCAGCTCATTGAGCAAAAAAATACAGAGCAAGATTTCGCCTTATGGCAATTCAATATTTTGAATTATAAGCATGTGCCAGATTGGTTTAATTCTAAGTTTTGGGCTAATCCAGAAAATTGGAATAAGTTTCGATGGTAATGGCAAGCTTTGAGTTTATCAAAACACAACAATTTCAATGTACAAAGCCATGTTTTTAACGATATGCTGATCAATGAAAATAAGAATGTAAAGGTGTCTTGATGACAAATTTAAGTAATATCGTTGAAGTTTTAGCGAAACAGGCTTTAGGCGGTAATCCACAATCTAATCAATCGGGATTGGGTGGTGTACTTGGTTCGGTACTCGGGAGTTTAACGGGACAAAATAATCAGACCAATCAAAACCAACAACAAGGTGGATTGGGAGGGATTTTGGGATCTGTACTTGGTGGTTTATCGGGTAGTCAATCTGGTGGTGTAGGCAAATCATCAGGTCTAAACGCTCAAACCTTATTAATCGCAGTGGTTCCTTTAATTCTTAATTGGATTCAAAAAAATGGCGGTTTGCAAGGTGCGCTTGATCAACTGAAAGGTCAGGGTCTGACGAGTCAAGTGGATGATTGGGTTTCAACTGGTCCTGGCGAAAATGCCAATGTCAGCACGCAACAAGTTCAAAATTTATTTGATCAGCAAGATGTAGATCAAGTTGCACAAGAAGCGCAAGTTTCTAAACAGGATGTATACAGTGCGATTTCTTCAGTCTTACCACAAATTATTGATTCGCTTACACCTCAAGCAAATAAGACCGATCCACAAGAAGCGAATTCAGATATACAAAATGTGTTGAATCTTGTATCAGGTTTTTTAAAGAAATAAAGTGAAATTAATTTGAGTTAAAAGCCGGATGTGACATACATTCGGCTTTTTTTATGCAATCGATCAAAGTATGTATGTGGAATAGAATTTAAACGATTGATATATTTCATAAAGAAGCATAGGACATGCTGAATAAAACAAAAATCATTGAGGGAGAAATTCATGATCCGTAAGGAGCATTTAATCACTGCTTCGTTGTCCTCGATTAAGGCAACCTATCAACAACTTTCATCCGCGCCACTTGTCATGAGACAAGGAGAATATAAGGCTCAGTTTATTGGTCCTTGGTGGTTAAGAGTGTCTGCAGCACCGAGTTTATTTTTAAGTGGATTGGGGGGATGGTTTGGGAAAAAATTCATCAATCAAAATTTAGTCACTAATATTTTACTCAATCGCGGGCAGAGAAGTGAAAAGCTTCAAATGGAGTGTCTAGAAGAGGCGTCTTTGATTGATGGAAAACAAACGATCGCCTTGTATTATGGCAAGACAGCACCAATTCCATGGCGTTGGGTGGTTGATGAGTTAAGACAGCTTGATGAACATACGATGTTGTGTATGACTATCATTAATCTTCCTTTTTTAAAGCATTTTTCATTTCCATTTATTCTAAGTCGTGATGTATGAAATCAAAATTTGAATATGATGTCATTATTGTAGGTTCAGGCTTTGGTGGAAGTGTATCTGCGCTAAGATTGTCTGAGCTTGGATTAAAAGTAGCTGTGCTAGAGCAGGGAAGAAGGCTCACTGAAGATGATTTACAACGAGCAAGTCGGAGTTCTAAATACTTAAATTGGGCACCGACGTTAGGGATGAAGGGTTTTCTTGCACAAGACGTATTCCAACATATGGGTGTGGTTCGAGGGGTTGCCGTTGGTGGTGGCAGTGTTATTTATGCTGCTGTGTTGTTAAAACCAGGTCAAAAGTTTTATCGTGATCCAACTTGGAGTCATTTGTCAGAAGACTGGGAGAGGGAATTACAACCGCACTATCAGATGGCTCAGTCCATGCTAGGTGTAAGTTTAAATCCATATAAAGGTCAGCAAGATGAGTGGTTAAAACAAACAGCAGAAAAAATGGGTTCTGGAGATAGTTTCGACACCGTACCACAGGGAATTTACTTTGGAGATCCTCATCAATGGGTGAGTGATCCGCTATTGAATGGTCAAGGTCCCGAACGAATAGGTTGTAATCAGTGCGGAAATTGTATAACGGGGTGTGCGCAGGGTGCGAAGAATAGTTTGGATAAAAACTATTTATATCTTGCAGAGAACAATGGAGTTGAGATTATTCCAGAAACCAAAGTGACTCATCTTTCACATGTTGATGGAAAATATATCATTCATACATATCAGTCATTTAACTCCAAAGAAAAACAAGATTACTCTGCGAAACAGGTCATTCTATCCGCAGGTGTTATAGGAACCGTTGAAATTCTGTTTGCTTCAAGAGAAGTGTACAAAACCTTACCGAATATTTCTGGTCAGTTAGGTGAGCATATTCGAACCAATAGTGAGGCGATTGTTGCAATCTCTAATAATGATAAAACAATAGATTTAACGAGAGGGACGACCATTTCCAGTCATTTTCATGCAGATGACAAAACACATATTACTCAGAATCGATTTCCAGCAAGTTATGAGTTTATGAAGTTTTATATGGGACCACTGGTCAATGGCGATCAACCTGTAAAACGTGCACTCCATGTTTTAAAGCATTTTTTTCTGCACCCCTTTGTTTCAACTCGATCATGGCGTTCTCAAAACTGGCATAAACGTGTCACTGTATTAACCGTCATGCAACAGGCAGACAATCAAATACGATTTGTATATGGACGTACTGCACTCAGAGGTTTTAGGCGTTTTTTGAAAACGCAGGTTTCAGTTGGAGAAAGAGCGCCGTCTTTTATACCGCTAGCAAATGAAGCTGCAGAAAAATTTGCTGAAGTAAGTGGTGGTCAAGCACAGAATAATATATTGGAAAGTATGGGGCACTTATCTGTTACAGCGCATATATTGGGTGGTGCAGTTATGGCTGAAGATTCCTCTAAAGGTGTGATTGACTCTAATCATCAGGTTTTTGGCTATCAAGGCTTATATGTGGTAGATGGGAGTGCGATTCCTGTGAATGTTGGTGTTAATCCGAGTTTGACCATTACGGCATTAGCTGAGCGATTTGCAGAAAAATATAAAATTAGTCATTTCGATAAAGTGTCATAAATCCACCATCATAATGTCATATCTTCGTTGAATACTCTTGGTTTAAAAAAAGGAGTATTCAAATGAAGAACAAGATAAAAATAACAGGTCTTCTATTAACGACATCGTTATTGCTAAGTAGTTGTGGTGGAGATGACCAAAAATCTAATCCTAATATTACACAACCCTCAGAGTTGAAAATTCTTCATATTAATGACCATCACTCCCATTTAGATGGTGAAGAGCTTAGCTTTAATTTCGATTTAGGTCATGGTGAAGAACAACTAGTCGTTTCGCGTGGTGGATTTTCTCGTGTAGCAACATTTATGAATCTAATGGCAGAAAATCATCAGAATGTAGTGAAAATTCATGCTGGTGATGCGATAACAGGAGATCTGTATTACAACCTCTCAAATGGTAAAGCTGATGCTGAAATGATGAATACAGTGTGTTTTGATACTTTCACCTTGGGAAATCATGAATTTGATGCAAAAGATCAAGGCTTAAAAGATTTTATTGGTTTTTTAGACGAAGGGCAGTGTAAAGAGCGAACAGAGATTCTTTCTGCAAATGTTGAATTTGGGGTGAGTTCACCTATATATCAGACAGATCGGATTCAAAAATCTATTGTTCTTGAGCGGGATGGGGAAAAATATGGGGTTGTGGGGCTCACCATTGCATCAAAAACTAAAAACTCCTCTCAACCAAATCAAGACACATTATTCCGAGATGAAATTACAGTAGCTCAAAATGAGATTAATCAACTCAAAAAACAGGGAATTAAAAAAATTATTTTACAAACACATGTAGGCTATGAACTAGATCAAAAATTAGCACAAGAACTTACGGATGTGGATGTGATTATTGGAGGCGACTCCCACACATTGTTTGGACCTCATATATTAGAAAAGTATGGTATGTCTCCTGTCGCTGCCTACCCATTACAACTGAAAAATAAAAATGGCGAAACTGTTTGTGTTGCTCAAGCATGGCAATACAGTTATGTGGTTGGTGAGCTTAACGTAAAATTTGATGCAGATGGTGCGGTTAAAAGTTGTGTGGGCACACCGCATGTATTAATTGGCGATGATTTTAAACGTAAGCAAAATAATGAAAGAGTCAGTGATCAAGAAAAAAAATATATAGAACATCAATTCGAAAAAGAACAAGCACCTTTTTCTATTGTTAAAGAAGATCAAAGTATTTTGAGTGTCTTAGAGCCCTATAAGCAATCTAAAAAATTATTTGCAGCCAAAGTTGTTGGGCAGGCAGTTGATAATTTATGTTCAAGACGTGTGCCGGGAACTCAATTTGATCGCTCACGATCATCTTTAGGTGATGTGTGTAATTTGAATGCGCATGTCGATGCCCATGGTGGTGATATTCAACAAATGGTTGCCGAAGCATTTCTTAAACAAGGCAAAGAATATTTTAATGCTGATATTTCATTTCAAAATGCAGGTGGAGTAAGAGTTGATTTGGCGAAAGGAAATATCACTGTAGCAGATATCTACCAAGTCTTACCTTTCAAAAATACGCTCGTTCAATTGAATATGACTGGTCAAGAAATTAAAGATACGCTTGAAGATGCCATTTCAGGCGTGATTGAACAAAAAAATACTGGAAGTTATCCATATACGGCTGGATTAACTTGGCAAGTTGATATGACGCAGCCTAATGGAAAGCGTATTACAAATATTCAAGTCAGAAATAGGTCTGACCAGCTTGTGCCATTAGATTTAAATCAGTTATATAAAATTGTAACCATCAATTTTTTAGCTGATGGGGCTGATTACTATCATACATTGAAAAAAATTACAGGTGATCGTCGAATAGATGTTGGATTGGACTATGCAGAAGCATTCTTAAATTACTTAAATTCAATAGATGGTCATCAAGAAATAAAAACAATTCGAAAATTACCTACTTCATATTATAGTACTCAAAAATACATAGAATAAGATTTAGAGCTTTTTGATCTGAAAAACCTCAATTTAATTGGGGTTTTTTAATTTAATTAATCGTTTTTGTGTATTTTTTAGTGTAAAAAACATAAATTTGCTTAAAAAATAAACATGCATGAGTTTTTGTTTAAATAAGGGGTTGCAATGATTTCGAAATGCTCTAGAATGCACCCCATACCGACGAGATACACGGAAACGAGCGAAGCAGGTTGCTGAGTTGTTAAGTGTTT
>NZ_JBWYIY010000029.1:0-16320 GCF_056779975.1 Acinetobacter sp. ANC_7511
AGCACCAAGCGATGTGGTGATCAGTGAAGATGGTTCAACGGTAACAGGTAAAGCCGAAGCGGGCTCAACAGTTGAGATCAAAGACAAAGAAAGCAACATTTTAGGTTCGGGTACAGCGGACGAAAATGGCGATTTCACTGTAAAACTTGATCCAGCACTGACCAATGGTGAAACGGTTGATGTGACTGCTAAAGATGAAGCAGGCAACGTTTCAGACAAAACTGAAGTCACCATGTCTGGTGATTCTACAGGCGCAACTGGCGACACAGGCGATACCGGTGCAACAGGTGATACTGGCGCAACTGGTGACACAGGCGATACCGGTGCAACAGGTGATACTGGCGCAACAGGCGCAACTGGCGCAACAGGCGACACAGGCGATACCGGTGCAACAGGTGATACTGGCGCAACTGGCGACACAGGCGCAACTGGCGATACAGGCGCAACTGGCGCAACAGGTGCTACTGGTGAAGGTTCTATCGCTGATTTAATTAAGTCAGTGACTTTAGATGACGACTTAGATGGTTCAGGAACACTAGATACCAGAGAAGTGGGTCGTGATGGTTTAACCAGTGTCAAAATTCAATTAAATGATCCAACGGTGAATTCTTTGGTTGCAGGAGATGTTGTGGTCATCAATGGTCAACCTCATATTTTAACAGCCGCTGAAATTGCAGCAGCAGAGCTCAATGTATTGGTTGCTGTTCAATCAGGTACAAATGCCGTTGTTGTTGAAGTAACTAACAGTAAAGGTCAAGTTGAACGTGATATTACTGTTGTTGAAGTTGTTGCATCTGACTTGATTGGTAAAGTGACTGTTGTTGAAGATATTAATGGCGATAATATTTTAAACAGCACTGAAAAACCTGTAGATAACTTGGTTGATTTAACTATCGAGTTAGGTACAGATGTTAAAGTGGGTGACACAATTGAGGTGGGTGGTATCACTCATACAGTGACACAAGGTGATATTGATCAAGGCTTTGCGCTGGTTGAAAATGTTGGACCGTTAAAAGAAGGTGACAATACTTTTGAGCTTGGTTTAAAAGATGCGGCGGGTCAGTTAATTGAAGAGTCAAAAGCTCAGGTGACTGTAGATACCAAGCCAGCTGATTTAATTAGTGAAATTCGATTAACTCAAGATAAAAACGGCGATGGTGTACTCAACCTGAAAGAACTTGGTGCAAATAAAACATCAACGCAAGTTGAAGTGATTTTGGGTCAAGATGCCAAAGAAGGCGATACCATTACAATTAATGGTAATGACTACACTATTACGCACAGTGAATGGTTAGCAGGAAAAGTGATCCAAAACATCGTCATTAATGAAGATGCAAATACGATTACTGCAACAATGACCGATGCACAAGGTAATGTTGATCAAGAGCAGCTTGACTTTGTAGTAGATACTCAAGCGACTGATTTAGTAGGTCCAATTAGCTTACTTGATGATACCGATCTTGTAGATGGTGCAATTAATAATAAAGAATTGGGTAATAACAATAAAGTTGATATCTCAATTCCATTAACGAATGCCAATCAAGCAGGTGACATTATTAATGTGAATGGTGACAACTATGTTCTACAGCAAGCTGATATTGATGCAGGGAAAATAGAAGTTGCTATCACTGTACGTGAAGGAAATAATCAGGTTGTCGTTAAAGCAACTGATCAGCAAGGTAATGTAGATAGCTCAGAGCTCACTTTCCTTGTCGATACTAAAACTGTCAATCCAGTAGTAACAGGTATTACGACCATTGGTGGTGGTATTTATGGTAATGACCAAGCTATCAATGCAGATGAACTTGCTAATACCGTTGTGATTCAAGGAACAGCAGAGCCAAATTCAACGGTTGTGGTTTCTATTGAAGGTCTAAATACACCATTTACAGTAACGACAGATCCGACAGGCGCATGGGATGTACCTTTAAAACCAGCAGACTTAGCGACTTTAAATAGCTATCAACAGCAACAAGCAGATTCGTCATTAAATATTGAAGTTACAGCAACTGATGAAGTGGGTAACGTGAGTGAAACTGTCCAAGATGACTCAATTACATTGGATACAGAAGCACCTGAAGTCACGATTCAAATTGATGCAAATGGTGTTGTTGAAGTTGTAAGCACAGAGCCACTATTTAAGCTTGATAATGGCGTTGTGACTCCTGTTGATTTACAGGATATTGCAGATCAGTTAACAAGTGATCAAGGTAAGTTTATTGTTGTAAAACCAACAGGTGGTGCGCAACCTTATATCCAATTTGTTCCAATGGATCCAAATAGTGCAATTGACCCTACGATGATCGATTTAACAACAGTTGATTTTTACGGTCCAGTGGTTGTGGATTTAGCAACAGATATCTTTACTGATGAAGTCGGTAATGGAAATCTTGCAGGACAAAGTTCAGTTGTGACGGTGGATATGAGCTTGCCGCCAACATTAACGATTACTTCTGATAGCTATGTGGTTAATGCAACTGACGATACAACGATTATTACCTTTAAATTTTCTGAGTTAGTCACAGGCTTTGACTTAAGTGATGTCAAGGTGACTGGCGGTACATTGTCGAATTTACGCCAAGATGTGAATGATCCTGAGATTTATACAGCTGTATTTACACCAGATCAAAGTAATGATGTTGTGGGTAAAATCTCTGTAGATCCAAATGCATTTAATAGTGTGACGACAGGTAAGAGCAATGATCAAACCGCTTCACTTGAAGCACCGAGAGAAATCACGGGCGATGTGATTGCACCTGCATCTGTTGAACTCAGTTTATTGGAAGATTCGTTTGCAGTTGCTTCTGGTGGAATTTCAGAACATCAAAAACAAGATGGTATTACCAAAAATCCAGCGATTAAAGTCAGTGGTTTAGAGGCTGAACTGGGTTGGCAGTATTCAACGGATGGTGGTTTGACATGGCTTGAAGGTGCGCCAAAAGGCAGCACTGCAACAACGGGTCAGTTTAATTTACCTGCTGATGGCAAATATGCAGTTGGTGATATTTTGGTACGCCAATATGATGGTGCATCTGCAAATGATGAAAATACTACAGTTAGCGCATTTAATAAGGTTGTAACACTTGATACTAAAGAACCTACAGTAAGCATTATAAGCGTTGCTGATGGGAATGGTATTGATCAGGCAGAGCGTACGTTTGGCTATACAGTGAAAGGGATAAGCGAAGCAAATGCTGAAATTACGGTGACGATTACAGGCGCTAGTGGCAATCCGCATACAGCAACGGTCATGACTGATGCTAAGGGCAACTGGAGCTATAACGTTCCTGGAAATGCAGTGACATATCCAAGCTCAGGTAATGTTTTAATTAGTGCTGTAGCAAAAGACAGCGCAGGTAATGCATCGGCTGCAGTGAATAAATCTGAAGCAGTGACAGATTTCGGTAATGCTTGGAATGATCCACCAAATGCAACGATTGGCATCGTTGCAGGTGATAACATTATTAATGGTGCGGAAAGTGCTGGTGCAGTCAAGATTTATGGTGATACGAATCTGACCACAACATACGCACGTATTTTTAAAGTCAATGAAGATGGTACAACAACACAAATCTTCCGCTTAGGTTCTTCTAGTTGGAATACAAATGATTCAGGTTCACAATATACATCTGGAGATACATGGAGTGCAGATTTAAAACCTGAACAGCTTGCGACAATGTCGGATGGTCAGTATCGGGTTGAGGTTTATAATTTAAGTGGCGTGAATTTAAATAAACTTGCAAGCCATGACTTTACAGTGAAGAAAAGTATTGCAGCACCAACATTTGAAATACATGACGATGCTGGACAAAATATCCTGAGGGATAAAGCAGGCTATAGTAATGATCCAACACCAACATGGTCGGGTAAAACTGAAGCAGGAGCGATTGTTGAAATCAAAGTCGGTAATATTTCGTATGGTACGGTTGTTGCAGGTGAAGATGGGTCTTGGAAGATTACTGCAAATCAGCCGCTTCCTGATGCAGATCACAATGTAACGGTTCAAGTCACTGATCATGCAGGGAATACAAACTCATCATCACATCATGTGATTATTGATACCGTTGCACCTGAAGTCACCATTGATCAGCCAATTGCTGTGGATGATATTTTGACTGCGGTTGAGTTGCAACAAGGTCTTACTGTCAGTGGTAAAACTGAAGGTGCAGAAGATGGTCAAATTGTTCGAGTGACTGTGAATGGTTCAGGTCCAGTTGATGCTGTTGTCATGAATGGTGAATGGAGTGTAAATATTCCAAGTTCGTTATTAGACAGTATTGGTTGGAGTGATGACACACAGTTTACGATTGAAGCTGTGGTGACAGATAAAGCGGGCAATAGTTCAGATAAGACCACTGTTGATTTACACTATAAAGACAATGATTTAGACCAAGCAGGTACGATTGTTGAATTTACTGAACATGACTTGTTATCGGCTGCTAATGCCTCAACAGGTTTAAGTTATACAGGTCAGTTTGATTTACCAAAAGCTGCCTATAGTCATATTTATCTAGAGCCACCTGCGACAGCATTAACCTCTAAAGGACAAGATGTACTCTGGGAACATAATGCAGATGGTGACTTGATTGGTTATGTCAATAACGTTGAAAATGGTCAAGTGGTTAAGTCAGAAGTGATCGTGGTTTCGATTCAAGATGATGGCACATACACGGTAAACTTAAAGCAAGCGATTGGTCATGGCAAAGTGGGTACAACATTAGATGAGGTACTGGCATTTGATATTCGTATGAACTTTACGAACCATCGTGGCGATGTCTCAGAGTCTGAATACATTACAGTGAAAGTGACAGATGATCAGCCGATAACCACTGCCAATGAAAACTATAAGCTTACTAACACTTATGAAGTAGAAGGCAACGTATTTATTGAGAAAGTGACTCAGCCGGACGGCACTGTCGATACCACTGTACATAGCTATGGTGCAGATGGTGGTTTTGTTAAATCGGTTAAAGTTGCTGGGGTGACTTTTGAGTTTGATCCAGAATCAAATACGATTACCAAAACAGGTTCATCACCAGAAATTATCACTTATGCTTATAACTATAAGGGCTTAGAAGGTGGTGAGTTATTAGTGACAACGTTGTCTGGTGAAACCATCACTGTTAATTTGGCAACAGGTCAATACCATTATTCAGTCTTTCAAGTTGATCCTACGATTTATAATAAACCAGAGCCTGTATCTGTGTCATTGGGTGGTCAATCAGACAGCTTACTGGGTGCGATAGGATTAAATGTTGCAAGTTTAATTAACTTGCAAAATGAACAATTATTCTCGATCCAAGGTGAAGGTGCTTCTTCAGTTGAAGTCAGCATTGGTGCATTAGATGTGAGTGGTTTATTAGGTTCGTTATTGGGTAACTCGAAAGAATTACTTTTCAATACAAAACTTGCGGCTGAACTTGGTCTGAAAGTTGATTCACAAAAAGCAACTTTAGGTTTAGCGCCAATGAAATTAACCATTACAAATCTTGATGGTACACCTTTAGACGCATTAAAAGTCAATCAGTTATTAAAAACAGTCACTGTGGATGGTGGTGCGCTAGGTGGAATACTTGATTTATCAGTATTGCCAACAGTAAATATCACAGCGAAAGATGCGGAAGGCAACTCTCTGGCATCGAAAGGCGATACTGAACTTGCCAATGTTGGATTGCTCAGTGATTTATTACTGGGTACTGAAGCTAAAACTGTCATTATGGACGAAGGTTCAGCAAGTTCTGAGTTACGTCCTATCGACAATAATTTGTCTTACTCGCTCTATGGCTTAGGCGGTAACGATACGCTTTATGGTGGTAATAAGAGCGACATTTTATATGGTGGTACAGGCAATGACACTATTTTGGGTGGTGCAGGGAATGACTTAATCGTAGGTGGTCAGGGCAATGATGTGCTGACTGGTGGCGATGGTACAGATGTCTTCCGTTGGGAGAAGAAAGATTATCTCAATGGTTTCCTTGGTGCTGTAGACCGTATTACTGATTTTGATATGCGTTCAGTGGCATTAGGTGGAGATGTAATTGATCTCTCTGATATGTTAGTCGGTGGTGGACGTTTAGGCTTTGGTGCAGGGAATTTGATTAATTATCTACACTTTGAGTTTGACGCTACAACAAATCAAACATTGATTTATATCAGTGTAGATGGTGAGTTCATTGGTGGGTTTAACGCTGACCTTCATATGGAAAGTGTGAATCAGATTATCAAACTTGATAATGTGAATTTACTTTTACAAGGCGAAGGTGATTACGCAGCACGTTTCAATTCAGACTATGAAGTGATTGGTTCACTCATTACTAATGGTAAGTTGCTTGTGCCTAAGTTAGATGTATCAAGCTCAAGCAGCAACAATACCAATGTTGAAATTGTTGTTGAAGATAACGATGGCGATACTTCTAAAACAGATATCAACTTCGATACCTCTGACCTTGAAGATGTTAGCTTTAATCCAAACAACCAAGCACCATTAGTCTTTGGTACTGATACTTCATTGTTAGGGCTTGTTGGACTCGATGTGCTAGGTTTAATCGACCTTGGCGCTCAAGACATCTTTGTCTTCGATGCAGATGAGGATTTGAGAAAGGTTAGTTTGAAATTTGAGCAATTGGTTGGTGTGAATTTGACTAAACCAACCTTTGTTTATTCAGAAAAGCTTGCTGCTGAGTTAGGTATTAAAGCTGAAATTACAGCAAACTCTGGTGTGTTAGGACTTATTGCATCATCAGTGTCGATTACATTTACCAGCACTAATCCTTTACAACCGAATATTAGTAATGCTGCAATTAATCAGCTTTTAGCAACAGTTCGCTTTACAACTGAAGATGGTGCATTGGGTATTGTTGATGGTAATTTGTTATCGCTTGACCTATTGAATAATATTAAAGTGACTGCAACAGATAGCCAAAATATCTCAACAACAGAATCATTAGGTAAATTACTTGATTTAAGTCTGACTACTCAAGATTCAACGTTGAATAGTCGCTTGAAACTTATCGAAGGTGATAATGCAAATGATCATTTAGATGCTTCAACTTCAGATCGTTCTGTAGTGATGTATGGTTATGCTGGCGATGATATCTTAACTGGCAGTAACCATAACGACACAATTTATGGCGGTTTAGGAAATGATGTGATCTCAGCAGGCGCTGGTAATGACTATGTTTCAGGTGGCGCTGGTGATGATACGATTTATGGTGGCGCTGGTGATGACATCCTCTTTGGTAATGAAGGCAACGACAAACTCTATGGTGGGTTAGGTCACAATATCTTTAATGGTGGCGCGGGGAATGACGAGTTCCATAGCCAATCTATAGGGCAAGATACTGTTATTTATGATTTATTGAATAAAACTGATGCAACAGGTGGTCATGGCGCTGATACATGGTTTGGCTTCCAAAAAGGTTCAGTTGAATTTAATCAAAATGCAGACATCATTGATGTACAAGAGCTATTAACCAACTTTGACCATTCTAATTATGATCACTTGATTTCAAATAATGGAGATCTACCGGGTGCATTGAATTATCTTTCTCAATTTATTAAAGCTGAGAAGAATGGTACTGATACTGTGATTAGTATTGACCGAGATGGTAGTGGTTCAGCCTATAGTTCTCATGTGTTGTTAACATTGAACAATACGGATACCACACTAGAGGAATTGGTACGTAATCAACAGTTAGTGTTCTAAGTACATTAGATTGTAGATGAAATAAAAACCGTCTTAAATTAAGGCGGTTTTTCATATTATTGATATTTTAAGAGTTTAGGTGTGCTTGTATGTCAACAATTTGTTTAAATATGATTGTTAAAAATGAAAGTCATATTATTGCTGAAACGTTAGAAAATATTTGCCAACATATCGCATTGGATTACTGGGTAATCTCAGACACAGGCTCTACAGATAATACAGTGGAAATAATTGAAAAATTTTTTAAAGAAAAAAATATTAAAGGTGAAATTAAGTATCAAGATTGGGTGAATTTTGGTTATAACCGCGATGCAGCATTACAGGCATGTGTAGGCAAGAGTGACTATATTTTATTTTTTGATGCCGATGATTATTTTACGGGTGAGTTTAAATTACCACTTTTAGAAAAAGACAGTTATTTCGTTAATATGACCAGTGAAGGTGGTGGTACAAAATATGTAAGAAAATTAATTATTAAAAATAATCAAAACTTTTTTTGGAGAGGTATATTACATGAATTTTTAGCAACAAAAACAAGCTTTACAACAGGAACAATCGAAGGAGATTATGCAGTTGTTTCTGGACGTAAAGGAAATCGAAGTTTAGACCCAAATAAATACTTAAAAGATGCTCAATTACTTGAAAAAGCAATTGAAGATAAAATTGATCCTGATTTAGAAGCACGTTATATCTTCTATTGTGCACAATCTTACCAAGATGCAAATCAAACAGAAAAAGCCATAGAATGGTATAAGAAGCGAACAGAAGTCGGTGATTGGAAAGAGGAAATTTATGTTAGTTTTATGCGCTTAGGTGTTCTATTTGAAGCTCAAAAACAGACAATGCAAGCGTTATATTATTGGCAGTGTGGTGTTGCTGTTGATCCTGAACGAGCTGAATGTTGGTATCATCTTGCACGTCGTAATAATTGGGATAAAAACTATCATTTAGCCTTATGTTATGCAGAGCGTGCTCAAAAGTTGAGTTTGCCAACAGGAAATAAACTCTTTTTAAATAAAGATATTTATAAGTTTTGGTGCCATTATGAGCTATGTATTAATGCTTTTCAATTAGGATATAAAGGGCAAGCATATACTGCTTTTAAAAAATTAGTAAAAAATGCCCCAAAAGGCTTAGTAGGTCGGGTAATTAACCAATTGGAAAGTTATCAAGACTTGATTAAAAATGACAATTATTTAGAAGTTAATAATTTAATTTTAGATTTGAAAAAGTTGAATTTTGATGACCAGGCTAATAAAATTTTAAATCTTATTTAATAGTATATACCTGAAATTTAGTTTGATGTGTTAAGTTTGGTTTAATTTAAGGATTGAATTTATATGATTTTGCAAGAAATTCTTGGTCATTTAAGAGAAAATTTTTTATATAATCAATATGTGGAAAAGATTGAAATATATAAAAATCAAGTTGTGTATATTGATATTAAAACTGAGCAATTATTTTTTGCACTTGATATAAATGAAAATTATGAAATATTTCTAGTTTGTCGTAATGTGTATACACAAAAATTTTTTTGCCAATATTTTAATTGCTTTGTCGACTTTAAGTTAAAAGTTTTTTCTAAGAATAAAGTTTTAGTCGATTTTTTAAATATAGAGTATGACTCTAATATTTATAAGGTTGTTGGAAAAATAATTAAGAAATTGTTAGCTTATACTCAAGATCAAAAGTATTTATTGAACACACTTACCTCTCAAGTAATGCAATTAAATAAGCATATCATTGCCGCTAAAATGAATGATATTTATTTAGATATGGCAAATACCTTAAGCGATAAATTTTTAACGATTCGAGATACATTAATTCAAATTAAAGAAAAAGAACTGAGTTTAGCACGTTTTGGTGATGGTGAAATTCGCTGTATGGTGACAACTAGTGGTTGTGTTTTCCAGAAGCATGATTGGAAGTTAATGCAAGAGCTTAGAGATATTAGTCGGGATGAAACTGGGATTCTGGTGTGTTATCCAAGCTTATTAATTGAAGATCAGTTTTGGAATAATTTTTGGATAGAGTTTTGGGCTAAATCTAAGTTTTATTTAAAACAATCCTATGTAGGTGATGCAATGATTACACGTCCTGAAGCATTTTATTTTTATGGAACAGAAATTGTAGATTTATGGAAGGCAATTTGGGAAGGTAAAAAGGTATGTTTTATTACAGGAAAAAATTCTCGTTTAAATGCAAAGCATACGATTTTCTCTAATATTACAAGCGCCACACATATTTTTTCTAAAAATCAAGATGCATATACTGATATTGATCATATTATGCAGCAATGCTTTGATCAAACTCAAGTTGATATGTTTTTAATTGCATTAGGTCCAACAGGGACGGCATTGGCAGCAAGACTACATAATCAAGGTTTTAGGGCCTTAGATATAGGTCATTTAAATAATAGTTATGATACAGTATTTCTAAATCAAGCGCGACCAGAACAGATTTTTTATTTATCAGATTAACTTAATTTAAGCTAAGAATTAAATAGAGTAGATATATTAGGCTTGAATAGATAGTGTAAAAACTCGAATTTTGGATAAGGAATGAACTTGAAAAAACAGAAGGACTAGAGCCATCAGTTGAGTTACCACACAAAACTCACAACTCTAGTCCTGATGTTCAATAGTACCGAATTATTCTGTGTAATTTATGATTTATTTCTTAAATTTGAAGCAACTTATTGGAAATTTATCAAGCAAAGCAATTACTGCTTAAGAATCCGAAAAGCACAACAGAGTTTCTCTGAAATCATCTTTATCGCCATTTGGTATAAGTGTTCTCACTTCAATAATTTCAAATCATTTTTTATGGCTGAAGCAGGATAAAAGTCATTTATTTAAGAGCTTACGTAAGCGTCCGCTGAATCCCATACCTATTTTTTAATTCGATTTAGGTTTCCAGCAGTGCGGCAGCAATTCTTCTATTTGGGTCACTTTATGTGTCGGCAGTCTTTTAGTGTCAACGGCATTCTAAAATTGACCCCTTTTACCTTACAAATGGCAAAGTAAAATTGACCCCTTTGATCTCGTATTAAGTTTCAACCTGGGGTTGAATCCCAATTCTTTTTTTATCCTTCAAACGATAACTCTCACCCGATATTTGTACCACATGACAGTGATGTAATAGCCGATCTAACATCGCAGCGGTCAACGTGACATTATCCGCAAATGACTTAGACCATTGGCTAAAGGGTAAGTTACTCGTCAATATCGTACTGCCTTTTTCATAACGCTTGGCAATCACGTTAAAGAACAGATTCGCTTCTTCACGTCCAAATGGTAAATAACCAATTTCATCGATAATCAGTAACTTTGGTCCCAGTACCGCACGCTGCATATAGGTTTTCAATTTACCTTGCTGATAGGCTGTACTCAGTTGCAGCATTAAATCCGCTGCGGTAATGAACTTGATCTTAATGTTGTTCATGATGGCCTTATAGCCTAATGCCATAGATAAATGCGTTTTTCCTACTCCGCTAGCCCGAGAAACACCACATTTTCTGCTCTAGCAATAAAGCTCAGATTGAACAGTTCAATCACCTGTGATTTAGGGGCCCCTAGGGCATAATTAAAATCATAGTCTTCCAGGGTTTTGACTTGAGGCAGGCCTGAGAGTTTCATCAGTACCTGCTGGCTGCGCTGTTGCCTGGCAGCATATTCAGGCGTCAAGATCGCTTCAACAAAGTCGGCATAACTTCCATCTTGACCTAATGTTTGTTGTGCATGATGTGACCATTGTGATGCGATGGCAGGCAGATTGAGCTTTTGGCAAAGCTGCTCTATACGGTCGTATTGCAGATTCATCAGGAAACTCCTAGCAACTGGTCATATACCGATAAGGGATGCTGCAAACTCTCGTAGGGCATGACATGCTGTGCTGCTGCAACAGGTACAGTGCTGGAACCTGTATCTGATTGCGGTAATGGCGTAAATTTTTGCTGCTCCTGTTGCAGTCGAACAGCCGGTTTTTCTTGCGTGGTGGCATGAATCCGCTGATTGGCGGTTTTATGCAGCCACCGGCCAATGTGGGCATTGGCGACATTAACATCTAACAGTAAACCCGAAGTCTTCAGGCTTGTTTTCAATGGCACAATAAAGCTTGATTTGAGGTATCCATTAAAGCGTTCAACTGAATAGCCACCGATTTTGTAGACACCCTTTAGTTAGATAAAATGGCTAATTAACGAGGTGCTTATGAGCAGTAAACGATACCCTGAAGAATTCAAAATTGAAGCAGTAAAACAAGTCACTGAGAAAGTTCATAGTGTGGCTGAAGTTGCTGCACTTTTAGGAACCACCACTCATAGTCTGTATGCCTGGATTAAACGTTATGATCCACAGCAACCAAAAACAATAGAATCTAGTGATCCAAGTACAGAATTAGCGAAATTAAAAAAAGAGCTGCAACGGGTTACTGAAGAAAGGGATATTCTAAAAAAAGGCCGCGGTGTACTTCACAACCCAGTCCAAATGAGGTATGCCTTTATTCAGGACAATCAGAACATATGGCCTGTCCGTCGTTTATGTTCAGCTCTGGATGTTCATCACAGTGGTTACTATGCATGGCTAAAGCAACCTACCAGTAAAACTGCCAAGAAACGGCAATAGCTTTCAGGATTGATTAAACAATTCTGGCTGGAATCCGGTGGAGTTTACGGCTATCGCAAGATTCACTTTGATTTGAAAGATATTGGCGAAAGTTGTGGGATTAATCGAGTACATCGGCTGATGAAAGCAGATGGTCTTAAATCACAGCGTGGTTATCGTAAGCCTAGAGCTTACGCTGGTACTCCGGCTGTCATTGCCGCAAACAGCTTAAATCGACAGTTTAATCCAACTGAGCCGAACCAATTATGGGTGACGGACATGAGAAGTACTGCTTCGTAAGATATCCGTACACATGAAGGGTGGTTGTATCTGGCAGTTGTGATTGACCTGTTTTCACGTCTTGCTGTTGGCTGGTCTATGAAATCAAGAATCACGACAGATCTGGTTTTAGATGCGTTATTGATGGCTTTGTGGCGGATAAATCCAAAGAATAAAGTCCTAATCCATTCTCTTGCGAAGCAATGCTTCCCAGGTAGCCAATATATCAGCCATGAATGGCAGACATTTCTCAGGCATCATAATCTTGAAAGTAGTATGAGTAGACGACTTGAGCAGTATACTGCTCATGCCATGACAATGCTGTTGCAGAAAGCTTCTTTCAGCTATTAAAGCGGGAACGAATTAAAAAGAGAATCTATGCAACTAGAACTGAAGCAAGATCGGATATCTTTGAATATATTGAGATGTTCTATAATTCAAAACGCAGACATGGTTCCAATGGTCAGCGTTCTCCATTAGATTATGAAAAGGCCCATCAAAAGATGGTTATGTGTGTCTAGAATTTTGGTGGCTATTCACTATTCAAGGTTTGAAGAAAATAGATCTTTCTGAATTATCTATTGCACGCATTTATCTAAAAGTAGAAGACGATAAATGTGTATTAGTTAACACATTATCTTCATCAGTTAGAGTTACAAGTTTAGTTAAATTTCAGTTACAAACTTAGTTAAATGAACGGAGAAACCGGACATTTCTATTTGGGGCTTACAAGAGTGTGTTATTCCCCAATTAAAATGTCTATGCGATAAACCATTTAAAATGTCCTATATGGACAATTCCAAGTCAAGCACAGGATTCAGATTTCGCTGTTGAATTGCTGTTTTCTGTGCTCGTCTACGTGGCATAGATTGAGAACGACTTCGTTTGTTTTGCTGTTCTAGTTCTTCATGCTGTTGCTGGATATGGGCCAAGACTAAACTCAAACGTTTATTCTCAACAATCTCTCGCTGGTTCAGCTGACTTAATTTATCGAAGATGCTGTAATTGATTTTTCTGCCCTGATATTCAATGGCGACCGTACCGTCTGGGTATTCTAGAAACTCAATATATTTACCCATGAGCCTCTGGTTTTCTTCTGTATTTGCCAGCAGATAGACGCATTTATCATAAGTAATCGTCAGATTATTGGTGACTCTGCGAGGTTCACGCCAAGTAAAAATATCATCTAACTCCTCAGCAGTTTCAGTGACAGTCCGATGTAGATCCTTGGGATTAAAGGCTATCTTTGCAAATTTACGATTAAATTGCTCAATAAAGCAGGGTAGCCATGTATTGGCTTCGGCAATCGAACTAATACCTTTAAGGCGCATTTCCTTAATCAAACGGTCCTGAAGTGTCCTGTTCGCACGTTCTACACGGCCTTTGGCCTGTGGTGAATTTGCGAAGATGATATCGATATTGAGAGTATTGAGCACACGCCCAAACTGAGTAATCTTAGTATCTTTCTTGCTGCTTTGATTAACCCTAAAGACAGAATGTTTATCGCTGTAGAATGCTAAAGGCTTACCGTGCTGTTCAACATACAGACGTGTTGAAATCATATAATCAAAGGTTGATTCTGATTCACAGAAGCGTAAATGCTGCAATTTCCCTGTGGCATCATCGATAAATACTAACAGACAGCACTTAGCAGCGCGTCCTTCGAACCAATCATGGTGTGAACCATCAATTTGAATTAACTCACCATAGCAGTCTCGGTTGTATCGAGGCTGATATGGACGTTTTAGGCGCTTAGAGCGAGGAATCCATAGATCAGCCGCAATCATCCAAGAACGTAGGGTTTCTACTGAAATATCGAATCCATGAATGGTCGTGAGCTTTTCATGCGCTAAAGTGGGTCCGAAACCATGAAATTGATCAGAAACAATATTAAGACACTTAAGCCTGATTTCCTCAGGAAGCTTAGAATTGCTAGATTGGCCACGACTAGCATGAGCTAAGGCAGCCGGGCCTTGAGCTTTATATTTCTGCAGTAAGCGTCTGATCTGACGTTCTGAAATATGAAGTAGCTGAGCAGCTTGAAATTGAGTTATACGTTGATCGCAGATTTCCTGTAAAACCGACAATCGTTTAAGTTCTTTATCCGACATAGATACCAACATATCAAACCGTCCGCTAAGGAAATTGCAGAAGTGCATATTCTAAAAGCGGACATTTTTACTTTGGAGAAACCGGACATTTCTATTTTGGAGTTACAATGTAAGTTCATCTAACGTGTATTATGTTAATTTTAGACAATTTAAAAAATGAAAAATAGAATTTAGAGGGAGGTAATGGATAATTCTGAACGATTAATTACAGCCTTTTACTACTCTGTAGGTGGGATCATCCTGGGGCTAGGACTAGCAATATTTTCTTCCTTATATCTAAGCTCTACAATCAGTTCACTTAAAATTGTAAGTTTTACAGTAATCAGTTGTTTCGTTATAGGCTATTTATTTCCAAATCTCATTAGCAATATTTTTAAATGGGTTTGGAAAATTTTCGTCAATTAGACCCTAATATTTATCCATTTAACATTATGGGTGTTATATGAAATGCAACTAAATTTAGTTGCATTTTTTGATTTCAGGGGACTATACTTAGTCGTAACTGAGTAGGGCTAAAATATGGGTAAAACGGAAAAGTTATTGGAAAAATTTGAAAATTCAAAAAATACGTTTCCATATAAAGATTTAGTCGTTTTACTGAGCCAGCTCGGCTATGAAAAATTTGAAATGGCAGGCTCTCGTGTTCGGTTTTTTAATGAAAAAACTGAACATATCATTTTACTGCATAGACCACACCCTGAAAATGAAATCAAAGGTGGAGCATTGAAAGCTGTAAAACAGGCACTCAAACAGGAGGGATTTTTATGAGCTATTTAAAATACAAAGGTTATCTCGGAACAATTGAGCCTGATCTTGAAACAGGTGAGTTATTTGGAAAACTTGCTTTTATTCGTGATCTTGTTACCTATGAAGCGGAAACTTTAAAAGCCCTTGAGAAAGCTTTTCAGGAATCTGTAGACGGCTATTTAGAATCATGTGCCGAACTAGGAAAATCTCCTGATCAACCATTCAAAGGCACTTTTAATGTCCGTATTAGCCCTGAATTGCACCGTAAGGCGGTTTTAGCATCAAGTAATTCTCTAAATGCCTTTGTCAGTGATGCGATTCAAGAAAAGTTAATGCGTTTAGGTGAGTAATTTATTGAAGCCTAGGCTACTACCTAAAAATTGAAAACTCAGGAAAAATGGTAATTTAGAGTTCCCATTTTTAGTTTCGTATAAGGTGTATTATGTTAGTTTTAAGAAATCTAAATACTCTTTTGATTCATACTTCTTTAAAAACTTTTTTTCTAAGCCATAGCGAAACTGTCACTAAGACAATCAATACAGGCACTTCAACAAGTGGTCCAATCACTGTTGTGAAAGCCACAGGTGAAGCTAATCCAAAAGTGGCAATCGCTACAGCCAGTGCTAATTCAAAATTGTTGCCTGCCGCAGTAAAGGAAATAGCAGTTGTTTTAGGATAATCGTTACCCATCCACTTACTCATAAAGAAGCTGATGAAGAACATCGCAACAAAGTAAATTGTCAAAGGAATAGCGATCCTAAGTACATCTAGAGGAAGGCTAACCACTTCACCACCTTTAAGACTGAACATGGCTACAATCGTGAATAAAAGGGCAATAAGGCTGATTGGGCTAATCTTTGGGATAAATTTATCC
>NZ_JBWYIY010000030.1:0-14059 GCF_056779975.1 Acinetobacter sp. ANC_7511
GTAATAAAATTATTACGGTTGCAGCGGATGAGAGTTTGATCGATGCATTAGCGAGAGAAGGCATAAAGATTGAGAAATCATGTGAACAAGGCGTGTGTGGCACGTGTTTATGTGATGTGTTGGAAGGTGAACCTGATCATCGTGATGTGTATTTAACGGATGAAGAAAAAGAGAGTAATGACCAAATACTTGCATGTTGTTCAAGATCAAAAACCAAACAACTTGTATTGGATATTTAAAATTTTAATTACATATCTTCATTTAAATACTATTTCGATATAAAAAAGGATAATCAATGAAAAATATGCGGCTTCAACAGCAAAGTAGTTATTCATGGGGATGGATTTTACTTTTATCTTTATTAATGGCATTAGGTCCATTATCAGTTGATATGTATTTGCCAGCTTTAAATCATATGGCTGAAGATTTATCTGTTAGTGTGCAAAAAGTTTCAAATACATTGCCTGCATATTTTCTAGGATTAGCTATAGGACAGCTATTGTATGGTCCCATCAGTGACGCAATAGGTCGAAAAACGCCACTGTACATTGGATTAGGAATTTACATTTTCGCAAGTTTACTATGTGTATATGCTCAAGATATAAATCAATTAATGTATCTTAGAGTAATACAAGCTCTAGGTGGATGTGTAGGAGTAGTTATAGTAAGGGCAGTTGTTAGGGATTGTCTTACTTTACAAGCATCTGCTCAAGCATTTACTACCTTAATGATGATTTTAGCTATTGCACCAGTGATTGCGCCAAGTATTGGTGCACTTATATTGGAATATTATCATTGGCGCACGATTTTTTTATTATTAGCATTAATGGGTATAGCTTGTCTACTTGGCATTCATTTCTTCTTTAATGAATCACTACCGAAATCACAGCGCACGAAATTCCATATTAAAAAAAGTTTTAATTCCTATGTAGACCTCATAAAAGATCACACATTTTATCTTCCTATGTGTATAGGAGGATTGTCTGGCGGAGTGATGTTTACTTTTTTAAACTCGGCTTCTGCTGTAATGATTGGGGAATTTGATCTAAATGAAAAAGTTTTTGGTTTGATTTTTGGATTAAATGGAATTGGAATAATATTACTTTCATTTCTTAATAAAGTTCTAATAAAGATATGGAATATAAAATCAATTTTATTTTTAGGGTTGATGATTCAAGCACTAGGAGTCTTATTGCTAGGTGTAGGGTGTTTTTACAGCTTTAAGATTTTAGTTTTTATTTCAATATTTATAATAGTTTCTACAATGGGGTTAATAGGTCCAAGTTCATTAGCATTAGCAATGAAAAATCAAAATAAGCGTGCAGGTGCAGCTAGTGCAATGATGGGTAGTATGCATTTTTCCTGTGGTTTAATAAGTGGGATTGTTTTAAATTTTATTTTTTTTAATGCTTTAATTAATATGTTTGTTGTTATGAGTATTTTTATTTTAATAGCATTAATACTGTATTTTTATGCTTTAAAGGAATTATAATTTTTTATAAAGGCCTATAAATAATCCTAATCCTGCTTAAGGAAATGACACCACTCATTTTTAAGGTTTATCTATCATTTTGTGATGAAATGTCTATGCTTTGATCGGCTTTGTTGCACAAAGATTTGAAATGCAAAGCGCCCCTAATTGAGCCAAATTTAAGACGTAACTTGAGTAAGTGGTCGACCTAATTCCGTAAATCTGTTGAGGACTGCTACACGTGCATGAACCTCATTGACTTGGCTATCAAAGCTCCTTGCACTGAGTTTATCTCCTAATAATTTGATGCAGTGCATTTTAGTCTCAACCAAACTTCGGCGATGATAGCCTGACCATTTTTTCCATAGTGTCCTACCTAAACGTTTAACTGTTCGAAGTAATTCATTTCGCTTTAGCAAGCTGCTCTTTGTATCTTTCCATGGTTTCGCATTTTTTCTAGGTGGAATCACCGCATGCGCTTGCCGATCTGCAATGGCCTGACGGCATTGCTTGGTGTCATAAGCTCCATCGGTATAAACAGAGTCAATCTGCTCATCTTGTGGAATCTGATCAAGTAAATCACCTAGTACCTGTGAATCACTGATATTATTGGTTGTGTGCTGAATAGCACGTATTTGAAGAGTTTCAGCATCTATAGCACTATGTAGCATACGCCATTGGCGACGATATTCAGGTCCATGTTTCTTGCGTTTCCATTCGCCCTCACCTAGAAACTTCAAGCCTGTAGAGTCCATGAGTAGATGCAGCCCATAGCTACTTTTTTGGTAGCTGATTGCAATATCAATATACTTTTGTCTTCTACAAAGCGTACTGTAATCTGGCGCTGTCCAATTTAATCCGCAAAGTTTAATCAGACTTTGCACAAAGCCAGTGACCATACGTAAAGACAGACGAAATAAGGATTTAATCATTAAGCAGCATTGGATGGCTGCATCGGAGTAGGTTTGATTTCGCCCTTGTTTGCCTTTTGATGGAGCATACCATTGCGTAGCAGGATCAAACCAAATAGTAATATTTCCGCGATGAATGAGTGCTCGGTTATATGCGGGCCAATTGGTTGTGCGGTAGATTTTATGTGTAGGCTTCTTCATTTGTAAATTATATTATTGAAGAAGCCCTTAAGAACAGCTTTGTGCAATAAAGCCGCTTTGATCTAATAACACTAAAAATTAATCATAAAATTACGTTTATGTCATGATTTTAAAGAAAATACTTATCCGCGATTCGGGTTATAAATAGAGATTATTTTAAATATTATATTATTACTTTGGTTTATTGGGGATAATATTTTATTTTATTTTTTTATATATAGAGTGTTTAATTGTTTTTAAATCAGATCATTTTGCTTTTAGCTATTTTAATAAAAATATTATTAAATGGAAGTTTGCAAAAATTCTAAATATTATTAATTTAATTTTTAGGGATCTGTTTTTGGCTATTAATGGGTATTCAGTAGAATAATGTGATAGGTACCATATGTCGAAACAGTTAAAACTTACTCAATCAGTAATAATATTAATATTTGCTAGTACGGCCATGATTCAAGTACATGCAGATTTCATCGAAGACAGTAAAACCAGTCTTAATCTTAGAAATTTTTATTTTGATCGATCCTATGATCAAGATCATCTGCCAGCATTTGGCAGCTGGACACAAGGGGCAAACCTAATTTTTGAATCAGGCTATACTGATACGCCGCTTCAAGTGGGATTGGACGCGAGTATTCGTTATGCTGTTTTACTTGATAGTGAACATCGTCAGACCAGTGACTTGATCGTGCCTTATGATCCTGCCAAAGGTGAATTAAAAAGTGATTATGCTAAATATGGCGTCACCCTAAAATTAAAAGCAGGTAATACTGAATTAAAAGTTGGCGAATTGTTGCCAAGAACACCTATTGTGTATTTTGATGATTCAAGACAGTTGGTGACATCTTTAGCTGGAGCCATGCTAGAAAATAAGGATATTCAGAATTTAAAAGTTACTGCAGGGCGTATTACATATACAAATGCCCGTAATGATGACGAATACCGTAAATTGAGTATGCAGACTGCGGGGCCTGTCAAGGAAAGTGATGGACTAAATCTATTCGGTCTGGATTATCAACTTACTCTAGACTTGTCGACATCTTACTGGTTTGGTCAACTGGAAGATATTTACCAGCAACATTATGTAGGCGTTAATTATAAAAAACAGCTGGATCAAACCAAAGTCAAATTCGACTTGAGCTATTTCTATAATGAAGAAGATGGTGATGCCTATTATGGAAAGATTGACAGTCAAGCCTTGGGGGGAATGACCACACTTCAGCATCAGAATCACCGGTTTACGGTCGGTCTGCAAAAGAACATCGGAGACAGTAGTTTCCCTTTACTGACCGGTTATTCTCCACAACCGTATTTACAGGCTTGGTCTATCCTGCCATTTAATAATCCAGAAGAGTCTATTTGGCATTTCAGTTATATCTATGACTTCAAAGACTGGAGCCTACCAGGGGTTAAGACGCGGTTTGCCTATCATCATGGTGATGGTATCCAGCGCAAAGGTCTTACAGATAACAAGGAAATTGAACGCGTATTCAGCCTATTATACCACCCAAATCAGGGCTGGTTTAAAGGATTAGGATTTGAATGGCGCTATACCGATGCAGATATTAAATATGGCGCAGGGATGGAATCAGGTAAGAGTTTTGAGGAACACCGTTTAATCACCTCTTATACCTTCAAGTTCTAAAAATTGTAGTAATCCTCATTGAGGTGGTATTCACCTGCTTACAGGCCCTAGATCTAGGGCCTGTAATTTTTTCTGTGGGTCTTAAATAATTTTAAGCCTAATTTAGTTGTTGTTTTGTTAAAAATATATATAAAACAAAAAGATAAATTCTTTATTCGTGCTATTTATTTTAGTAAAAAAACATTAATGACAGTTATTTGTTCTAGGGAGATTTTAAAACTATAAGTAAGGATGTCTGATCATTATCCTTAAGGAATATCCATGTATACCATCGAGCGACTTTACGATTCCATTTGTCTGGAGGAAAGTAAAAAGTCTGAGTTTGAAGAATTGCTCAAACAAGTTGCAGTAGAAAGTACGTCATTTTCGGAACTGTCCTTTATTCCACAGCATATAGTTGATTTGATGAAAAAGGCCGGATTTTTCCGTGTTTCAGTACCCCGTATTTTTGGCGGTAATGCAGGCAATCCACTACCATTTTTACAGTCTTTGGAAAAACTAGCTTCTGTAGATGGCTCTGCTGCCTGGGTAGCCAGTTTTGGTTCATCAAATTATTACCTAGCTGCTTTACCTATCGAAACCCAGAAAATCATTTATCAGGATGGTCCAGATCAGATTTTTGCCGGAGGTCTGTTCCCGGTACAGTCAGCTACTCGTATTGATAATGGCTGGGAAGTTTCGGGAACTTGGAAATTTTCCAGTGGTTCTAAAACAGCAGATTGGTTAGGTGTCGGTATTTGTGAAAGTGCCAGTGGTGGTTTCCAGGACCGTCCACGAACCGTGATTCTTCCTAAAGACAAAGTCGAGGTATCAGAAAACTGGGATGTTTTTGGCATGGAAGGTACGGGTAGCCATGACTTAAAAATTACTGAGCAGTTTGTTACTGAAGACTGGTCGTTTGTCCGTGGTGCACCTGCGTTGGTGGATGAACCTCTGTATCACATTCCAACGGTAGCTTTCTCCGGTCAGGTGCATACGGTGGTAGCACTTGGTTTGGCTTTTGCAGCGATTCAAGAACTTTTACAGATTTGTAAGGGACAGACCACGACTGGTGCACCAAAATTGGCTGATCGTGCTTATTTCCGTATGGCTTTATCCAAAAATACAGCATCTTTCCTCAGTGTTCGCAGTTATTTCTATGAGATCTGTCATCGTGTCTGGGGGGAAATTGAGAAAGGCAACGAGATTTGCAAAGCGCTAGAAAATGAAATGCGTCTTTCAGCAACCTATACCGCGCATTCCTGTGCCGACATTGTCAAAAACTGCTACAGCATTTCCGGCATTAACGCCATTTTCAAACGTCAGAAGATGCAAAAAATTCTAAGAGATGTGCTGGTTATTACTCAGCATGCGCATATCAATGAATCTGTATTTGATGGCGCAGGGGCAGTGATGACTAAAACAGAGCCATTCAAAGGATATATCTAACAGCAGGATATGAAATTCATCAAACAAATAAGAGGAAAAAATTTTGATTAATACACGTGATTTTAGAAATGCATTAAGTAAATTTCCGACGGGTGTCACTATTATTACAGCTTATGACAAGAATGGAGAAAAAATCGGCGTTACAGCTAATAGCTTCAATTCAGTATCTATGGAACCACCTTTGGTGTTATGGAGTATTGATAAAAATGCCTACACTTATGAGTCTTTTACTCAAGGAGGATATTTTACTATTCATATATTGCGTAAAGAACAATTAGATCTGTCTAACCGTTTTGCACGTCGTGGTGTCGATAAATTTGCTGGCATAGAACTGCATCAGGACAGTCAGCGAGCACCTCGTTTGGCTAACGTGTCAGCTTGGTTTGAATGCCGTTTATGGAATGTCTGTGATGCTGGGGACCATGCCATCGTGATTGGAGAAGTGTTGCAATATGGTTATGAGCAGGATGTTGATCCATTGGTTTTTTGTAATGGAACATATGCCATACATGAGACTCATCCTTTATTAAAAATATAGTAGGGAGTAACAATAATGTCTACACCAGTGACAAAAAATGCAATTAGTACCAATATGGAACCATCAGCTATTACAACCAAGCTGGTAGTATTCCTATGTTTTATCGCGATGATATCTGAAGGCTACGATATCGCAATTTTGGGGGTCATTATTCCGACCCTCTTACAGGAGGCGAGTTGGAATTTAACTGCCGTGCACATGGGTTATATTGGCAGTGCAGCTTTTTTTGGAACACTTATTGGGTGCTATCTTTTTAGCGCGTTAAGCGATCTATATGGACGTAAAAAACTATTAATTGCATGTCTGATTATTTTTACTACTTCAATGATCGGGGCTGCCATGGCACAAGATCCGATTAGCTTTGTAATTGCTCGTGGTATTTGTGGTCTCGGGGTCGGGGGTATTATTCCAATTGCCTGTGCTTTAACTTCTGAATATTCTGATGAAAAAAATAAGAATTTCTATTTCGCCCTAATGTATTGTGGTTATCCAGCTGGTGCATTACTAGCAGCATTGGTGGGAATGTTCTATCTGGATCAGTATGGATGGCGAACATTGGTGGCAGCAGGTGCATTACCATTATTATTAGTACCTGTATTTATCAAATTTCTTCCAGAATCCATTTCTTTCCTACTCAGTCATGGTCGTAAAAAAGATGCTTTGCAACTGGCTGATAAAATCGGAATCTCACAGAATTCAATTGAAAGCTATCAGGTGAGCAAAGAAAATAAAGTTAATATTTTCTCTTTACTGAAAGAAATGTTCTCGGTCAGGCACTTGCGTGCAACAACCTTATTTTGGTGTTCACAGATTGCAACTGTACTTGGTGTATATGGCCTGAGTACGTGGTTACCACAAATTATGAAGACTAATGGTTATGGAATTAGTTCTAGCATTTCTTTTCTAGCCATCTTTATGCTTTCTGCAGGTCTAGGCTCACTATTTATTGGGCGTTTGACAGATCGTTTTAATACTCGTAAAACAATTGTACTGTTCTATCTCATAGGTGCAGTCTCTATTTTCGGCCTATCCTTTAACTATAATATTGCAATAACTTATGTGCTCGTTGGTTTAGCAGGTATGGGTATAATCGGTGTAGGAATGGTGCAGCTAGGCTATATCACGCATTATTATCCTACTAAGATTCGTGCCAGCGCCGCTGGATGGGCTATTGGTGTGGGTCGTATTGGGGCGATTATGGGACCGATTGTTGGTGGCTATCTGATGGCAAATGGCTCTAATACCAGTGCCAATTTTTACCTCTTCTCTGCGGCAGCCCTGATCGCTGCCATTAGTATTTTCTTTACACCCAAAAATATTGGTAATCACTAAGTTAGGATGGGAGGGTTTTGTATATGGACAAGGTGATTCTCATCACGGGTGCGGGGGAAGGTATCGGATTTGCAATTGCAGAATATCTGGTGAGCCAACAGTATCAGGTAATTTTAACTGATGTTACACTTGCGAAAGCTGAAGCAGCAGTAGCAAAGCTGGCAGTGAATAATGCATTTGCTCTCAAACTGGATATCACTGATCAAGTAGATTTTAATGCAGTATCTGGCTGGATTAAAGAAAAGTTTAGCAAGTTGGATGTGCTAATTAACAATGCAGCTATGACCAAAACCACTCCATTGTTTGAAATCTCGGCTGAGGAGTTTGTGGAAATTAGTCGAATCAACCAAATGGGAACTTTCTTGGCCTGTCAACTTTTTGGACAATGGATGGCGCAGCAGGGGCAGGGACGTATTATCAATATGTCTTCTCTTGCAGGCCAGAATGGTGGTATCGCTGTGGGAGCACACTATGCCATTTCTGAAGGTGCCATTTTGACTATGACCAAACTATTTGCCAAGGCACTGGCTGGATCAGGGGTTACAGTCAATGCCATTGCCTGTGGTCCGGTAGATTCACCCGCATTTCACCGTCTTGTGCAGGCGGATGAAATTCCGGAGATTCTGAAATCAATACCAGTGCATCAATTAGGTGATATGAGCTTTATTGCACAAACCATTGAGTTGTTAATCCAAAATAATTCAGGATTTGTTACTGGAGCAACTTGGGATATGAATGGTGGCTTATTGATGCGCTAATTATTTTTGTAGAAACAGTTTGCGAATAAAAAAATCATCTGAAGATGATTTTTTTATAGCTAGATCATTAATCCAAAAATATAGCGAACTCTTCTAAAGGTACCCGAGTGGTTTGAGAAATATTAATTATATGGGAAGGGTCAGCATAGCCGAGAGCCATACCACAGACTAGTTCTTCATTCTTATCTGCATTGAGATGATTAAGTACGATAGAGTGGAACTTATTCCATGCAGCTTGTGGGCAAGTATCAAGTCCTCTAGCTTTGGCGCACAACATTACATTCTGCATTATCATCGAAATATCCATTTTAGAACCAATACCTAAAGAGCGATCTACAGTAAAGAAAAGTCCTACGGGAGCACCATAAAATTCATAATTATGTAAAAGCTGTGCTTGCATTTTGGTTTGGTCATTTTTACTGATTTTGAGTAAACCATATAGCCAAGCACCATTTTCTTTTCGATGATTTAAATAAGGCTGTTGCCAAACTTTTGGATAGTAAGCGAAACTTTCTTGATATTGTTTAGCTATATCAGGTTGCTCAAATATTTTTTTTTGTGCTTGATAAACCTCTGCCACCAATTCATTACGCTTCTGACCGCTAACAACATATACTTTCCAGGGTTGTGTGTTAGTACCTGAAGGTGCTCAGGAAGAAATAGTTAAAATATCTCTAATGAGTTGCGGTTCGGCAGGCTTATCTAAAAAAGCACGGGCGGCATATCTCGATTGAATTATCTGATCAATCAGCAGAGTTCCATTTGAATCCATTTTAAATTCCTTAAAGAGAGGGGGCTTTAAAATTATTTAAAATAATTTCACTCATCCATTTTATCGAATGATTATTTTTAAATAATCTATGATAATAAAGCCCAATATCAATAGTATTTCCTGGTATATTAATATCTATAATAACAAATTGATCGTCATAATTAAATCTTTTAGCAAATGATTTAGGGATAATAACGCCATAATCTGTTTTACTTACTATCTCTGGAGCTACAGAATAGTTGGGAATATTTAATACAGTTCTTTTTTCAAACTCATTATTAATATTTTTAACTAAATCAGTATGGCCAGTGGTTAAAGATTTTACTCCGATTAATTCAATATTTTTTAAAATAATATCAATTTCTTTGTTGTAATATGGATGGTCGTCTCTAATCATTAAAACAAATTCATCATCAAATAGTTTTTCATATATTATATTGTCCTTACAATTTTTTAGTACAGGTAAATGTCCTATAGCAAAGTCGATTTCTCCATCTCGCATTGCATGGGCTAAGTAGCTTTGTTGGGCCTGAATAACATCAATATTTACTTTATTATCATGTTCTTCCATTAATAAACAAATGGAAGGCATGAAATAAGATTGGCACATATCTGACATAGAAAATATAAAATTATTTTTAATTTTTATTAGATTTGTATCAGGCAAAGTAGAAAGAATTAACTCCTTAGAATTGAGTAAATTATTAGAGATATTTTCTGAGAGAGTGGTTGGTAACATTCTTCCTTCTGTACGAATAAAAAGTTGATCATTATACAGATTTCGTAGTTTTTTTAGCGAATGGCTAATGGCTGGTTGGCTAATTTGTAATAATTCAGCCGTCTTCGTTAGGCTACCCGTTTCATATAATGCACAAAAAATTCGTACAAGATTAAAGTCAAACTTTACATCCATCAATGTGTCCTTTTATCGTATAAGCTTATATTAAATTAAGCAAAATTCATTCCATGAATATCGAACCTATTAGTTTATTTTTCACTTATAATATAAAAATTATTCAATTGAAATAGTAATTTATGTTTCTATAAAAAATTCCCTTAAATTAGCATTTAAATTTACATGGTAGATTATTAAATAATATTTTATATTATTAATATATTTTGTTGGAAGTTTAATACACCTTTACTTAGCAAGATGTATTATTCTTTAAAAATGAAATAATGATTTGATTGAAAAACTCTGGTTGCTCAATATTTGAAATTTGTGAGGGCGTATGGTTGGGATACCGATAAGCAACGTTTCTATTGATCTGAACATATCGCTATATAATCCATTATTTGATATCACATACCATATTTGAATTTATTTTGCGAAAATAGGCTATAAATAGTATTTTAATATACTTAAAAAGTATTTAATGGGGCGATTCAATGGAACTGAAAACTTTAAAATATTTTGTAGCTGTAGTAGAAGAGAAAAGTATAACTAAAGCTGCCTCGAAATTGTGTATGGCACAGCCTCCTTTAACGCGTCAAATTAAAAATTTAGAGGCTGAACTAGGGGTAACATTATTTGAACGAGGAATACGTCCAGTAAAAACAACAGAAGTAGGACAATATTTTTATCAGTATGCTGTTCAAATATTAACCTTGTCTGCACATGCTAAATCAATGGTAAATAGATATAAAGTAACCGATAAAACAGTACGAATAGGCTATGTAAGCTATTTATTGGAAATTACCAGAATTAATTGATTATCTAAGAAGCCACATTAATGGAGTTAAAGTTGAGTTGGTTGAGTGTGGAACAAGCGATCAAGTTAAAGCTTTAAAACTTGGAAAATTGATATTGGATTTGGAAGACTAGGAATTAGTGATCCTTCAATAAAAAGAAAAATTTTAGAACATGAAAAGCTTTTACCTGCAGTACATAATAATTATGCATTAGGCCACTATCATAATGAAGGTATTTTCTTATCACAAATATTAAATGAAATCATATATATGTACCCAAATACCCCTAAGCCAAATTTTTCAACTTTTATTCAGAATATTTTCTCTGAATTAGACCTAATACCACAAAATTTGACTGAAGTAAGGGAAATTCATATGGCACTCGGATTGGTTTCATCAGGTGAGGGAGTATGTATTATTCCAAAAAGTGCAAGCGCTATTGGTATACAAAACTTAAAGTTTCTTCCCATCCTAGATGAGGAAGCGTACAGCCCAATCACGTTGGCTTATCGAAGTATAGATAATAATGAATATATTCAGCAGATTTTAGAATACATGAGTGATTTTTAGAAATATTGAAATTGTATTTCTCCTATCTAATAAACTCTATGAAGGAGCTGTTGATATTTAATAATGATAATTAGATAAAGACGCAGCCTTAAAGTGATAGAAGTTTCATAGTTCTATGAATAGCCATGATCCGCATAAAGCTTTGCTTCTAAGCCTTCAATTAAATGCTCAACCATTTTGATGTCAGCAATATGCCTATTGGATAGTGCTGAGCTTACGATCTCGCCAAATTGATACATCACGATATGTAATTTACAGCCATAAAACCAACCCATCGAACTTTTACCACGAGATATAGTTCTGACTAATGATTTATGGCATTGAATTCGTTAATTTTTGCAGAACGGTAAAGTGGTTGAGTCAACCCATAAATATCGGCCATGTTGGCTTCTCATCAAGGTGACATGTAACGCGTGTAGTGCCAACTGATGTGTATCATCCGTTGGTAACAGGGTAAGTTTTTAAATAAAAACTTTTATCCTGCTTCACCAATGAAAAGAGTGCTTTGAAGTTGTGGAAGTGACAAAGATTTATACTAAATGGTAATAAAGGTAATTTCTGAGAGACTTAGTTGGGTCTGTCAGATTTTTAAATAGCGCCGACTTTGCTTAAGAAATTTCTAATAAGTTGCTTCAAATTTAAGAAAAAAGTCATCAATTACACAGAATAATTTGGTATGAGCCATATATGGTGCAATAAATCAGGACTAGGGCTTTAGTTTTGGGGTGATAACTCAACTGATGGCACTAGTCCTTTTATTTTTAAAGTCAATTTCTTATCCGCGATTCAGGTTGTATATATTTTAATAGTAGGGTTTTTACTATAAGCAGGAATTATTTGTAGGAAAGGAATAGCCTCTGTATAAATTAAATCAATTGAATAGTGAAATATTTTCTTGTGACATTTCACTAGGGAATTAGGGGAGGTGAAATGAGTTCAATCATAAAATATTTAAATATTGGTAATGGAGATATCAAGGTTGTTGTTAAGGATACTATAGACATTGAAGGAACAATTACTACAGCTGCTAGTAAGGCTTTTGAACATAATCCTAAGGCACTAGTTAATGCACAAGTAGTCACGAATATTCTTGAAAATAATTGTCGAATTGTAGGCAAAGCTAATTTACATGAACTTGCTTTTGGTGTTACTGGAGTTAATGAGTTAACCGGAACACCTATTAATCCCCATTATCCTGAGCTTATTCCAGGTGGATCATCGAGCGGGTCTGCGACAGCTGTTGCCGAAAAACTCTGTGACTTCTCTATCGGAACTGATACCGGGGGGTCTATCCGTTTACCTGCAGCCTGTTGTGGAATTTACGGACTTAAACCAACATTTGGTAGGGTAAGCCGTCAAGGTATTCTTCCTGAATCATCTACGCTGGATTGTGTTGGGCCCTTTGCAAATGAGATGACCATGCTGATCCAGGCTATGACAATTATTGATCCTACCTTTAGCTCGGAGAAATTGCTCTTTAATCAGAATATTAAACCACGAATAGGGGTATTAAAAGTTCATGCTGATAAATTTATTTGGCAAAGTATCGAAAAGCTCATTAATCAAGTCGAAAATATTCAGTTTGAAGAAATTGAATTAAATCTATTTCAAGCTGCTCATGAAGCTGGAATGACATTAATAAGCTATGAAAATTGGCAGTCATTCTCGTATCTAATACATACTGAAAAATTAGGACCAGATGTTTATAAACGGTTAACATCGTCTGTAAATATTACGCTAGATCAATATAAAAAAGCCCAAGAGATTCAAAGTCAATTCAAACAAGAATTAGAACAAATTTTACAAGAATTTGATGCTGTGCTGTTACCCACTTTACCTATTATTCCTCCTAAAGTGAGTGAAATTACAGATTCATTAAAGTTGCTTAATCTAACAGCTTATGTACGTCCTTTTAATGTTTCAGGTCATCCTGCAATCTCAATTCCGTTACAAACCGAACAAGCAGAACCAGTTGGTTTGCAATTGGTTTCAGGGCTAAACCAAGACGAAAAGTTATGTGCAATTGCACAGCTGTTTGAAAAATATATTAAGGATTAATTTATGAGGCAAGAAATTGATATTGAAGAAATATTATTTAGATTAGAGCAGCTAGAATCTCAGCAGTCAATTCGTAATTGTATAAATCGCTACATGGAAATCTGTGACCATCTAGATGCAAATACAGATCTTGATGAGCTTATGGCGCTATTTGATGCTGACAGTATTTGGGAAGGCATTGGTGAGAAATACAGTAAAAGTTTTGGGCGTTATGTAACATGGCAATCCATTTATGACATGTTTAAAAGCTATACCCAAAAAGATTCGCATTTTCTCATGAATGCTCATTTTGTAAGTTCCGAGCAGATTAATGTTGAAGGTACAACCGCAAAGGGTAGTTGGCTGATGCTTCAAACTTCAACTTTTAAGAATCTTCAAAGCCATCTCAATGCAGCCAAATTGACCATTGATTTCCGTAAAGACTCCAGTGGTCAATGGAAGATCAAACACTTTCAAACAGAAAATATTTTTAGTCGTCCGGTGGATCACTGGAACAGCACTGCTGAATTGCCTGTACCAGAACCAAAAGTGCAGAAGTAAAAGCACAGGACGCAAATTAAATAGGAAATAGATATGAATAGCCTGATTCCAACACAAAATATCGAAATTGATTACAACGAACTGGTTCAAAGTGACCGTGTACATACTTCGCTGTATAAAGATTCAGCCATTTTTGAAGAAGAAAT
>NZ_JBWYIY010000031.1:0-10271 GCF_056779975.1 Acinetobacter sp. ANC_7511
AGATTCCACAAGATGAGCAGATTGACTCTGTTTATACCGATGGAGCTTATGACACCAAGCAATGCCGTCAGGTCATTGCAGATCGGCAAGCGCATGCGGTGATTCCACCTAGAAAAAATGCGAAACCATGGAAAGATACAAAGATCAGCTCGCTAGCGCGAAATGAATTACTTCGAACAGTTAAACGTTTAGGTAGTACACTATGGAAAAAATGGTCAGGCTATCATCGGCGAAGCTTGGTTGAAACTAAGATGCACTGCATCAAATTATTAGACGATAAATTAACAGCAAGGAGTTTTCCTAGTCAGGTTTATGAGATTCATGCACGCGCAGCTGTCTTGAACAAATTCACAGGATTAGGTCGCCCTCATACCTAAATTTTCACTTAAATCTGAGTTACTTAGGGAACTCTATTTTTAAAGCCTTTATGCAACAAAGCCTCCTACATCTATAAAAAATAGGGGGGATGGACTGCTCCCAGTCCACACTGTGCAGAAGTTCCAGTCCAAAGGGGGGGGATTGAATAAAAGACTTACAAGACTCATAACATCTTGTAAGTCTTTTTTAGTTATAGAAACTTTATTTGTGAGCAGCTATTTAATTTTATATTTTAATTAAACAATAGTGTAGCCACCATCAATGGTGATACATGCACCATTCATGAACTTCGCTTCATCAGATGCTAAGAAAACTGCTAATTCAGCGACTTCATGACAATCACCAAAACGATCTTGAGGAATTTTATCCGTAGGTCGAGTTTCAAGCATTTTCTCTGTCATTGGTGTTCTGATGGTACCTGGGCAAATCGCATTAATTTTAATCCCATTTTTTGAATATACTGCTGCTAGATGTTTCGTATATCCGATAACTGCATGTTTTGAAGAGGTATAAGCAGCACCACCCATTTTTGCAACCAAACCAGCAACAGAAGCTATATTTACAATCGCACCTGTTTTTTGTTCCATCATGATTGGTAAAACTAAATTACTTAGCATAAAGATTGATTTGATATTAATATCAAAAATCTTGTCCCACAACTCTTCAGTGGTTTCTAAAGAATTTGTGTAGTAGTCAAAGATACCTGCATTATTGATCAATACATCAATGCGTGAGAATTTTTCTAAAGTAAAGTTGATTAAAGCTTCTAATTCATCTTTTTGAGTCATATTCACTTGAAAAGGATAGGCTGTACCACCTTCAGCACTAATAGAGTCTGCAAGAGCAGATGCCTTTTCAAAGTCTAAATCTGCAATAATTACTTTTGCACCATTTTTAGCAAACTCAGTTGCTTCCGATGCACCCATACCTGATGCAGCGCCAGTAATAATACATACTTTGTTTAATAGTCGTGTAGTCATAATTCCGTTTTAACCTCAAATTATTCTAAATAAGAAAATTATTCGTGTATTTAGAGTACATATTTGATTGAAATAATTGTATAAATACAGGCACAAAAAGTGCGATATTAGTATTTATATTACGAATATCGGATTAAAGTGTGGGATTTTGAGAAAAGGAATTGATCATGAAGAATGAAATAATTAAGCATGAATTATCGGATGAGGTTATTAAGTATGAGGATTACATTGCCGGATTGGCGAAAGGACTCAATATTTTAGAAGCCTTTGGGACGGATCGACATCGTTTAAATGTTACACAAGTTGCTGAGCGAACAGGTATTACTAAAACAGCGACTCGACGTTATTTAAAAACGTTAAAATTTTTAGGCTACTTACATACTGATGAGTACTATTATTGGTTATCTCATAAAGTGCTGAAGTTTTCGGGTGCCTACCTAAATACGGCACATTTACCTAAAGTGTCACAGTCCATTTTAAACTTCTTGGCAGCTCGAACTACTTTAATTTATTCAGTGGTGGTTTTAGATGAATATGAGGTTGTTGCAATTTCTAGAAGTATTCAAAACGAAGATAACTTTAGAGTGAGTCCATTTGGTATTCATTTAGGTAACCGTGTACCTGCATATGCTTCTTCTGTTGGGCAAACTTTATTGGCGCATAAGTCTGAATCCGAACAGTTAAACTGGCTAAGCCATTATCCATTGAAAAGATTCACGGTTTATACAGTGACTGAGCAAGATAAATTCTTGTTAAAATTAAGAAAAGTTAAAGAGCAAGGCTATTGTATTTCATCTGAAGAATATGAACTGGGTGTAACAGCAATTGCTGTACCTATAGTCAATCATAATGGCGATATGGTTGCAGGACTAAATGCAGTTGCACCAACAAGTAAAGTGAATGAACAATATTTATTAAATACGATTTTACCTTTGCTAAGAGAAGCTGCAAATGAACTTAAAGCCCTAATTTAGAAAAAGGCTCTCATAATTTAAATCCGACTATCGCACTCAATATTTAAATCCGACTATCGCACTCAATATTTAAATCCGACTATCGCACTCAATATTTGCATATCGGTTATTTTGCACTAAATAGCCTAGCTACCATGCTATTTCGGCAGTAATTTATATGAAAACATTAACGGACTAAATTAATTCTCGATCTTGAAAAAATAGATTAATTCAAGATGTTCGATGGAGTTGCTAAATGGATATAAGTAAATTGGATACAACTGTTTACGATTTAATTATCGTTGGATCTGGTGCGGGTGGATTGTCTACAGCAGTAACTGCTAAAAAGTTAGGCTTAAACGTTATTGTCGTTGAAAAAGACGCAGTGTTTGGCGGAACTACAGCTTTCTCGGGTGGAGTTTTGTGGATTCCAAATAACCATCTTGCCCAAAAAAATGGCGTTAAAGATAGTGTGGAATCTGCACGAGAATATATGCGTCATGAAACTAAGCAATTTTACAATGAAGAGGCAGTTGAGGCATTTTTGGAAAATGGTCCTAAAATGCTGAAGTTCTTCGAGCAAGAAACCAGTGTTAAGTTTGTACCAACACTTTATCCAGATTACCATCCAGATGCGCCCGGTGGTGTAGATATTGGACGTTCTGTATTGGCGGCACCTTTTGATATCCGTGCATTAGGTGACAATATGAAACGACTACGTCCACCGTTAAAAACCATCACTTTTATTGGCATGATGTTTAACTCATCTAATGCCGATTTAAAGCATTTCTTTAATGCAACAAAATCATTTACTTCATTTGTATATGTGGCAAAACGATTGATCATTCATTTTAAAGAACTTGCGCTTTATGGCCGTGGTACTAACGTGACCAGTGGTAATGCTTTGGCTGCAAGTTTAGCAAAATCTGCATTTGATTTAGATATTCCAATTATTACAAGTGCACCTGTCAAAGAGTTGTTAAGTGATGGACAGGCAATCAATGGTGTCAAAATCATGCATAACAATAAAGAGATCACCCTTAAATCAAAACAAGGTGTTGTGCTCGCTTGTGGTGGTTTCTCGCATGATGTGAAACGCTTAAGCCAACTTTATCCCCACGTAAAACGTGGTGGTATGCATATTTCTCCAGTACCGAAAACCAATACAGGTGATGGTTGCCGATTGGCTGAGTCAGTAGGTGGTCATGTAGATGTTAATTATGAAGATACTTCAGCATGGATGCCGGTATCAAAAGTACCTGAAAAAGATGGCTATGGTGTATTTCCACATTTATTAGACCGTTATAAACCAGGAATTATTGGTGTGCTTAAAAATGGTAAGCGTTTTACCAATGAATCTAATTCTTACCATGATGTTGGTGCAGATTTAATACGTGCTTGTGAACACCTTGATGAAACCGCAATGTGGCTGATTTGTGATAATGACACCATTAATAAATATGGTTTAGGTTATGTCAAGCCAGCACCAATGCCACGAGGCAAGTTCATTAGTAATGGTTATTTAATTCAAGGGAATACCTTAGCTGAACTTGCAAAAAATGCCGGTATTGATGCAGATCAATTGGTTAAAACGGTTGAGAAATATAATACAGACGCGGTACATGGTGCAGACCCTGAATATCAGCGTGGACGTACTTCATTTAACCGTTATCTTGCTGACCCTGAAAATAAACCAAATCCTTGTGTCGCACCTGTTCAAAAAGGACCATTTTTTGCAGTCAAAGTATATATGGGCGATTTAGGTACATTTGATGGTATTCGCACCTCAACAGTTGGCGAAGTAATGTCAGAAAATAATCAAAAAATTCAAGGATTATATGCAGTAGGTAATGACCGTGCCAGCATTATGGGCGGTAACTATCCGGGTGCAGGTATTACTTTAGGTCCAATTATGACCTTCGGTTATATTACCGCACATCATATTGCGAAATTACAACAAGCGAGTAAATAAGGGTTTAAACAGATGATGAATAAGGCGCTTGTTGACCATCGAATCTACACCATACATCCAAGATGTATGCCTAAGTTTTTAGAAGTTTTTGAAATATTGGCGATGCCAGTACTACGTAAACATTTAGGAGAACCTTTGGGTTTTTATGTGTCGAGTATTGGGACTTTAAATGAAGTTGTTCATTTGTGGGGCTATGACAGTTTGGATGACTATCAAAAAAGAAGTTTTGCCCGAGACACAGACCCTGAATTTCAGAACTATCTAAAAGCGTCAGAGGGATTAATTCTCTCGCAAGTGAGTCAAATTGTTAAACCAATCATTTTTAAACAGGATTAATGATTAAGTCCCAGATTTAGTAATAGATTTATTAAATTCATCTAAAGGTACGGCGTTGTTAGAAATGCCGTAAGGATGATTTGTGCTTTTATCAAGGAGAATAAGATGAGCACTACAAAGCAAAGGAAAGATTTTAAGTCAATTCTGAATGACAACAAAATGGGATTTTATCAAAATCTTATTATGTTTTTCTGTTTTGCAATTATTGCTCTAGATGGCTTGGATGTCGTTGTGATGGGCTTGATTGCACCTCAGATTTTGGCTGAGTGGAGTGTAACACCGCAAGAACTTGCACCTGTTTTAAGTGCTGCATTAATTGGTTTAGCAGTAGGGGCATTAACTTCTGGACCTTTATCAGATCGTTTTGGTCGTAAACCAATTTTATTGGTGAGTGTATTTAGTTTTGGTTTATTTACATTGCTCACAGCATTTTCAACCAACACCACAGAGTTAATGATCTTAAGATTCTTGACAGGTTTAGGTGCAGGTGCAGCAGCACCAAACGCTGCAACTTTAGCTTCTGAATTTGCGCCTGAGCGTCGTCGTTTAATGTGTGTGACGATTGTATTTGCCGGTTTCTCTTTAGGAGCGGCAGCAGGCGGTTTCTTAGCAGCGTGGATGATTCCTGAATTTGGTTGGAGAAGTATGCTGTATGTCGGTGGTATTTTACCGATGATTCTTGTGCCATTTTTATATTGGAAAATGCCTGAATCTATTCCATATTTGCTGAAAAAACAAAACTCGCAAGACAAGATTAAGTTACAACTTAAACGCTTATTCCCACGTCAAAACTTTCTAAATTTAGACATTTATTTAGATGAACCACCAACACAAAAATCGGGCTTAGGTATTATTTTGTCACCAAAATATCTATATGGCACGATCATGCTGTGGACAAGCTACTTTATGGCGTTGTTCTTAGTTTATCTATGCAGTAGCTGGTTACCAACAATTGTAAAATTGAACAACTTCTCAATTTCAGAAGCTGCTATTGTTGTCTCATTCTTCCAACTCGGTGGTCCTGTAGGATGTGTATCATTAGGTTGGTTAATGGATCGCTTTAAGCCACGTGTTGTATTATTTATTACGATGTTGGTTGGGGCAGCTGCAACATTTGCTCTAGGTCACTTTAATCAAAGCGTAGTTCTGATGTGCTTATTCGCCTCAATTTTAGGATTCGCATTTAACGGTGGTTGTGTAGGTTTAAGTGCGATTGCTACACAATATTATCCAACTGCTGCACGTGCAACAGGGACAAGTTGGATGAATGGTATTGGTCGTTTTGGTGCAATTGCAAGTGCTTTTGCAGGCGCAGCAATGATTAGCTCAGGTATGCCATTTAATGTGATGTTCAGCTTACTGATGATTCCTGCAACTTTAGCTGGTGTTTCGATTTTAATCCAAGGATTGGGTAAAAAAACTAAAGCGGTTAGTGGTGAGTCTGTAAAAGTTTAAAACACTATAGGCAAAGTTTTAAACGCTTCAATCAACGATGAATTAATCAAACCAAAACTTTTACATAGATCACTTGAGTATTCATATGAATACTCAGTGGTTCTGTGCATCTAAAATTTAAGAATATTGTGAATCGTTATTTTTGTAAGGATATGAAAATGAAAGTATTTAACTTAACAACCCTATGTTTATTTACAAGTTGTGCAATGACTTCACAGCTTGCATCGGCAAATCAAGTGTTATCACAAGATCGTCAGTGGTTGTTTGGGGATTGGGGCGGTCAGCGCGTTGCGTTAAAAGAGCAGGGTTATAATTTTACACTAGGTTTTCACAATGATTCTGCAACAAATTTAAGTGGTGGCTACAATGATGACAACATGCTCTCCAATGCCAGCCAGCTTACTTTTGGTGCGAATTTCGATTTAAATAAAATTGCAGGTTGGGATAACACAGAATTTAATCTAGTGGTCACTAAGCGTGAAGGTGATGCTTTAGCTTTAGAAAGAATAGGTGATCCACGGGCAGCAATGTTCTCAAGTCCACAAGGAATTTATGGTCGTGGGCAATCATGGCGTTTGAGTCAAGCATCGATTAAAACAGCTTCAGATGATAAGCGTTTAACATTTAAATTTGGCCGGGTTGGTTTATCGGATGACTTTAACGGTTCACACTGTGAATTCCAAAGTTTAATGTTGTGTGGTGGCCAGTTAGGTAAAACTGTAGGCGATATTTGGTATAATGGCCCTGTAAGCCAATGGGGGATGAATGTTAAATATACTCTATTGCCATCGTGGACCATAGGCTTAGGTATCTATGAAATTAATCCTGAAAACACCGCTGAAGATAAAGGTTTTAATCTTGATATGGATAATGTAATAGGTGCATTAATTCCATTAGAGGTGTCATGGAAGCCAAAGTTTGATGTCTTTAGTCAATTGCCTGGTGAATATAAAGTTGGTGGATATTTATCGACAGCAGATACCAAAGACATTAAATACAATCCAGAAAATCAGATTGCATTAACGTCAGCAGAGCTGAAAAATCACAACAGTAAAAACAGTGTGTGGTTAAATGCACAACAACAAGTGTTTGCACATGAAGATAATTCAAAAAGAGGATTATTTGTTTCAGCAAACTTCACATTGAATGACAAAGATACCACCGCAGTTGAATCAAGCCAACAATATGCGATGTGGTATAAAGGACTTTTTGATAGTCGCCCGAATGACAGTGTAGGGATTGGTATTGCATATTTTGATATAAATGGTGACTTACGTGACCGCCAAAACTATCTTAATGAAGTTAATGGTTTAGATTCATCTGATTATAATGATCCGAAATATATACCTATTAAATATAATGAGTTAAGCGCAGAAATTAACTACAACTATCAGTGGTCACCTGCTATTGCACTGCGTCCGAGTATTATATTTTTCCATCAACCTGGTGGTTTAAAAGAAGTAGATGATGCGTGGGTATTTGGTTTAACCACTAGATTTAATTTCTAATAAAAGCATGAAATAAAAAAGCAGAGGATTTCCTCTGCTTTTTTTTGTTTTATATTTTAAAAATCCATATTTTAATGATAACGAAATAAACACCTTGTTGGCGATAATAGTGTTATAAATGCGATCATCGGATTTTTTGCGCATTGTTCAGTAGAATTAAACCTCATTAAATACTAAATTTTATAGCAGGAATTAACTCGGAAAAAGCATATGGATATTCTGAAAACTAAAGTAGCGATTATTGGTGCAGGCCCATCAGGCTTATTATTAGGACAGCTATTATATAAAGCAGGGATTGATCACATCATTGTTGAAAGACAATCAGAAGAATATGTTGCATCACGAATCCGTGCTGGAATTTTAGAACAAGTAACGGTTGATTTGTTAGAGCAAGCAGGCGTTGATGAGAATCTAAAAAATAAAGGACTGCCACATTCAGGTATTGAAATTCTTACCTCTAAGCAAAAACATCGTATTGATTTAACCAACTTAACCGAAGGTAAACAAGTTACGGTTTATGGTCAAACCGAAGTCACTAAAGATTTAATGACGGCACGTAAAAATAGTGGTTTGCAATCTTTTTATATGGCGCAAGATGTACGTATCAACAATTTTTATGACCAACCAGAAGTTGAGTTTGTGGTAGATGGTCGTGCTGTAAAAATTGAATGCGAATTTATTGCTGGTTGTGATGGTTATCATGGTGTATGCCGAGCGAGTGTACCAAGCGATCAAATCAAAACTTTTGAAAAAGTCTATCCATTTGGCTGGTTGGGTATTTTAGCAGATGTACCACCTGTATCAGACGAGCTGATTTATGTGCAGTCTGAACGTGGTTTTGCATTATGTAGTATGCGCTCACATACTCGTAGCCGTTATTACCTACAAGTACCTCTAACTGAAAAAGTCGAAGATTGGTCAGATGAAAAGTTTTGGGAAGAACTTAAAAACCGTTTAGACCCAGAAAGCCGTGAAAAGTTAGTCACTGGCGAATCTATTGAAAAAAGTATCGCGCCATTACGTAGCTTTGTTACAGAACCAATGCGCTTTGGAAAATTATTTTTAGCAGGGGATGCTGCACACATTGTGCCGCCTACAGGTGCGAAAGGCTTAAATTTGGCGGCATCGGATATTGCTTATCTTTCTCAGGCTTTAATTGAGTTTTATCAAGATGGTAGCGAAAAAGGCATCAATGAGTATTCTGAAAAATGTTTAAAACGAGTGTGGAAAGCAGAGCGTTTCTCATGGTGGATGACACATTTATTACATCGCTTTGAAACTGAAACTGAATTTGAACACAAAATTAAGCAAGCTGAATTGAGCTACATTTTAGACTCACAAGCAGGGAAAGCCACCTTAGCAGAAAACTATGTTGGTTTGCCATATTAAACGCAATATTTGAAAGCCTTAAAAGATACTAAGGTTGAGAAAAAGGGATGCATCAAGATGTATTTAATGAATCGACTCAGATTAACGGATCAAATTTTAATTGCACAACATGCTATTGATGTTGAACATAACGCCTATGCTTTAAAATTGGTTCAAATGTGTGGCGATTCTATTAAACATCTTGCACATCCCTCTAAAGTGGTTTGTATTGAAGCCGTTAAAAATGAAGGTTTAGCGATTCGCTACTTAAAACTTCCAGATAGAGAAATCTGTATTTATGCATTAAAGCAAAATGGATTTGCTTTACAGTATATCGATCAACAAGATGAAGCTTTGTGTGCGATTGCCATAGATAGTCATCCACATGCTCTTAAATATGTAAAAATAAAATCAAAATCTTTGATTTTACGCGCACTTAAAAAAGATGGATTAACAATCCAATATGTAGATCAGCCAACTGATCAAATGAAATTAATAGCAATTGAAAGAAATCCTGATTGCATACAATTTTTTGAAAATCTTAGTGCAGACCTTGTTGAGGTTGCACTGAATATTAAACCAAGTGCAATTAAATATTATCGACACGCAACATGTGAAACGTGGAAAAAAGTACTGTCAAAAAATCCAAATATAATCCGCTATCTTGATACCTATTGTGAAGAGCTAATTGCACACTCAATTTCAATGAATAGCAATTGTATTAAGTATTTAAGAAAAGATTTTTGTGAACAATTTCAACAGCAAGTTTCACAATCTCTTAAATCGTAAAGAGTATTATTTAAATGATTGATAAAAGTCAAACTTCTTTAATAGAAGCCCTTTCTCAAATTAAAGACGGTTCAACCATTATGATTGGTGGGTTTGGTACTGCAGGTCAGCCTGCTGAACTCATCGATGGCTTAATTGAACTCGGTATTAAAGACTTAGTGATCGTCAACAACAACGCAGGTAATGGTGATTACGGCTTGGCTAAACTGTTACAAGCAGGCGCTGTACGTAAAATCATCTGTTCTTTTCCTCGTCAGTCTGACTCTTATGTCTTCGATGAACTCTACCGTGCAGGCAAAATCGAGTTAGAACTTGTACCGCAAGGCAACTTGGCTTGCCGTATTCAAGCGGCGGGTATGGGCTTAGGTCCAATCTACACACCAACAGGTTTTGGTACTTTGCTTGCTGAAGGCAAACCAACCATGAATTATGAAGGTAAAAACTACGTTTTAGAAAATCCAATCAAAGCTGACTTTGCGTTAATTAAAGCGCATAAGGGCGATCGCTGGGGGAACTTGGTGTACCGTAAATC
>NZ_JBWYIY010000032.1:0-9319 GCF_056779975.1 Acinetobacter sp. ANC_7511
CTTATTGTTATCTGGAGCATCCTGCTCTCTATATGTTCATCATAGAAAATTGAGGGGGATCGGTATAGACGCAAAATACCTGAATGAATGTCAGCCAAGGCTTACAAAATTGATTAAAACTTATCCCAAAAGTTGTCCGTAGAAATTGGGGATGAATTTGATCTTAAAAGGCATATATCTTATAGGGAATTGCGCTTTTTGATCGCTTTTTAACCAATTTTATTGGCAAAAAATGACAAATATGCTCAAAAAGAAACCGACATGTTTCAAAGTCGATTTTTTGCTGTTTTTTGGGGTGGGTGAAAATTTTTAAGTTATTGATTTTAAATAATTATTTTGATTTTATTTCGCATAACGCCTATTATGTTAAATAAGAGAGTTTTCACACTTAAAATTTAGTATTTAAGTATTCGATAAACCCCTCAATTTTCTTAATCACGTATAAGCAGATATGCAAAGGACTCAGATTATCTCGCTGAGCTTTCTGTACTCTATACTTCGCTCTTTCTAATAGAGCAATTACATAATGTATGGAGCTTTTTAGAATTTTTTTAGGATCTTTTTTTGAATACAAATAACAATCAATTTTTTCAAAAGGTCCATCGTCGACAAATATCTTCAAGATAGCATCGTTAATGTTTTTGCTTATTGATTGTTCTATATGTTCCAATTCATATGAATGTAGAGCTTGTGCTATTAGTACTTCAAGATTTTTCATTTTTATGCACTAATGTTAGATCATTTTGATCCTAGTATCACCAAACTAAAAGAAAAAGTATATAAAACATAAAATTAAACCTTAGGTTATTTTGACTATTTGTTTTAAACAATGATTTTAAAGCTTAGTTTTTATGTCAATTTTTAAAGCTTTAACTTTGGTGTAGGCTGGTTTCTGTTTTGGGCTTACAAGTCGACTTCGCATAAGAGATTTTATGTTAAATAAACTATTTTTCAACATTAAAACTTATTCTATAAATGACTTATAGTATTGTTAATCTAAACTATAATTGAAATTAAATTCGTTAGTAAAATCATTATTTAACACATTCAGTGATTCTTCATTAATTAATAGCGGTATTTAATATGATCAGAAATTTTGATTTAGAAAATTATGGACCAATCACCAAAGCTACTGGTAATAATTTAGGTCAAATTAATTTAGTCTTAGGTAAAAATAGCACAGGTAAAACTTTTTTACTTAAAGCATTGTATAGCGCTATAAGAAGTCATGAGCAAAATGAAAAAGGTGATAATAATCAAAATTTTGAAGAGATTCTTAGTGATAAGCTTTATTGGACTTTTCAAACAGGAAAAATTGGTGACATAGTAGCAAGAGGAGAAGGTAAGAAGCTAAAAATGTCTCTACAACTAGAGGATGATAACTTCTTAAATTTCAGTTTTGGTAAAGATACAAGTAAGAACATTAGTGCTATTGAAAACACTCTAAGAAGAAGAGATTCCAATTCAATTTTTTTGCCACCTAAAGAAGTACTTTCATTAGTAGATGTAATTTATAAATCTGCCGTAGTAGATAAATTATTTGGTTTTGACTCTACTTATGTTGATTTGATTACAGCATTAAAAATTCCTACACAAAAAGGCCGTAATTCAGATGCTTTTGCTGATTCTAGGAAAAAATTAGAAAAAATGTTTTCAGGAAAAGTCGAATTAGATAGCAAGAGTCAGAAATGGATTTACAAGAAAGGAAATAGTAAATTTTCTATGATGACAACAGCTGAAGGTGTAAAAAAGGTTGCTATTCTAGATACATTATTAGGTAATCGCTATTTAGACAAAGACTCAATAGTTTTCATTGATGAGCCTGAATCAGCTTTACATCCTACAGCCATTGTCGAATTTCTAGACATTATTACTGTTTTAGCAAAATCAGGAATTCAATTTTTTCTAGCAACACATTCTTATTATGTAATCAAAAAATTATTATTAATTGCTAAGAAAAACAATATGCCTATTCCAACCTTTATCGCAACAGAGGATGGACATTGGAATCAAAGTTGTTTACTCGTTGATGGTCTACCTGATAATGAAATTATTAATGAATCTATACGACTTTTTGAACAAGAATTTCAGGGAGTTTAATTCTGATGGTTTCTATTACTGAATCAGGGGTGAACTTTGGTAATTTTTCTGAAGAAGATTTATATAGAATAGAACATTCTCAAGGACATCAGTCCCTTGGTGAAGGTTTTAAAATGGTTGAGTTTACATATATACGTGAAAGTAGCTTATTCGTTATTGAAGCAAAATCTTCTATTCCTAGGCCTACAAATCAAGAGGATTATGATAAATTTTGGAATGAAATCTTCGAAAAGTTTGAAAATGCCTTATTGTTGCAATTGATGGGGTGTTTACAAAGAAATGACACCGTTATGCAAGAATTACCAAATAATCATAAGCAAATTCAATGGAATAGAATTTCAATTAAATTGAGATTAGTTATACCAAGTGTTCCGTCAGAATATCTAGCCCCTCTAACAGACTTTTTTCGAAAAAAAATACGTAAGATAAAAATATTATGGAATATTCCAAATGAAGATATTTTTGTTTTAAATAAAGAACTAGCTTTAAAAGAAAACTTAATCACTGAGTCCTAAAAAATTTTATAGTTTGTCTAAAATTAACATAATACAGCTTATGCGAAATGCGTTATAATTCTCTTTAGAAATCAGTGCTGTAGTTTCTAGTTGATAGCCCAATCGAGCCCGTTTGGGCTTTTTTTATGATTTTTCACGTTCCACGCTTAATAAATGAACAATGTTCCACGGTTTTAATTAGCCCAGGTAATCAATTCAACCTCTAGTCATCACTTAAAACAGCATGTAGAACTCGACCAAATAAACCTCGTTTTTTAGGTTGTAGCACAGTAGTAGTTGTTTGCTGAATAGGCTTATCTTCTATAGGTGTAACTTGTGATGGCTGTACAGTTTCGTGTAAGTCTGTAGTTGTACGGACTTGTTCATTTGTACTGTCAGGCTTACTGTCAGGCTGAATATTTTTAGGTGTATAGCCAAGTGCTAAGGTTAGATTGTCAATTTTATCTTTGAGTTGCTCAATCTCCTTGTACATCCGTCTTTCACGCTCTTCGGCAACTGACTTATCGTGCCGTAACTCTTCAATCAATTGCTTATACAGTTCAACTGTAGTGTTGTCAGTTTCCTTACTATCAGGCTTACTGTCAGCCTGACTGTTAGGCGTACCGTAAACACGTTGCATTTCACTAAAATCAATGACTTTTCGATTCTTAGCATCAATTTCATAGCTGATAGAGCCGTTCTTCATACGATCATAAATAGATGTACGAGCGATTCCATATTTTTTAGCTAATTCTGCAACAGTAAATTTAGGCATAGTTCTTTAATTGTGTTTTAGTCCCTCTTTACATGAACTGTAATGTAGTTAAGCCTTAAAACCTAGATTTTTAAGATGTGGAAGAAGTTGTTTTTGCTGTATTGGATCTCTGAGCATATCTTTAATTTTAATCGCTAACTCTTCATAGCTTTCGCCTTGATTTGCTAAATGGGACAGCTCATGTAGACGAGATAACTGATTTCCAAATAAGTTAATTTGTGCATCACTCATTTGATGAAAAGATGGCTTGATGGTGTTTGCTTGTTTAGATGGACGAGCTTTAGACTTAATAGAGAATTGGATATCAGTAATCACTCTTCCTTTCTTAAATTGCTGATAATCAACAGTTATATCCGTATGTTTGTTGATTTCACTAATTGCTTTGTCTAATACATTTGACTTGAAATTAGACATAGTTGAATACTCTTCAACACTAAGTCCAAGCTTTGATCTTAAATCATTGATATTGTATTTTTCAGTTTTAGCAACGCTTAACCACTTAATAATAAGTTCATATAATCGAATACTATATTTGCTTTTAAAGTCAGAAACTTGTTCGATATAGTATTTTGTGAATTGCTCACTTAATTTACTAATTAAGCTAATTACTTCATGGCTAAGATATAAAACAATCAAACCGCTCTTATCAACATAGGTCACTTTATTAACCCAATTAGCAGTTGAAAGAGCTTCTATGCCCTTATACCTATCTAAATAACTAAACTCTCTTCGCTTTAATGTTTTAGAAGCATCTTTAAGTAAAGCATAGGCATTATTGCTATCCACTTTAAACTGATGAATATAGTCACTTACAGATACTTCTATAGGGGTATCTGGAGAAAGACTTATAGATTCTCTAGCCTCAACTATTGCTAGAAGCATAATCCGTTGCTCTATTAAGGACAAATTGAATGAGGCATCAATAAGAGCGTTATCCTTTACAACTAACTTATTGGTATTCGTCATAATTCTAAGGTTACTTATTAATCTAACTAGGTTATATATCGTCTATTTTAAATAGTCAATAATACAACTATTCAAATACCCCTTAAACCTATCTTTATAACCCCTTAAACCTATCTTTATAACCCCTTAAACCTATCTTTATAACCCCTTAAACCTATCTTTATAACCCCTTAAATTATTAATTTGTAATGGCTTTTATACGATTAAAAGCATTTAAAAGTATTTAAAATAATTAAAAGCCCAAGTCACGAAAAATTGCCCTTGGTTTTCGCTACGCTCAAACTCTATTGAACTTCGCTATCGCTCAGTTCGTGGGGGCAATTTTTTTGGTAAATACCTTCTAGAATTTAATAAAAAGCAAAAGCAACTCGGAATTCGCTTCGCTCATGAGTTTTTTATGCTCGCTACGCTCGGTCTAGAAGCAAAAAATGGCAGTTGATTAACTAAATTTGAGACTTCAAATGATGAAAAATTGTTTTTCAGAGGATCGAGGCGCAACTTTTGATTGTTCGCTCGTAGACACTCGCTCTGAAATGATGATTAGACGCAAAAAATAGGGGGTATTTTCAATTTTTTCACTGATGACCAAGGTTTCCTATATTCAAGGTCTAAACGCGCTTAAAACGCAAATGAGCGCAATATGGAAAGCAGTTTATTAGGGTCATGCTCAGGACCTCAAACTCAGTTATTTATGTGTGATGAGGGACACACAGATTTTTAATTTAATTCAGCAGAATCAGCTGCATCAGGTGTTTTAAGTGACCTACCTTCACTTTAACCATTTTGTAAAAGTCGAGTTAAAAGACTTTGATTTCACTTGTTTTCTCAAGGTTCTGTGAATTTCTGGATACGATGCCACTCGTATCTGATTTTCTAGGTCGATTTTTTATGAATGTGGTTTGAGGGATTAGACCGCCAAGTCTATGAAGTCGCCAAACTTCAACCTCAAACCACAATCTTCCAATTCTCTTACACACTCCAACTTAATGGCGTGTCCTTTCGTTACTCATTTCAACGCTTGCCTTTCACTCGAATCAAAATGCTACCTTCACCATTACAGTGAAGCTCTACTAAGTCACTCTCCCACAGTTATATTTTCGGATGTTGCCTCCGACTGGACAAAAAGCTCTTCAAATTAAAGAGAAATTCTTAAACAGTACGGCATCTTCATCAAACATAACTGCTTCCCAAGTTAGTATTTCAACAGTTATTTTCAGTGACCTGAAAAATGGCAGAACCCGTGCCGATCTCCTGCATATCACACCTACATTCCTATGTCCCCTGATCGCAGTTCCAAGTCTTATCAGGTTTATACAATGTGATATGCAATCAACAACCATCCACGTTCACGCCTTACCCATATCGACATCCGCAGCTTGTGCCACGTTGCCGACCTTACAGGCTTGAGCTATCCATTGATCTCGACAGCAAAACAGAATGTCATCCGACAAATTCACTGTTTCACCTAAAATCGAGTACCGATTGCGCCAGCTTTCGCCTTGCAACCCTGGCACCTCACGATGCCCTCAAAAGCCCACCTGTGGGTACAACTTACGCCCTTGTCATTCTTCTTGTTTTTGACTTGAAGCGTCTAGTTGCCAGCTATTAACGAGGTTACTCATTCCTTAAGTCCTCTGACTGTCTGTTTGATACAGGGTTTCGGTCTTTTTGACCTAGGAGGGACATTACTCCCACCGCCACGTCACCGTGGTCCCGTTTCCTTGTCGCCCAACTGACCCACTCCTGGAAGTGGGGTGTTCATTCATAAAATGAGTGAACAGGTAGAAAGGAGGAATCGCACCCCCTAGCCCCTAGTGTAGCCGCGCCAGCTAGAGTTTCCTCACGCACGCAGCTTCACCACTAAAGCTTCTCAAAGATTGGCAGTCCTCAAGAAGGGGGAGTGTGTTTGATTCATGGGTAGACAACCCAGGAACCAAACAAAAGAGAATTGGCTCATGGATTGGCAGTCCACGCAAAAAATCAAAGACCTTAAAAAACCTTATATTCGATCAAAATGTGATCGTCAAGGCCCAGAGCAGGAACTGCTATTTATAGAATCACCGAAGGTGATTAACTGCTGCCATCAAAATTCAAAAAAATACCATTTTTGTATCTTTTGAAATAACTTTATGGAATTTATTAAAGATATCTTTTATAAATCTCTTATAGAATATCTTTAAAAATCACTTATGAAATAGGTAAAAATGATCTATTACAGCTACAACGTGAAAAGTTTTACCCAACATGTTATGGGATTGATGACGAATCATTATGATCTGATTTCTGAGAAGTTCACTTTGGATGCGAATATTGCTAAAGACATGATTGATCGATGGATTGATCGTTATCACTTAATGGAGACCCCCCAACAAACCTATCGAAGACGATTGAATTGTGAGCCTGTTTTCAGCTTAGTTATTCATTTCAAATATGATTCTCTTCTTGGTCATACGATAGATGAGTGTTGGGAAAAATTTGAGGAAAATGAACCTGGATTCTGTTCCAGTGTAGACATGTACCTTTTCTGTCGAACCAGTGACGCATTTTTGTTTGATGAGAAGGCTCAAAAAGTTTTAAGTAAAACTGACCGGCAAGATCTAGTGAAGATTAACCGTAAAATCTTTGAGATCTGTCCGAGTGCGGAGTCCTTTAAATATGTGGGTGATATTGATCCAATTGTATGTGGCAAGTATGAACTTGTACGTTTAACGAAACCTAAAAAGAGTATCAAACAGCTTCAAGAAAATAGTTGGACCAATCAAAAACATGCAACAGACTGGACATGGCGCCTTAAAAATCAAGCCTATAACGAACAGTTAGAACAAGGAAAACGAATCGTTTTACGATTCCAAAACCTTATTGAGAAGAAACCTAGCCTGGATGAGAAAAAAGCCTACTTTGAGCGTCACTTCAGGGCTTTAGAAGGATACCTTGGTTATCGTGGAGTACGTCAGCAGATAGGAATCTTGTATCACCTGGAGAAAAGACTCTTTCAGGATAAATATAATCAGTCCTGGTTCGATCATGGGGCGAGGACCTTAAAACTTTCCTATGTGAAAAAAATAAAAAATAGCATTCCGAATAATACTCCTTATGATGAAGCTCTAAAGAAATTTGAAAAAGTATTATCGAAGCACTTAAATGCTGAATATGAGGAATGGAGGAAAAAACAGAAGAATAAATAAAGCCATAAGAGCTTTTCTCCTATGCTGTAATCTCATTTCAGATAAGTAATTCTATGTAAAATCTATGAGTAAAAGGCCCATATCTAGGGCCTTTCGTATAACGTGTATTATGTTAATTGTAGGAGTTCTTACGCATTTTTCATTTCCGGTTTAGGATATTTTTTCCTCCATTCCCTGAATTTCTTCTTTTAAAGATAAGATATCTCCAATAACTAAATATGTATAAATGACATACCTATCAGCCTCTTCTCTCGTTGAAATAATATCATGTGATCCTTTTTGAGCTGCTTGAAAAATAGCATCTAATCGTTCACCTAAATATTTCATATGAGAACCTACAATTTCTTCAAACCGTTTCGAATCAGTATTTTCTTCAACATATGCGATAAGTCTATTTATATAATTATCAGGTCCTAATTTAATGGTTTTAGATTTGTTCCCGCCTAAATCAATTACTTTATCGGCTCTAGCTGGATAAATTACATCTGCTGTGTCTTGTAGAATCCTACGACAGCTATGGACTGCATTTGACCAATCCTCTGTATTATCAGAATTTAAATTTTCATAAACAGATGCAAATTTTTGGACCGATAAGGGAATTAAGCTTCCAATTTTTGAATCAACATTATTTCTTGTTCTTGAAAAAATATCTGATGTAATTTTTGAATATTTTAATTCATAGTTTTTAATAGAAACGTATTCATAAAGGAATCCTCTTCTTTCATCCAATAACTGCGAAAGTTCTTGAATACGCTTTCTTAAATTTCTTCTTTCACCTGAATTGCTAGTTACACCAGGACTTACATATTGGTTTGGATTAGCTGAACTAATTGAAATATTTGGATCATAAGCTATTCGTAAATTTTCCTTTAAGGTCCCCATCTCTGTTTCTATTGATCCCACAGACTTAATATTGGCCTTTTCTACTTCTTTTTCGACGTTATCACTAGTTACTTTCTCCTTGTAAGTTCTATTAGCTTTTTGACACAATTTCCAAATTTCCTCACTAACACCGTTAGGAGTACTAGGATATCCACTACTTTCAAAAGCAAAAATTCTCTGATATTCAAAATCATTAAGCAATCTAGCCAATCTGCTTGCCTTTAAAGTACAACTCACTAGTGATGTATTTGCTAATTCTATTCCTTTTAGAATGTCTTCACTTAAATCTAAAGCTTCATCTAATGATTTTGGGTTAATTGGAAACTCATTCACAATCTATCTACTTAATATAAAATGATAATTTAATAATTATATCGTATAGAAAATTACGGTCTCAGAGCTAATTTATTTAAATTCTTTTTCTTCATTTACTACGATAGTTAGCTGTTAAATTAGTACACTTTAAAAAAATATCTTTATTTTTCAGATATATAGAATATATTAATTGGGATTTTAATGTATAATTCTATTAATTAGGTAATATAAAAAATACGCAAGATGTTAAAATTTTCGATAAGACCTTTGCTCAGCATATAGCTATTTTTTTTGTGGCCTGGTTTACTCCCGTGTTATTTGGGAGTAAGTTTCCCGTTTTAGAAGAAACTGGATATCAATTTCTTATTTCACTGATTGTTTATATCTTTCTTGAAATCGTTGTGAATATATTTAATAAAAAATAATAAAAAAGCCCAACATCCTGTTGGGCTTTTTTACGTATTTGATGCGTTGGTATAACTCCTGTCGTACCTGCATATTCCATTGCTATGATTTCTTATTGTTATCTGGAGCATCCTGCTCTCTATATGTTCATCATAGAAAATTGAGGGGGATCGGTATAGACGCAAAATACCTGAATG
>NZ_JBWYIY010000033.1:0-8850 GCF_056779975.1 Acinetobacter sp. ANC_7511
CTAATTTATATCCAGTCCATGATGGTAAAAACCATCATAAACTAGACATTTTTATTGGTGAGAATATAGACACTTTAAATGGTTTCTAACAGAGTGATTTCGTATAATATAGATTATGTTAAATTAAGTACACTTGAATGATATCAGCGTTAGTGTATCAAGCATTAAAATTGAGCCCTCATTATTTATAAAAGCGTGTATTGGGCTGAACGAGCAGCCAATTCAGTTTATGCAAAATCTCAATATGTTATTGGGTCAATGTCCGATAAAGGTGATGTTTTACCGAAAGATTATAAAAAGGCATTGGATTGGTACACTAGGGCAGCAAATCAAGGCAATAATGATGCTACACAAGCTCTTAAAACGATGAAAAGTAAGTTGATTACAAATAATTAACTCACCTAACAGTTTAGGAAATAAAAGAAGGCAGTTAAAAAATCTGCCTTTTTATTTATTGTTGAATTCTATTTTTAAGCTAACTTTTTTGTTAAATACCCATAAAATATTAGCTATATAGCTAACATTTGAAAATTTGTATGATATATTAGCTATATGGCTAATATTTGTGATTGGATTGCTATGATGAGTAGAGTAGAAATTGGGGAAAAAATTCGTATAGCACGAAAAGCTCTTGGTCATACACAGCAAGAATTATCAGAATTGACTCGAATTAACAAAACCACAATTTCTGAAATCGAGAATGGCCGTTTTACTGGTTCGTTTGACATATTTGAGCGTGTACTTGATACAGTAGGTTTACAGTTTGATGTATATCCGAAGCAACATTCGTTGCCCCACTGGGATGATATTGAAAATATGTTTTCGGAGGATAGCGAATGAGTACACCAAAGCTTCCAGCCAAAATCACTAATATTAAGGTATGCGCTAATCATGCTGAATTAGGCGTTTTAACATATGGTTCAGTGCACCACTATCAGCCGACTCAGGAAAAACAGCATGTATCACTCACTATGACTCGCAAAGGCATAGATGGTTATTCTTCCGGTGCACTTCACCCAATTTTTGCTCAGAATTTACCAGAAGGTTTTAATCGACGATTTATTGCTGAAAAACTTGCCAGATATGCCAAAGTTAATGACATGTATTTATTGGCACTACAAGGCAGTCAAGGAATTGGAATGCTCTCTTATAAAAGTGAGCTAAATTTGCCTGACGCAGATTCTTTAAACTTGAGTGAAATCCTATCTTACCGTAGTAAAGAACCCCTTTTTCCACAGCTATTAGAAAAATATTATCTCAGAAATTCTCTGTCCGGTATGCAACCCAAAGTGAGCATTCCGAATGCAAAAACTATTCAAACGGATAGAACAGTTCAACAAAAAGATTTAATCGTAAAGTCGTTTGATTCGGAATTTCCATTACTTACCGTCAATGAATTTGTTTGTATGCAGGCTGCGCGACAGTGTGGGCTTGAACCGCCACAAACGTACTTGTCTGAAAATTTAGAAACATATGTTGTAGAACGGTTTGATAAATCCAGTGATGGTACAAAACTAGGTTATGAAGATTTTACGACGCTCATGAAGAAATCAAATGACCCCGATGCAAAATACACAGGGAGCTACGAAACACTATTGAAAGCGACCCTTTTATACACTGGAAGCATAACTGAGGTTGAAAAAATGTATAAATGCATCGTATTCAACTGCTTAATTGGGAATGGTGATGCGCATCTGAAAAACTTTGCTCTACAGTATTCTCCGGATATGAAAAACATTTTTGTTTCACCACCATTTGATATTACGCATACACTTATATACGAATCAATAGATAATAAAATGGCGCTTAAACTCGCTGGAAGCAAAGCATTTCCTGAAATATCACATCTCTTAAAATTAGCTGAAAGCGAGCATTTTAGAATTAGAAATCCGCGAGAAATCATCGAATCTTTTAGCGAAAACATATTGGATTATCTCCAAGTATCTAATGAAGTGCAGCTATTTGATGGATTGCGGACATCTATAGAACAATCAATCTCAAATATTATAAAATCAAGCTCTAGTACAAAAATTTATCGACATGACAGAAAGAAGAAATTTGAATAATGAGAACAATAACCTATAAGTTACTGTTCTCGCCTACGCCAAAAGAATAGACGTCGTTTGTCCAAGAGATGCTTTAAATAGGCCTTGTTGCACAAACCTATCTATAAAGGCTTATTCAACATTATAATTCTCAAATGAATAAGCCCACATCTAAAATCTATCGCACAACCAATTAGCCTTCTTATAACAAAGCATTAATAAATCGAGGAAATATCTCTATTTGGTTTGATCCCAAAAACTCAATGGTACGCTCAACCAAAGGGCAAGCATGGTCGAAATCAAACCTATTCTGATGCTGCTATCCAATGCTGAACCGTACCGGGTTTGTCGGAGAGTCAGTATTCTGAGAGACTATCCCGATGACAAAATTAAAATATACCCCTGAAATCAGAGAAAGAGCGGTTCAATTATTGATTGAATCCGAAAAAGATTATCCTTCTACTTGGGCTGCAATCACAGCAATTGCGCCTAAGATTGGTTGTACTCCTGAAATACTTCGTGCCTGGCATCAAAAGCATTTAGATCAGCAAAATCCTATTAAAGTACAACAGATATCTGATCAAGAAAAAATGAAGCAAATGGAACGTGAAATTAAAGAATTAAAGCGTGCCAATGAAATTCTACGTAAAGCAGCCGCTTTTTTCGCCCAGGCGGAGCTCGACCGCCCACACAAATAATGGTGGATTTCATCCATAACAATAAAGACCTATATGGTGTTGAGGCAATCTGTAAAATTTTACCGATTGCACCATCGACCTATTACCGACAGTTGGATCTGACCGAGAACCCAGAAAAGCGCTCAAAACGCGATTTACATGACGTGCATCATGCTGAACAAGTGAAACGAATTTGGAAAGAAAGTTCGGGTCGATATGGTGTACGTAAAGTCTGGCAACAATTGAAACGTGAAGGCTATATTGTTGCACGCTGTACGGTTGCTCGATTGATGCAAAATCTAGGCATACAAGGTGTTTGGCGCGGTAAGAATAAACAAACTACTCGTAGCCGAGATGATCAAAAGCGTGCACCTGACTTGGTGAAACGCAATTTTACTGCTGATCATCCTGACCCTTGCGAAGCAATGCTTCTCAGGTCGCTGACTTCACGTATGTTCGAACCAATTCAGGCTGGGTGTATACCGCCTTTATTATTGATGTGTTCTCACGAGCCATTGTTGGATGGAAAGTATCTACACGAATGAATACAGATATGGTGCTCGATGCATTGGAGCAAGCATTACATGATCGAGGCATGCCAAAGCACGTGATTCATCATTCCGATAGAGGTGTGCAATATCTTTCCATTCGCTATACCAATCGTTTAGAAGCAGCAAATTTACGAGCATCAGTTGGTACGACTGGTGATTCATACGATAATGCTTTGGCTGAAACGGTGAATGGCTTATACAAAACAGAAGTGATTGAATATCTAAAAGCAGATTGGCAAGGTTTAGTAGATGTACAACTTGCGACATTAAACTGGGTGGATTGGTTCAATAAAAAGCGTGTACATAGTGCTCTAGGTTATGTATCGCCATTTGAGTTTGAAGCAATGTACTATGATAAGGTTAATCCGTTAGGTCAGGTGGCCTAACTTAAATAAAAATCTCTCCGACAAACCCGGTACGGTTCAGGGTGTCAGCACTTCAGGCTATTATGCTTGGCGAAAACGCCAGGCCAATACAGCGCAGAAATATAATGATTTAAAAGCCGCATATTGGCAGCATCGTGCACGATTGGGTGCACCTTCATTGGTACATGACATGCATGATTTAGGTTAAAGCATGAGTGAACGCACTATTGGAAGAATGCTGAAAAAGCTGGGTTTACGCAGCAGGATTGCGCGTAAATTCAAGCATACCACTGATTCAAACCATCGTTTGCCTACAGCACCCAATCTGTTAGAGCGTCAATTTACAGTCATTCAGCCTAACAAGGTTTGGACAACGGATATTGCTTATATCCGTGCCAAGCAAGGTTGGCTGTATTTATGTGTGATGCTGGATCTATTTAGTCGTCGTATTGTGGGGTGACAAACCAGCCATCGAATAGACCGCCAATTGGTGTGTAATGAGTTTCATTATTCAATGGCTCGTCAGGGCTATCCAACAGGTGTTATGGTTCATTCGGACCAAGGCAGTCAGTACTGTAGTCGTGATTTTAGAGCACTCTTGCTGACAAATGATTGTATTCAAAGTATGTCTAGACGAGGAAACTGTTGGGATAATGCCGTGACTGAAAGCTTTTTTCATACATTGAAAGGCCATGTGGTGCATGACAGTGTGTTTGTCACTCGAAAAGAGGCGAATGCGGTCTTGTTTGATTATATTGAGATTTATTACAATCAGGTCAGAAGGCATTCTGCAAACGTTTGGTTAAGTCCAGAAGCCTTTGAACAGAAATATTTCAAGAATTTAGAGGGATCGATTGTCCACGATACTGTCTAGGATCACACATCACCTACTTTGTGTTTGATAATTTGTATTGTTAGTATTCAATATAAGAAAGTTACCTGTTTTTGTTTAAGACTTCGACACTTTTATAAAAACGGATAACTTTCTCTTGTCAATAACTATGTCAGATCAAGCCTGAACTAATATCTAAATATCAAAGAATACTGTTTCATTTTCACCTTGAATACGAATATCGAAACGATAAACGATCTGACCATCACGCTCTTCACGCTTAGCAATGAGTGTTTGACGACGTGGCGCCCACTCAATACCATTCAAAATTGGGTCTTTCGCATTCACTTCAGCTTCATCCTCGAAGTAAACTCGAGTATGTAAACCTAAATTGATACCACGCGCAAAAATAACCAGCGCGATATGTGGTGCTTGCTGTGAACCCTTACGTCCAGGAACAGCACCTGGTTTGATCGTATCGAAGCTCCAAAAACCAGTGTCAAAATCCGCACCCGCTCTACCCCAACCTAAAAAGTTTGGATCTGGCTGCTTCCCTTGCGTATCCTGCTGACTTGGATAAACACCATTGGCATCAGCTTGCCAAATTTCTACGAGTACATCGCGAAGTGGTAAACCCAAACCGTCAAAAACTTGCCCTTCGAGGCGAATACGTTCACCTTGAGTGCCATCTTTCACCATTTGATTATTGAAGCTATGCTCAAATACTTCTATACCAGCTTGATTAGGCATTAATCCAATATGGACATATGGACCACCTGTTTGAGATGGTGTTTCATGTAATTCTTCAAATTTCCAGCCATTCATCCTGATGCTCCCTATCAAGTCAAATCATTTTCAAAATATGTCGCACGACGACCACGTAAAGTAATGTCAAAACGATAGCAACGACTATCTGCTTCAATAAAGTTGCTCTTGTCTTCGAGCGCAATTAAAGCTCTTCGCTGTTGTTCTGAAGGAACAGTTTTTAAAATTGGACAGCTATCAATTAATGTATCGCCTTCAAAATAAAACTGGGAAATCAAACGCTGTGCCCAGCCATCTGCCATCACAGAAAAATGGATATGTGCTGGACGCCACTCATTGATACGGTTACGCCACGGATAAGGTCCTGGTTTTATCGTTCTAAAAATGAAGAATCCATTTTCATCTGTGAGCATTCGACCGCAACCACCAAAGTTAGGGTCCATAGCTCCCACATACTGATCATTTGGATGGCGATAACGTCCTGAGGCATTCGCTTGCCATACTTCAATCAAAGCATTTTTAACAGGACGACCAAATTGATCACGTAAATAACCATGAATAATGACGCGTTCACCAACAGGTAAACCATCTTTTGCATAATTTAAAATTAAATCATTGTCTTTAGGACCCAATAAGTCTGCGCTAAAGTGAGGTGCAGTAACCTCGGTTAATGTTTGCGCAATCGAAATCAGTGCATTTTTCGGGGAACGTAATACACTGGTTTTATATCCCGGTGCATATGCTGGTGGATGATCATCTGTATTTCGCTGTGCATAAGCACCCATCAGAATTTGAGACATGAATCTCTCCTTATTCAATTTAAAATATCGTCCGTTTATTTAATTTTCTCAGGCGAAATGCCTAACTCTGCAAATACTTCTTCTGCCATATGCATTGCAGCATTGGCTGCAGGCAGACCTGCATATAAAGACGCATGCAAAAATAATTCTTTAAGATCATCTTTGGTAACGCCATTGTTGAAACAAGCACGAATATGCATTCTGAGCTCTGCTTCACGCCCCAATGCAAGTAAGATTCCAATCGTCACCAAACTACGTGTGTGTCTTGGCAGTCCTGGTCTTGACCAAACCTCACCCCATGCAAAACGACTAATAAAGTTTTGAAAATCAGCATTAAATTCGTTTAAATTTTCAAGTGAACGCCCGACATGGGCTTCACCCAAGACTTCAGTACGGACTTCTAGCCCCTGCTTATAACGTTCTTCATCATTCATGAGGTTGTTCCTCTTTAAAATTGAAATTATTTGATGTTCAGATGTGCTTAAGACTGAATAAAAGCAAGCAATGCTTGGTTAAATTCAACTGGTCGCTCAATATTGGATAAATGCGATGCATCTATGACTGCAAGTTGACAGTCAGGTATATGTTGTTTTAAAAACTCACCATCATTCACTGTGGTCACAGGATCTAAGCCGCCACATAATGCCAAACAAGGCACAATAATTTTTCCAAGTTGATTGCGTAAATCCGTCTGAGCTAAGGCACGACAAGAGGCTGCATAGCCTTTAGGCTGAGTGACAGACAAACTCTGAATGGTTTTTTGAGCTGTCACATCGTGTAAATAATCAAATTGTTCACTAAACCAACGCGTATGTGTAGTACTGACGATATCAGCCAAACCATTTTGTTCAACCGCATCTGCACGACTCAACCATGCCTCGGCATTTCCAATTTTTGCTGCTGAATTTGCAATGGTAATAGAGTTAAAACGCTCTGGTGCAATTATGCCTAATTGAATCCCAGTAACTCCCCCCATGGAGATACCACAAAAATGCGCTTTTTCTATAGAGAAATGATTGAGTACATCAAGGACATCATTGGCTAAATCAATGATTGTGGTATTTTCAATGACACTACTTCTTCCATGACCACGTGTGTCGTAGCAAATCACATCATAATCTTTGGAAAAATAATCAATTTGGGCTTGCCACATGCCATGATCAGTGCCCAGTGAGTTTGAAAAAATGATGCTTGGTTTTGTATCGTCACCAAAACGATAGACCGCAAGCTGCTGACCATTACGATTATTGATTAATGTCATTATGGTGTACTTCCTTGAACGCTCTCTAGTACCGCATCTATTTGTGCTTGAGTATTTCCTAGATAATGTTGCGGATTAAAAATCTGACGGAGTTGATCTAGATCAAAAATAGCTAATATTTCTGGATTATTTTGTACAACATCGAGTAAGTGTCGTTGTTCGGCAACTGCTTGCTTACAAGCAGCTTCCACAAGATGATGTGCATTCAATCGACCCATCTGAGGTGCGAGTGACATCATCAGTGCTTCAGCCATGATTAATCCTTGCGTGCACTCTAAATTTCTGAACATATTTTCAGGATCTACTTCTAATCCCGTAAATACATCGATTGCTCTACTTAAACTGCCCGCCGTCAGTTGAAATAACTCTGGTAACGCTAGCCATTCAGCATGCCATGCACCTAAACTTCGTTCATGTTCTTGTACTAAGCTTTGGTAGATACTTGACATTAATGCAGGGACGCGATTTGCAGCGGCTAGAATTGAAGCAGCTGCAACAGGATTACGCTTATGAGGCATCGTCGATGACCCTCCACGCCCAGCACCACTCGGTTCAAACACTTCTGCAATTTCTGTTTGCATCATGAGTGACCAGTCACGGGCCATCTTGCCCAAGTTTCCTGTAATCGTTGCAAGTACATGTGCAATTTCGGCTACACGATCTCGCTCCCCATGCCATGTACATACGGGTGTATTTAAACCAAGTTTTTGTGCGTAGGTACTCACTACAGCCGAACCATATTCAGTTAATGAAGCTAAAGTACCTACCGCACCACCTAACTGCGCTGTTAAGACATGTTGCTGTAACTGCTGAACACGCTTTAAATCTCGATCTAAACTAGAGAGCCACCGTGCTGTTTTATGTCCAAAGGTAAGCGGTAAACCTTGTTGCAACCATGTACGTCCGATCATCACCTGATCACGGTATTGAATCGTCAGTTTTTTAGTTGCCTGAATAGCCTGGATAAGTTGCTTTTCGATCAGCTGTAACGCATCTTGAGCTTGCAGCATAAAGGCCGTATCAATGATATCTTGGCTGGTCGCACCCCAATGCACATAACGAGAAGCATCTTCATTGATTTTTTTCACAGCAGCAGTGAATTGCTTTACGAATGGAATTGCAATATTGCCAGCGAGACCACTGGACTGTGCCAAATGATCAAAATTAATAATGGAATGAATTTCTTGTGCTGCAACACGTTGAATCGTTTCAGCAGCAATTAAGGGAATAACACCAACTTCAGCTTGAGCTTGAGCCAGTGCAACCTCTGCACGCAACATATATTTTACGAGTGCTTCATCACTAAATATGATATTTACATCATTCTGATAAAACAAACTTCCATATAACTGACTCATAACTTATCCCTATTACGCTTCATCATGTGTTTCACCATAAAGCGTCTGTCCAAAAATTGCTGTTAAACTTTTTCAATAATTAAAGCGATGCCTTGACCCACACCGATACACATAGAGCACAATGCATATTTGCCACCAGTTGCTTCTAGTTGGTTGAGAGCAGTCGTCACCAAACGCGCACCTGATGCACCCAATG
>NZ_JBWYIY010000034.1:0-8682 GCF_056779975.1 Acinetobacter sp. ANC_7511
ATTTTAATGAGGACTAAGGTTTGAGTTTGCATCGTTGCGACCGCCATCTTGTGTGGGCGGATCGTCGGGATTTCAACGAGCAAGGTTTCAACTGATGTAATCATTTCCACTCTACGCATTCTTGCATTGTGTATTTCATGTGGTATACCTTAAAAGAATGCAAAAATAGAGTCGAAGATCATTTTTGCATTTTAATATATTTAAAAGGTATGAAAGTCATGGAGCTTAGACATCTACGATATTTTGTCGCAGTGGTAGAAGAACAAAGTTTTACAAAAGCAGCCGAAAAGTTATTTATTGCGCAGCCACCATTAAGTAGACAAATTCAAAATTTGGAATCAGAGCTTGGCATTGCTTTATTTGAGCGAGGTAGCCGTCCATTAAAAACAACACAAGCCGGATATTTCTTTTATCAGCACGCAGTGAAATTACTTGCCAATGCTGAAGAAGTTAAGTCTATGACTAAGCGTATAGGTCTAGTTGAACGTACAGTAACAATGGGGTTTGTCGGGTCACTGCTTTATGGGCTGCTTTCTAAAATTGTATATTTATATAGGCAGCAGCAACCCCACTTAAAGATTGAACTTGTTGAAATGACCACGCTAGAACAAGTTAAAGCACTCAAAGAGGGGAAGATTGATGTTGGATTTGGGCGGCTTAGAATTTCAGATCCAGCATTGAAGCGAATTTTGCTTCGTGAAGAGCGCTTAATGATGGCAGTGCATGCGAGTCATCCTTTAAGTTTAAAAAAAGAAGGTGTTTATCTATCTGATATTTCTGATGAAAATATTTTTTTATACCCTAGCCATACAACCCCTAGCTTTGCAACTCAAGTCCAAGCCTTGTTTGCAGAATATAATTTAGAACCTAAAAATATACGTTTGGTGCGAGAAATTCAGCTATCTCTTGGATTGGTTGCAGCTGGTGAAGGTATTTGTATTGTTCCAGAAAGTGCGAAATCAATTCAGCTATCCCATTTGCTTTACATCCCAATTTTAGATGAAACTGCAGTAAGTCCAGTATTTATGACGATACGTAATCTAGATGAGAGCGAGGACATCATGTCTCTAATAGATTGTATTTACCAAGTGTATGATTTAGAAGCAATTAAGTATGATAGAAATTTAATTTAGATAGGGTCTAATACAATAATTAGACTTAGGTCTAAAGCTATTGGATAAAAAATAGCAATCAAAAATCTTAAATACTCAAAATAACTACGACTTTAGCTTATGCCCCGAAAAGGGGCTTAATTTTTTTTGATAAATTTCAAACAAATAATTTTAACTTTAAAGAAAAAGTAGGTTGCAATAAAAAATTCAAATTAGAAATTCTCAAAGAATTTTTTTTTTAAGTAATTATTCGTCTAATTTTTATTCAATCATAATAGAAATAAGCCCTCGAGATTATTTAGACCTTGAAGGTATATATATAGATATATTCGGTTTTGGACATTTTTTCAGCTTTAAGTCAATGTTGCGTCATATTTTTGGAGAGTTTATTTGCAGGAGGCGCAACCTTGGAAGCAAACAAATTAAATATCAATCGTGTGATTGATGATGCTAAGTTCACACCATTTCATTGGGGTGTATTGTTTTGGTGCTTATTGATTATTATCTTTGATGGTTATGATCTTGTCATTTACGGAGTTGCATTACCTTTATTAATGCAGGAATGGGCATTAACTTCAGTACAAGCTGGATTGTTAGCAAGTACAGCTTTATTTGGGATGATGTTCGGTGCTATGTCATTTGGTACATTATCAGATAAGCTTGGTCGTAAAAAAACCATCATGATTTGTGTGGCAATCTTCAGTGGATTTACATTTTTGGGGGCATTTGCATCAAATCCGACTGAATTTGGTATTTTACGCTTTCTTGCTGGTCTGGGTATTGGCGGTGTGATGCCTAACGTTGTTGCTTTAATGACTGAATATGCACCTAAGCGAATTAGAAGTACTTTAGTTGCTCTTATGTTCAGTGGATATGCAATTGGTGGTATGACGTCAGCATTATTAGGTGCTTGGTTAGTTCCACAATATGGCTGGAAAATTATGTTCTATATCGCTGCATTGCCTTTAATCGCATTGCCGTTGATTTGGAAATTCCTACCAGAATCTTTGATGTACCTGACCAACAAAAACCAAACCGAGCAAGTGCGAATTAATGTTAAGAAAATCGCACCTGAAAAAAATATTACTGCTGACACTCAATTTGTATTAGATGAAGTCACAGCAGGTGATGAAGCTCCTTTAAAAGCATTATTCCAGCAAGGTCGTACCTTTAGTACATTCATGTTTTGGATCGCATTCTTTATGTGTTTGCTTATGGTTTATGCTTTAGGAAGCTGGTTGCCAAAGCTTATGATTCAAGCGGGTTACTCGCTTGGTGCAAGTATGATCTTCCTATTTGCATTAAATATCGGTGGTATGGTGGGTGCAATCGGTGGTGGATATCTTGCAGATCGTTTCCACATCAAAAAAGTACTCACAATTATGTTCGTGTGCGGTGCACTTGCACTTATCCTTCTCGGCTTTAATAGTCCACAAATCGTGTTGTATACGCTAATTGCAATCGCGGGCGCTGCAACGATTGGCTCACAAATTCTACTTTATACATTCGTCGCACAATATTATCCGTCGACAGTTCGTTCAACAGGTATGGGTTGGGCATCTGGTATTGGTCGAATTGGTGCAATCGTAGGTCCAGTACTCACTGGTGCTTTGTTAACCATGGAACTTCCGCACCAAATGAATTTCTTGGTAATCGCAATTCCTGGTGTGATTGCAGCGTTAGCAATTTTTATGGTGAATCTGAAAAATTCAGTAGATGGAAAAATTGCTCAGGAAGAATCTGTACACTCTTCTAAAGTCGTAGAACAAGCTCAGTAAAAATTCTTTATAAATAAGACAGCTGCCAGAAGGTGGCTGTTATTTAGACTTCTAAACCATTTTATAGGATAAGAGAGATTAGGATGATCTTTTCAAACAAACCATTTACTTTAAGTTTAATCTCATTAGCTGTTTTAACCTCTACTGCAACGTTTGCACAAAGCACACAACAGTCTGAAATAGAGCAATTACGTCAAGAAATCGAAGCACTTAAATCAATGATGGAACAACAACAGAAGAATGCTGTTGTACAGGCAAAATCGATTGAGACATTAAAGACAGAATCAGTTAGACCACAACCAAAATTAAATGTTGGTAAAGATACAACTTTTAATTTTTATGGAAATGTTCGTCTAGATGCCTCATATCAAGCCGAAGGTAGTGCGGCAGATCGCCTATATAATAATATTAATAAAGTTCCTTTAGCGGGACAAAGTGAAGCAAGTGATCAATTGAAGTCGACTCTTGCGGCAACACGTTTAGGTTTGGATATTCATAGTCAAATCAATGATAAAAAAGTTTCAGGTAAAGTTGAAGTCGATTTCTTGGGTGGGACTGGATTTGATAATCTTCGTATACGTCATGCTTATATGAATTACGATAAATGGTTAATTGGTCAAACTTGGTCTAACTTTGCTGTACCAGACTACATGCCTGAAACGATTGATGCCTTAGGTTATGTTGGTGGTGCTGTAAAACGAACCCCTCAAGTTCGTTATAGTATGAATTTAGCGCCAGCAACAGGTTTAGTCATTGCAGCTGAAGATCCAAAAGATGGGTTATCAAAAATGCGTACACCTGCAGTCACAGCGCGATTGAATCATCAATTAAATGATGATGCTAAACTCAGTTTACGTACTATGGTCAATGAAAAGAAAACAGAAGTTGATGAAGTCGTTGCATGGGGCGTAGGACTTGGTATGCAATATAAATTAACTCCTTCAACTACACTGAAAGCTGACTACTATCATGTAAAAGGAGATAGCAGTTTCGTTTCATGGACGAATCCTGGTATCAGTCGTAGCTCATCTGGTGAAATTTTAGATGAGAATGAATTTGACTCAATTACGATAGGTTTAACTCAGCAATTTAATCCTCAATGGCGTGGAACTGTTGGGTTTGGTTATATGAATCAAGATGTAAGTGCTGCTTATCAAGCAGGTCTTTATCATGAAACCACAAATAAACTTGGTATTAAGTTGAATGAGGTGAATAAAGAACTTTGGCAAGGTTGGGTCAATGCATTCTATAGCCCGATCAAACCGATTAGCCTTGGGTTGGAATATGTGTATGGTGAGCGTAAAGCTGTGGTATCTACGCCAAATGGTTCTAACACAGGTGAAGATAATCGTGTCAGTGCTGTAGCAATTTATAATTTCTAAATGATTCGAGCTTGGATGATGATAAAAAAGGGCGATTTTTCGCTCTTTTTTTATGGGATGGTTGTAGAGAATGTCAGAATAGATCCTAGAAAAAATAAAAATATAAAAGTACTATGAGATCTTATTTGACTTTAGATTCTCATCTACTAGGAGAAGGCGCGTTTCGTGTACGAATTAGATTGCAAATTACTCAGTATTTTTTTTCATGTTTATAAATTTAAAAGTGTCTCGATTGCTGCTGAACAATTGCAGATGAGTCAACCTGCTGTAAGTAATATTCTTAATAAAATTCGACAACATTATAACGATCCGCTTTTTTTAAGAATTGGGAATGAAATGATCCCGACGGAATTATCAAAGCAATTATTCCCATTGGTCAGTGAAGCATTAAGTAAAGTTGAAGCGATTAATAATTTTACGATCGATTTTGATGAAGCTATATCAGATCAGCAATTCACCTTGGCGATGACTGATGTTTCGCATTTAGTATTACTGCCTAAGATTTCCCAATATCTAAAAGCAAAAGCATCTCATGTCAGATTAAATGTGCGTCCAATAACTTCTGAAACAAGTTATCAAATGGCAAATGGTGAAATTGATCTTGCACTAGGATTTTTGCCGCATTTAGAAAATGGCTTTTATCAACAAAAATTGTTTGAGCAATATTATGTTGTTATTGCAGCAAAAGATCACCCGCGTTTAACGGGAGATTCAATCAGTAAAGAACAGTATTTGGCAGAATCACACATTGATATTGATGCGGGAATGGGGCATTACCATATTGAAAATGAGCTGTTAAACCTTGAACTCAAAAGAAATATTTTAATGCGATTACCAAGTTATCTTGGTGTTGGTCTTGTTGTTCAAGAAACTGATGCGATTGCTACAGTGCCTTACTATCTAAGTGAAGTTTTATTATCACGAGGCAATTTAAAAATCTTTGATGCACCTATTGCTTTCCCGACATATGGTGTTAAACAATACTGGCATATGTCCTGTCATCATAAGACCAGCCATCAATGGCTTAGACATATGTTTCATGAAATCCTTGTAAAATAACACTCATAAATACTCTATGAGCAAGCGATTGGGGTTATATAGGTAGGCTATTCCTTAATTAAAAATAGCCTAAGCTCTAAGCATCGTTATTAATTTTTAACCAAACCGCCATCCACTATTAAATTTTGACCAGTGACAGCTTTGGAGTACGGTGACAAAAACATTAAAATGGCTGAAGCAAACTCATCAGGAGTGACTACTTTACGCAAGGGGGTAGCGGAAGCAATATAATCAAAAACTTCCTGTGGCGTGCTTTTACTTGCATCAGTTTGTTGAAGTAATCCACCAGACAACATATTGACATTAATTCCAAACTCACCCAACTCATGGGCACATGTTCTGGTAAATGCGAGAAGGGCAGATTTTGCAGTAGTATAGTCATGATATGGCACAACAGGATTTTGCACCAAGTTTGTACCTATATTCACAATTCGACCGAATCGATTAGCTTTCATGTCGGCTAAAGCGGCTTGAGTGGTGTTAAGGGCAGCTTTGACAGCACCCTCAAACTGAGTGTGCATATCATTCCATTGTATTTGTGAAATATTTGGTCTTGCATCCCCGTTAAATTTAAAACTAACGAGTGCATTATTCACAATTGAATGAATAGCTTCACCAAAATGCAGTTTGGCAGCGTTAAACATTTCTGAAACTTGATCTGCATCAGTAATATCCGCTTGATAACTAAAAACTTGATCAGGATGTGAAAGTTTTAATGTCTTAGCGGACTCATGACTACTATGATAATTGACAACGACACGAGCGCCATCGCTCAATAATGCCTTGGTAATAGCCAAGCCAAGGCCTCGTGCCCCACCTGTAACGAGTACAATCTGTTCGTTTATTTTCATTTACACACAATCATTAAGACTTGGTGAAGATTGTATTTAAATAATAAGTAACTTCAACCTTTGATAAAGCAAAAATATTTATTTTTGAAATGAAATTTCTAATAGTTTGTGATGAATAAATCTGAGCTTGTCTAAGACTTTATCTGATAGCGTAAATGGGTATGCATCATCTAAACCCATACTGCGATTAAGTGCATTTAAGTTAAAAGTGATGATTAACCAGTTTTGTAAAACAGTTTCAAAGTTTTTAGCACCAATCGGATTTTCTTCGATCGTCATACTTGGGAGATCAGCACGTTTAGATTGAACACTCAGACCCGCATAGTATGCTGTTTCTAAGGTATCCATCATATGTAAATAATGTGCCCAAGTCTCTGCCCAATCTTCCCATGGGTGAGCACTTGCATAGGAACTAATAAAATTTTTCTGCCAGTCTATGGGTGGACCTTCGTGATAATGTCGCTTTAAAGCCTCAGCATAATCTTGTCGTTCATCTCCAAACATTACTCTGAACGCATCAATGAGATCTGGTCGAAGCTCTTGAATGAGATCAAAATAGTAATGCCCGCTTTCGTGGCGAAAATGACCGAGTAGGGTTCGATAGTTTTCACCCATTTTTATTCGGGTTGTTTCGCGGTATACGACGTCTGCTTCGCTTGCATTTAATGTAATTGTACCTTGAGCATGCCCAGTTAAAACAGGAAGATCTGGTTCGGGCATCAAAAAATTAAATCTAATTCCAAATTGATCTTGATCATTTTTTTTTGGTCTCGGCATGATATTTAGTTGTTGCATCATATAAAGGAAACGACGTTTCGCATGCTCTAATCTACTCCAATAGACGGTGTGATCAGGATTATTTAAATTTGGAATAATAGAGGTTAGTTTGCAAGAGTCACAGTAAATATCAGAACTTTCTGCAGGAATCATCCAATTGCATACATGATGATGCAAATAATTAAAACAGGGTTTATAAAGTTTATTTTTGAATTTGGGATTAATAGATTTCCACAACTGAATAGTATGTTTATGGAAACTTCCCATTTCTTTTTCTTCTACAACATATCCTAAATTAATTCCACAATGAGTACATGTAGAATTCATAAAAAAGATTTGCCGATTACACTGCGCGCAAGAAAAATATTTCATAAAAATTATTCATTTTTTTGAGATTATACCATTGCTTTTTTCAAAAAAAAATTTGAGTTTCTGAAATTAAATAATGAAAATTAAAAGCAAGAAAAAAGATGAACAATAAGTAAGCAACGTATTGAATTTGTAAATAGCAGTCTACTTAAGATCATTTAGTTGCTGTATAAAATAAAATCAATTTTATTAAAAAATAGTGTGATACAAATCACAATATATTGAAATATATGATTTTTAATCTAAAAAAATCTTGATTAGAAAACTAAATGATCGTTTAATGCTATTAAGTAAAATTTCTTTAAATCTATGGGTATTTTGTATATGCAAACTCAGATTATCTCAAAAAAAACCTTGAATAATACGATCACTTCAGAAAGCAATATAATTAAAATTGTTGAAGACTCAGTTGTAATGATCGACGTGGCTCCTGAAGATGTTCAAGAGCTGATTGTGAATGATAATCAGGTCATTATTAAATTAAATAACGGGGAAACAATTACTTTAGATAACTTCAATTATGAAACTTCAGATCTTGTTTTCCGTAATCAAAACGGTGAAATGTATGTCCTTGATTTCAAAAACGTAGAATACAATCCTTTAGAAAGCATAGAAGCGTTACTTGAAGGTGGTGCTGGAACTGGCGCTACAATCTTAAACAATTGGTTAGCTGGTGGTGCACTAGCACTAGGTGCAGTTGGAGTTGGCGTAGCTGTATTTGATGCTGCTAATGGATCAAGTGACACAAAACAACCGTCCAAAGATCTCAGCAAATTAGTTGATGCAATCAATGATGCTAAAAATTCATTAAATCAATTGGATGGTGATGAAAAACAGCGAGTTGAAAATGCTATTAATGATGCAGAAGCTGTTTTAAAAGACCCAGAATCAAGTCAAGAATTACTTGACCAGACGGCTGATGATTTAATTGCTACTGTTGAAGAAGCTTTAAAAAGTCAAGAAGCTAAAGATGCTGCTAAATTAGAAGAAGCAATTAATAATCTTGAAGCTGATTTGGAAAAGGCAAAGGATAAGTTGGAAAATGAAGATCCAAATGATCCATATACTGAAGAAACTAAATCAGAATTAGAAAAAGAAATTCAAGAAGCTCAAAAGCTTGTAGACGACTTTAATAAAAATATTGGTGATAAGCCAAGTATTGACAATGTAGATAATGCTCATGAAGAATTAAATAATGCAGTTGATAATCTTATCACTTTAAATTCTTCAGAAGCAGCAGAAGCTGTTGAGACAGCGGAAGCTAAGCATGATGAATTGGTAGAGGCAATTACAGCAGCAAATGGTGTAATCAGCCAAGCAACCCAAGACCAATTGCAAGGGTTGAAAGATCAGT
>NZ_JBWYIY010000035.1:0-7363 GCF_056779975.1 Acinetobacter sp. ANC_7511
CAAAATCCTTGCTGAGCGATATCGCAACCGTGGCAAAAGATTGGGATTAAGATTCAGTTTAATCGCAGGGATTTATAATTTAGAACTGAGTTAAAAATGATTTATGAAAGAACCCTATTATTTTGGAATATAGAGAAGCAAAATATTAATAAGTATAAATTTTATAAATTTATGCTGAATTATGATGAAAAGAATAACCAATATTGCGAGTACTATGAAAATATTCCACAAGAACAACATATAGATGTTTTGGATGGACAACAACGGCTTTAATGTATATATTAAAATATGGAATTATTTCATAACATACTGTTATTTAAGTTAAAAATTAGAAAAAATACCTAAAATAAAAATACTAAAAAAAATCCATATAAATTTTATAAAAATTCATTTTTGATATCAAAAATTCCATATGTGAACGTAATTTTTAAAATATACTTAACATGAATATTTTAGGAACAGTGAATTAATATCTTCTAGAAATATTGTATATTTTTTATTAAGATCTAGACCAAAAAATTGTTTCTTTCATCTGTTACCAATTGATTGAAAATCAATCTAAGTTATTATAAATTAAATAAAATTTAAAATTTGGTGTGTGATGCAATATTCAAAAGAGTTTTCTGCCAAAGAATTTTTAAAAGATAGAAGACCAGAAGAGTTTTCTAGCTCTATTGTAGTTGAATCTGGAACATTGGATAGGGTTCAGTTAGAGCATTATCTAGCTACACTTAATATACGTAGCCAAGAACTAGAATTTGAAACATTTGCAAAAAAATTATGTGAAAAAATTATTTGTCCAAATCTTTTGGAACAAACAGGACCTGTTGCTGGTGGTGATGGAAAAACAGATACTCAAACATTTCCTGTATCATCACAGAACCAACTATTGTGGTATGAGGGGTTAAATGAGGGTGCTCACCAGGAGCGTTGGGCGTTTGCTGTAAGTACCCAAAAAGACTGGAAATCCAAGTGTAAAAAAGATGTTAAAAAAATTATCGAAACATATAGAGGTTATTTAAAAATCTTCTGTATAACAAATCAATCAATTAAAGCTGATCAAAGAAGTAAACTAGAAGATGAATTAAATAAGCAATATTCAATAGATATACGTATTTTGGATTTAAGTTGGATATTAGATCAAATTTATAAAAATCAGTTAGAATTTCTAGCAATTGATACACTAAGTATTCCCACGTCTTATAAACGGGAAATTGAGTTAAGTGCTGATGATTATCAGAAACAAAAAGAATTAGATAGACTTACTAAACTCATTAAAGAAACTGTAGACCCATCTAAAATTTCATTGGAGCAGGTAGATTATTTCCTAGAGGTAGCTATTCTGAGTAAGGAATTAGAATTAGCTATAATTGATACTCAGGGTTTATTTGATAGGGCTATACGAGTTGCGAAGAAGTTCGGCACATCGAATCAACTATTAGAAGCTCATTATCAGTATGCTTGGGCTGCTCATTGGTGGTTTGAAGATTATTCAATATTTGAGGATAACTTAGAGCTAACCTTTGAAAATCTTAATGGTAATACAAACTCAGAAAATTGGGAAAAGCTAGTAAATTTATTAACAATTTACTATGGAAGATATAGTTACTCAGATGATATACAGCGCAATGTAGATATAGACAATATTTGTAAACATACCATCAGCGTATTGGATCAGATATCAAAAGATGAAAGTCGTCCAAGCAATTCATTGATGGCATCTATTCACTTAGATTTATTACAGTTAATTTTTAAATTCCAAGATGATAAATATTGCAAAGAATTATTAATAAGAACTCTTAAAAATTGTCAATTAGGAAGTAATTTAATAGGTTTCCCTTTTGATAAATTTTTTAATCTATTTAAACAGTTAGATATCATTTTTGATAAATATGAAGAGTACGAAGATCTTTTAGATTATTTCACTGAGCAAGCAGGTTTACGACTTAGTGAGGTCAAAAAAGCGGAATTGCAACTTAACCGTGGTTTAAAGCGATTAAAAGATAATAAGCCTTACCTAGCGATTAAATTTTTAGGTAAAGCTTTTGCAGGTTTAAATAAAAGAGAAACATATGATGAAATGGTTTATGCAAATATATTATTGTCTGAAGCATATTCAGAAGTTGGTCTTAAATGGGCAAGTAGAGGAAGTTTATTATTTTCTGCATCCCTTCTAGCGAATTATTTTCATAAAGAACAATTGATCTTACCCTCAGCTATAAAAGTGTATTGGCAACTTGCATGGAAAGAGTTGGAGTTGGGAAGGATTCCCCAATCCTTGCATTGGGCAGAATTAGCCTTCTTAAGCTCAAATGCTATTGATGATAATTATATTAGTCCGGATAAAATAACTATTTTTGATGGTTGTATTGCACATTTATTATTAAATTGTTCATTGGAACAAATTAAAGAATTTGAATATTTACCTGATTTCCTAGATAAGCTTGGTTTTTTCTCTTCATATGGAGTCTTAATCTACCTTTTAGGTTATGAAGATAAATTCAAAGAAGAGTTTGAAGTTTCAGATATTGATGATCATGAAAGTACTCTTATATTGATAAGAGATGCAGATATTGAGCATCCTACATCCAAAGTTTTACCTACATTAGGAAAGTCTAATGTTTACACAACAAAAGTAGCAGGATGTGAGTTTAAAGTTCATTTCCCTAATCGCTCTCCTTATATTGAATTAACAGAATCTATTTTGACTACAATCGAAAATTTTTTTTCGACAAATCCAATTGAGAATGTTCTTACAAAAATTAGCTCGTTAAGCATAAATATTATTGGGGACGATGATGAAAATTGCACCATAACACATCAGTTTAATAAATCTCCGAAAGGATGGGTTGTAGATATTTTCTGTTCTTCTTTTCAATGGGGTTATTTAGATAAAAATAGGGAAAAGATATTTTTTGAATGGTCTGTCCAATTCATAATAGAATGTTTGGTCAAGATCTATCATATTCCTAATATTGATGATTTTTTAGAATCATCTTTTAAAAATGACTTATCAATTACAAGATCAATTGCTTTTAGTACATGTTTTGGTGCGATTTATAATGTTATGGGAAGAGATGCTCATAAAAATTTCGTAGATTGCCTCAATGGTAATAAAGGAACTAGATTCGAACTAATTAGAAAATTACCATGGGATGAGAAAAATCCTAAAAATATACAAAACGAAGCTAAAAAAATTCAGATGGGGGACCAAAAAAATGCTCCAAATTTCGAAAACTTAGATTCTATACGCCATGATCAAATTGCTATTACTACTCTTATAAAACCTGAATTATGGGATGAAGCAGGATGGTACGGTTTAGCTTTTATGTATTTCGTTGATAGTCCTCCTATTATCTTTTTGATTTTTAAGAAAGCAGGAGGAGAAAATGTCTTTATGGATTTATACGAGCAATTAGGTCAGGTTGATAATTTGGAAAGACTTAGATTTTCTATAATAAGGGGGATATCTAAAGATAATCCATATCATTATAGAGTTTTGATATCAGAAAATATTATGACTAATGATAAATATAAACTTATGACTATGCTTAGCCGTATTCATGAAATGACGCCATCTACAAATCAAAATTGGAATAATTTTGAAAAAGAATATAAGAAATATGGCTCATATAAGTTAAGTTTTGGTGCATTTTTTAATAATCAATTCTATCCATATCCTGAATTTGAAAAGTTTTCTATTAAGAAGAAAGAGCTTATTATTAAAAATGCTTGGGAGGTTGGGGTTAATGATATCGAAAGAATAGCATTAAGACCTGATGACGAGCCTTTAATTCCAAGAGAGGTTGAATATATTCCTTTTTGTGAACTTTTTGAAAAGTGAATATAAAGTTATTGGACTGTATTTAAATATGCATGAAGTGTACTAGATAAAACTTGATCTGGCAGTTACCCATTTTTATTGTGCCTGTCAGATCAAGTCTCACTGGACTGCCACCACTCTCCTAGACAAATATCGTCTATTCTTTTACATAGGAGAGAACATTATGAGTGGACAACGATACACCCCAGAGTTTAAAGATGAAGCTGTTAAATTGATTACTGAACGTGGATATTCTGTCACTGATGTCGCAGAACGTTTAGGCGTATCACAACACAGCATTTATAAATGGCTAAAGGCAGTGCAACCTTTACGCAACAGCCCTGATGAACATGAATTGCTCGAGGCAAAGAAAGAAATCCTTCGCCTTAAAAGTCAGCTTAAACAGACTGAAGAGGAACGGGACATCTTAAAAAAGGCCGCAAGGTACTTTGCAAGCCTGCCCGAGTAAAGTATCAGTCTATTCTGGAATACAGCCATCAATTTAAGATTAAAACGATGTGTCGAGTTCTTAAGATTGTTCGTGCTGGCTATTATGCTTGGCTACATGAACCCGAATCAGGCAGAACAATTGAAGATAGATGGTTATTACAACTAATCCGTTCTTCTTATGATGCCAGTTATGGCATCTATGGTTATCGTCGCATTACGCTGGATCTTAAAGAGCTAGGTGAAAGCTGTGGACCTAATCGTGTGTTGAAGATCATGAAAGACAATGGCATTACCGCTGTTCGAGGATATAAGAAGCATAAAAGTTATGGTCGTGGTCGTCCTCAGATTGTGCCACCTAACCATTTAAATCGAGAGTTTGTTGTAACCTGATACCTCGTGGGTAACTGATATTACCTACATAAGCACCTGGCAAGGCTGGTTATATCTGGCGGTGGTTCTCGATTTATATTCAAGGAAAGTCATCGGTTGGTCAATGAAACCTACGCTTGCCAAGGATATCGTTTTAGATGCACTTCTTATGGCGGTATGGCGACGCTGACCCAATGAACCTGTGATCATACACTCAGACCAAGGCTCACACTACAGCAGTGGAGACTGGCGGAAATTCTGTCAGAAGCATAATTTAGTTCCAAGTATGAGTCGTCGTGGAAACTGTTGGGACAATGCTGTTGCAGAATCCTTTTTTAGCAGCTTAAAGAAGGAAAGAATTAAAAAGAGGATCTATAAAACACGAGAAATAGCGCGTGCAGATGTGTTTGATTATATCGAGATGTTTTACAATCGAATCAGGCGTCATTCACACCTCGACGGAATGAGCTCAGAAGCATTCGAGGCAGCTTCAAAATGAGGCTGTCTCGTGTCTAGGATACTGGGAGCAGTCCAACCTTCAGTTCAATTTCTGTTTTCACAGAGATGACCTTATACATGAGATATACAATTGGTTATATTGATTGAATTAAAATTTATTTATTTCAAATACTTATTTTGATTTAGGCTGACGCTATCATAAATTAATTGAATTTTTTTTAAACTAATTTAAGTCTTAAATATATGAACTAAAGATTACAGTAGTAATCTTTAGTTTATTAAATGAAATTTAGTGAAGTAAATGTGCAGTTAGAAGGAAGTATTAATGATTGAATAACAAACACTTTGGTAAATACCTGATAATCAGATATGAACTACTCCTAGTCTCCAAGGCGAATTTCGTCTTTTCTTTAAAAGTGTTTTCAGAGCTTGTTGTACTACATCCACTCGTGATTTACAGGATTTGTAAGCAGTCCAGTAAAACTAATCTAAAAGTATGATTCCTAGTTTTCTTGGGTATTTCAATATTCCTTAATTTGATCAGTATTAAATTTATATCGCTAATAGTATTTGGACATATATAAGCATCACTAATTTGTGATAATCGAAGGGCATGTATATAACTTATAGAAAGTCAAGTTTAGGTCTGTAGTGATCTGAAATCGTACATCATAGGTTGAGAAAATATGACATCTTTGGTTCAAAATCTTCATTTAGGGATTGGAGAAATAAAAGTCGTCATTAAAGACACAATTGATATTCAGAAATATCCTACATGTGCTGCTAGTTCGACTTTAGCAAATATATCTGCAGCAATAAAGCACGCTGATGTAGTAGAAAATATTTTAGAACATGACTGTGAAATTATAGGTAAAGCTAATTTACATGAACTGGCATTTGGTATTACAGGTTTAAATGAGTATACAGGTAGTCCGATAAATCCTAAATATCTCCATTTAATTCCTGGAGGTTCTTCTAGTGGATCTGCCACAGCTGTTGCAGAGAAAATTTGTGACTTTTCAATAGGAACAGATACTGGCGGATTTATTCGATTACCAGCGGCTTGTTGTGGGGTTTGTGGTCTTAAACCAACATATGGACGAATAAGCCGCAAAGGCGTATTACCGCAATATTCTAGCTTAGATTGTGTTGGGCCTTTTGCTAATAATATGAATATGCTTATTCAAGCTATGCAAATTATTGACCCAACCTTTGACCTTTCTAAGGTTCAGCATAATCAAGTGCATATACCTAGAGTTGGTATTTTACGTGTCGATGCGGATGACCTGGTTTGGGAGTGCATTAATAGACATGTTTCTCAGATCAATGACATTCACTTTGAAGAGATGGAGCTGAGTCATTTTAATGCTGCATATGAGGCAGGTATGACTTTAATCAGCTATGAAAATTGGCATTCATTTTCACATTTGCTAACCACAGGTAAATTGGGTACAGACATTCGAAAAAGATTATTAGCAGCATCTCAAATTACCATTGAACAATATGAAAAAGCACAAGATGTGCAGCATTTATTTAAAGCTGAACTAGATCTATTGCTGAAGAAATACGATGCTTTGTTACTACCTACATTGCCTACAGCGCCGCCACTACTAAGTGAAATAAATGATCCGCTTAAGCTATTAAATTTAACTGCATTAGTACGACCATTTAACGTTTCTGGTCATCCGGCGATTACCCTGCCTCTAGAAACGGAGTTAGGCACACCGGTTGGTTTGCAACTAGTTTCAGGGCATAACAAAGATGAAAAATTATGCCTAATTGCAAAAATCTTTGATCCAAATAAATCACATCAGTTTAAGAAGCAGATGGTAATAGACAAGTAACTATGTCTCCACAAGTCTTATTCACAATTTAGGCAACTTAGAACTTACTTTCTATTCTCGTAATCTAGGTGGTTTGTAAGACTGGATACAAGAACTTTAAGACTATGGGGAGTCGTTTAAATTCAAGGCTTTAAAAATGAATGAGTTATTTCGATTATAAATTCAATTTAATACTCTAATTAATTGAATTTAATATTAAATCTTCAACTAGAAAATAGTCTTAGTTGATTAATTAATATAGGTTATAAACAGGTAATTTATTAGTAAGAAACATGATCTTTTAAAGATAGTAATGAGGGCAAATTATGGATAATGCAATCCAAATTAAAAATATCGAAATTGATTACAACGAACTGGTTCAAAGTGACCGTGTACATACTTCGCTGTATAAAGATTCAGCCATTTTTGAAGAAGAAAT
>NZ_JBWYIY010000036.1:0-5433 GCF_056779975.1 Acinetobacter sp. ANC_7511
AATCACCATTACCTGCGTTGTTGTTGACGATCACTAAGTCTTTAATACCGAGTTCAATTAAGCCATCGATGAGTTCAGCAGGCTGACCTGCGGTACCAAACCCACCAATCATAATGGTTGAACCGTCTTTAATTTGGGAGAGGGCTTCGGTTAAAGACGCTGAGCTTTTATCAATCATAATCACTTCCTAAACAAACGATCTACATTTACCTTTAATATGATCAGGTCGATGTAGACGATGATGGGGTAGTATTTTGACGCTTCGTTAAAATCACGTGCGCTAAAATACCAATACAGATTCCCCAAAAAACTGAACTTAAACCTAAAAATTGCATGCCTGAAACAGTCGCCAAGAAAGTAAGGAGAGCTGCGTCACGATCCTTTTCTTGGAACATAGCAACGTGTAAATTTGTAGCAATAGCACCTAAAAGTGCTAAACCTGCTAATGCAGCAACAAGTTCTTTAGGCAGTAAGCTAAAAAGCATCACAATGCTGCCTGCAAATAAACCACCTAAAATATAGAAAATACCGTTCGCAATACCTGCGATATAACGTTTCTCTTTGAGCTCATGTGCATCTTTACCTGTACAGAGTGCGGCTGTTATTGATGCCAGGACAATGGTGATCCCGCCCACACAAGCAACAGCTAACGATGCGATACTGGTAGTGGTAATAATGGGTTTTGCTTGAATGTCATAGCCACTTAATTTCAAAATTGCCATGCCAGGTAAAAATTGACCAGAAAGGCTGACTAAAATAAGAGGTACTGCAAGATTTAGAAAAGAGTTAAGCGTCCACTCGGGCGCAATGAATTGGGGTATTGCAAGTGAAAACTCCATATTCACAGCATTGAATTTTCCGAGGACTAAACTCATGAAAATACCAGCTGCCAATACAAAAAGCATGGCATATCGAGGTGTTAAACGCTTAGCAATCAGATACGAAATAAGCATTCCAAACACAATATATGGCATGGTATTGGTCGCGGTAAAAAGACCAAATCCGAACTGACATAAGATACCCGCCATCATTCCTGCAGCCACTGATTGCGGTATCAAAGCCAATAGTTTGTCGAAATATCCGGTAATACCAATGATGAAAATCACTACAGCTGTAGTGATATATGCAGCAACTGCTTCATTCAGTGATATATCTGGAAAAAGTGTGACTAGCAGAGCAGTACCAGGTGCCGACCAAGCGGTAATGACAGGAACTTTAAATTTTATTGATAATAGAATTCCAGCTACAGCAGCACCAATTGAGATACCCCAAATCCATGAAATCATCATGTCTGGTGAAACTTGGGCTTGTTGTGCTGCTTGAAAGAAAATAATTAATGGTCCGGCATATGAAATCAATACAGCTAAAAAGCCGGCGACAGTGGCGGAAATAGACCAATCTTCTTTTAGTGTTTTAAACAGGGTTGCCATTGTATTTGCCTCCTTGCGTCAATGATCCTGTGAATTTAAAGAGTCCGTGATCAGGGTTAACCCTGATCACCACCACCTACAGGTACGACTGTGCCTGTAATGTATGAAGACTCATCTGAAGCAAGGAACAAAATAGCATTTACTTGTTCTTGAATAGTGCCATAGCGTTTCATGTAGCTGCGGTCAATTGTTTGATCAACCACTTCTTGCATCCAAGCTTGATCTTGCTCAGATAGTGGTGAAGTATTACGTGGAATTACACGTGGTGGAGCTTCAGTACCACCTGTAGCCACAGCATTGATGCGGATACCATCTTTAGCATGTGCAAATGCCATTGATTGAGTAAAACTATTTACACCACCCTTAGCCGCAGAATATGGAAGACGGTTAATTCCACATGTGGCGATAGATGATACATTCACGATCACACCAGATTTTTGGTGTTGCATGTGTGGTAAAACTGCACGACAACTCCATAAAGTAGGAAATAAAGAACGATTGATCTCTTTAATAATTTCCTCTTCAGAAAACTCTTCAAAAGGTTTCATCCAAATCGCACCACCAACATTGTTGATCAGCACATCAATTCGGCCAAAAGTCTCGATCGCTTTATTTACAACGGATTGTGCACCAGCATAGGTTTCAAGATCAGCTAAGACAGTAACACCTGTGCCACCTTGAGTCGTAATTTCTTCAAGTGTGGTCGTCACGTATTCAGCACGGTCAGCCAGTACAACTTTTGCACCTTCGCTAGCTGCTTGAAGAGCAACACCGCGACCGATGCCTTGAGCGGCACCAGTGACGATTACGATTTTATTTTCAAATCTTTGATTCATGTTCCTCTCCACTTTAATTCGCAGAGAATTTTTCGAATAAGAAGTTTGCAGGTTTAATGCCTTCAGCATCTAACCAACCACGAACTGCATCTACCATAGGAACAGGACCACAGAGGTAAACGTCTACATCACCACCGTTGAGCCATTCAGTTTCAATGTGACCTGTTACATAACCTTTACGTTCGTGTGCAGATTCTGGGTTTGCAACTACGGTACGGTATTCAAACCAATCAAGTTTTTCTTGAAGTTTGTTGAGTTCTTCAATAGCAACTAGGTCAAAGTCATTGGTTACACCAAAAACTAAACGTACTGGATGTTCAGAACCTTTTTCTTCTAATACTTGAAGCATCGACATAAATGGAGCAATACCTGTACCACCAGCAAGCATTACTACAGGGCGTAGTACATTACGTAAGTAGAAGCTACCAAATGGACCAGTGAATGTCATTTTGTCGCCGACTTTCGCTTCGCTGCTTAAGAAGCTACTCATCTTACCGTTAGGAACGTTACGAACAACAAAGCCGGTCAAACGGTTGCCTGGCTTAGAGCTGAAAGAGTATGAACGTGTTTCAGTTGATCCAGGAATACCTACATTTACATATTGACCAGCAAGGAAATTGATATCTGGCTGACCCTCGTCTAGTTGAATATCAAAGGTAATTGTAGATTCAGATAAGTTTTCTACACGAGAAAGTGTACCTTGATATTGATGAATTTGAGTTTTACATACATCAGATGATGCTTGAATTTGGAAAACTGCATCTGAAGTAGGACGGCACTGGCAAGCTAAGATATAGCCTTGCTCAGCCTCTTCTGGTGTAAGTGCATCTTCAATATAAGTTTCTTCAGGCATGTCATAGCTGCCAGACTCACAGAAAGCTCGACAAGTACCACATGCACCATCACGGCAATCCAGCGGAATATTAATCTTTTGACGATATGCAGCGTCAGAAAGCGTTTCGCCTTGTGCAACTGAAATAAATCGGGTTACGCCATCTTCAAATTGAAGTGCAACATTATGGTTTGACATGGCTGAATATCCTTTAAGAATCTTTTGAACAATTTTTTGGTGTAACTACCAAAATTCCATTTGGTAGTTACTGAACTTGTTATTTACTAATTACAGGTGATATACGTCGATTACTTGGTTGATGTAATCATTTTTAAGTACCACATATTTATTTAAAATTTGTGGTTTTTCACCAGACAAATCGATTTCGTAGCGTGACATGCCGAAGTAGCTGTACGACTTTTGGTAGCGGTAACTTAAAGTATTCCAGTTGAAACGAACAACAACCTTATCTTCATGACGTTCAAGAATTTCAATGTTGTTAATATTGTGGCTTGTACGTGTATCAGGCATTGTTGCAGAAGAGCGTTCAGTTTTGATGCGGAACACGCGGTCTTCTAAACCTTGACGATCTGGATAATAAATTAACGAGATTTCTGATTGAGGATCTTCAGTTAATGTATTGTAGTCATCCCAAGATGGCATCCAGAACGATGCTGTAGGTGCATAGCACTCTAACCACTCATCCCACTGTTCATCATCAAGTAGGCGCGCTTCTTTAAATAAGAACTGGCTCACTGATTCTAAAGTTGCTTCAAGATTCGCGTTACTCATGCGTTATCTCCTTGTTCAGCTAAAGCTTGTTCTGCTTTAATCGCACGTTTCATTTCTTCTAACCAATGTTGATGTTGCGCAAGGTATAAACCTTCGTCTTCAGTTTTAACGCCTGAAAGTTTAGGTTTTAGACCAATTTCGTTTGCTGCATCATCTGGGCCATTGATCCAATGCTTTGAGCCACGGCACATATCGTTCCACTCAAGTTCGATACCAGCATAACCTGCTTGACATGCACGGAATTCTTCTAAGTCATCTGGTGTCGCCATACCTGAAGCATTGAAGAAATCTTCATATTGACGAATACGGCGTGCGCGAGCTTCTGGCTCTTCACCTACAGGTGCGATGCAGTAAATTGTTACTTCAGTTTTATCGACAGCAATTGGGCGAAGTACACGGATTTGTGAACCGAACTGATCCATCAAATAAACGTTTGGATATAAGCAAAGGTTACGTGAGCGCTCGATCATCCACTTCGACATAGCAGGACCGAATTTCTCAGAGTATTCATCTGCTTTAGGGAAGTTAGGGCGGTCTTCAGGGTTAGCCCATTGTGTCCAAAGCAACATGTGACCATTTTCAAAACCGTAAGAACCACCGCCTTGTTTACCCCAAGATCCTGCGCTCATTGCACGGATATTGTCGCCAGCTTGTTTTTCTTTACGTTGTTGCGTAGTCGCAGCATAATTCCAGTGAACTGCAGATACATGGTAACCATCTGCACCATTTTCAGCAGTGAGTTTCCAGTTTCCTTCGTATGTATAAGTTGAGGCACCACGTAAAACTTCTAAACCTTGATCAGACTGACCCACGATCATATCGATAATTTTAGTCGTTTCACCTAAGAATTCTTCTAATGGCAAGACGTCTGGGTTTAAGCTACCGAATAAGAAGCCTTTATAACTTTCAAAACGTGCAACTTTCTTAAGATCATGTGATCCTTCTTTGTTAAAGCAGTCAGAATAACCTGCATCTGTTGGGTCTTTAACTTTTAAAAGTTTGCCTGAGTTATTGAATGTCCAACCATGGAATGGGCAAGTATAAGTAGCCTTATTACCACGTTTGTTACGGCAAAGTTGTGCACCACGGTGTGAACACGCATTGATCATTGCATTTAGCTCGCCTTGACGGTTACGAGCAATCACGATTGGCTGACGACCGATGTGTGTCGTGTAATAATCATTGTTATTTGGAATTTGGCTTTCGTGTGCCAAGTAAACCCAATTACCCTCAAAGATGTATTTCATTTCAAGGTCAAAAAGGGCTTGATCAGTGAAAACTGAACGATGAAGTTTAAACTCACCTGTCTCAAAGTTGTCTACAAGTAACTCATCAAGACGATCTAGATGGCTGGTATTAATTACAGGAATACGTGGCATGGACGTTCTCCGACTTTCCAAATTGAGGGGAAGTCATCGGGATAATTGACTTACCCCGATTCCGACTAATTGATTTAAGCTGATGCGCGGCGACGTTCAACTTCAGTAGAAGGCGCACCTTCAACGTCTTTTACTAATTCAATGTCAAATTGAATATGTTTGAA
>NZ_JBWYIY010000037.1:0-3133 GCF_056779975.1 Acinetobacter sp. ANC_7511
TTTGTGCAGTTTAGCGTTTTATCTAACTAAATCAAGTTATTTGTCATGATTTGAACCACAACACCAACTGTTTGGGTGTTGTATAGTCAAGCCTCACGAGTAATTAGTATTGGTCAGCTTCATACGTCACCGTACTTCCACATCCAACCTATCAACGTTGTAGTCTTCAACGGCTCTTTAGAGGACATAAAGTCCTTGGGAAATCTAATCTTGAGGTAGGCTTCCCGCTTAGATGCTTTCAGCGGTTATCCCTTCCGAACATAGCTACCCGGCGATGCGACTGGCGTCACAACCGGTACACCAGAGGTTCGTCCACTCTGGTCCTCTCGTACTAGGAGCAGATCCTCTCAAATTTCCAACGCCCACGGTAGATAGGGACCGAACTGTCTCACGACGTTCTAAACCCAGCTCGCGTACCTCTTTAAATGGCGAACAGCCATACCCTTGGGACCTGCTTCAGCCCCAGGATGAGATGAGCCGACATCGAGGTGCCAAACACCGCCGTCGATATGAACTCTTGGGCGGTATCAGCCTGTTATCCCCAGAGTACCTTTTATCCGTTGAGCGATGGCCCTTCCATACAGAACCACCGGATCACTAAGACCTACTTTCGTACCTGCTCGACTTGTGGGTCTCGCAGTTAAGCGCGCTTTTGCCTTTATACTCTACGCGTGATTTCCGACCACGCTGAGCGCACCTTCGTACTCCTCCGTTACTCTTTAGGAGGAGACCGCCCCAGTCAAACTACCCACCAGACATGGTCCTCGCTCCAGATAATGGAGCAGAGTTAGAACCTCAATATTACCAGGGTGGTATTTCAAGGACGGCTCCATAGAAACTGGCGTTTCTACTTCAAAGCCTCCCACCTATCCTACACAAGTAAGATCAAAGTTCAATGTCAAGCTGCAGTAAAGGTTCACGGGGTCTTTCCGTCTAGCCGCGGGTACACCGCATCTTCACGGCGAATTCGATTTCACTGAGCCTCTGCTGGAGACAGCGCCGCCATCATTATGCCATTCGTGCAGGTCGGAACTTACCCGACAAGGAATTTCGCTACCTTAGGACCGTTATAGTTACGGCCGCCGTTTACTGGGGCTTCGATCAAGAGCTTCGCTTACGCTAACCCCATCAATTAACCTTCCAGCACCGGGCAGGCATCACACCCTATACGTCCACTTTCGTGTTTGCAGAGTGCTATGTTTTTAATAAACAGTTGCAGCGGCCTGGTTTCTGAGGCTGCCAGTAGCTCAAGGAGCAAGTCCTATCACCGCCGGCAGCGTACCTTCTCCCGAAGTTACGGTACCATTTTGCCTAGTTCCTTCAGCAGAGTTCTCTCAAGCGCTTTGGTCTACTCGACCTGACCACCTGTGTCGGTTTCGGGTACGATTCCTGTGTAACTGAAGCTTAGAGACTTTTCCTGGAAGTATGGTATCAGCCACTTCGCTAGTAAACTAGCTTGCTATCGATTCTCAGCATAGAGTACCCCGGATTTGCCTAAGATACATGCCTACAATCTTCCACCTGGACAACCAACGCCAGGCTGACTTAACCTTCTCCGTCCTCTCATCGCATTACACAGAAGTATTGGAATATTAACCAATTTCCCATCGACTACGCCTCTCGGCCTCGCCTTAGGGGTCGACTCACCCAGCCCCGATTAACGTTGGACTGGAACCCTTGGTCTTTCAGCGAACGGGTTTTTCACCCGTTTTATCGTTACTCACGTCAGCATTCGCACTTCTGATACCTCCAGCAGACTTCTCAATCCACCTTCATCGGCTTACAGAACGCTCCCCTACCACTTGCAATAAATTGCAAATCCGCAGCTTCGGTACATAGTTTTAGCCCCGTTACATCTTCCGCGCAGGCCGACTCGACTAGTGAGCTATTACGCTTTCTTTAAAGGGTGGCTGCTTCTAAGCCAACCTCCTAGCTGTCTATGCCTTCCCACATCGTTTCCCACTTAACTATGATTTAGGGACCTTAGCTGGCGGTCTGGATTGTTTTCCTCTTGACTACGGACGTTAGCACCCGCAGTCTGTCTCCCGGATAGTACTCATTGGTATTCGGAGTTTGCATCGGTTTGGTAAGTCGGGATGACCCCCTAGCCGAAACAGTGCTCTACCCCCAATGGTATTCGTCCGAGGCGCTACCTAAATAGCTTTCGGGGAGAACCAGCTATCACCAGGCTTGATTAGCCTTTCACCCCTATCCACAAGTCATCCCCTGGCTTTTCAACGACAGTGGGTTCGGTCCTCCAGTAAGTGTTACCTCACCTTCAACCTGCTCATGGATAGATCGCCTGGTTTCGGGTCTACACCCAGCAACTAAACGCCCTATTAAGACTCGATTTCTCTACGGCTCCCCTATTCGGTTAACCTTGCTACTGAATGTAAGTCGCTGACCCATTATACAAAAGGTACGCAGTCACATCACGAAGATGCTCCCACTGCTTGTATGCATGCGGTTTCAGGATCTATTTCACTCCCCTCACAGGGGTTCTTTTCGCCTTTCCCTCACGGTACTGGTTCACTATCGGTCAGTCAGGAGTATTTAGCCTTGGAGGATGGTCCCCCCATATTCAGACAAGGTTTCACGTGCCCCGCCCTACTCGACATCATCATGTAAGCCCTTTCGTGTACAGGACTATCACCTACTATGGTTGCACTTCCCAGAGCATTCCACTAAAGCTTACATAACTTAATGGGCTTTTCCCCTTTCGCTCGCCGCTACTGAGGGAATCTCAATTGATTTCTTTTCCTACGGGTACTGAGATGTTTCACTTCCCCGCGTTTGCCTTGCAACACTATGTATTCATGTTGCAATACCTATCTTATGATAGGTGGGTTCCCCCATTCAGAAATCTCCGGATCACAGGATATTTGCCGCCTCCCCGGAGCTTTTCGCAGGCTATCACGTCTTTCATCGCCTCTGACTGCCAAGGCATCCACCACATGCACTTAATTACTTGACTATACAACCCCAAACAGTCGTTCGATCCTACAAGTAGATCGTTCAACATTACAGTTTGAAGTACTGTGTATCTAAACACTGTACAGCTTCAATTCAAATTCATATACCAAAACGCTTGATTCAGTTAATTTCGCTAGTTCTCATTTCAATCACTTCAACT
>NZ_JBWYIY010000038.1:0-2486 GCF_056779975.1 Acinetobacter sp. ANC_7511
TTTAAGCTGATGCGCGGCGACGTTCAACTTCAGTAGAAGGCGCACCTTCAACGTCTTTTACTAATTCAATGTCAAATTGAATATGTTTGAACGCACCTTTCAGACCACGACGAGCAATTTCAGCTTCATCAGTTACGTCTACAGCAGTTGCCACTAAGCCATCACGCGTTGCAAATGCAAAGTCATCCCAAAGGTATTCATCACCTTCGATGTTGAACTGCGTAGTTAATTTACGGTAGCCAGGTGCAGTGACGAAGTAATGCACATGTGAAGGGCGGTTACCATGACGACCAAGTTTGTCTAATACAAACTGAGTTGTACCTTCTGGTGGGCAGCCATAACCTACAGGCATTGTGGTTAATGCGGTATATTGACCTTGTGCATCCGTGAAGATCGTACGACGTAAGTTAAAGTCAGATTGAGACTTATCAAAGAACGAGTAATTACCTAAGCTGTTTGCATGCCAAACTTCAACTTTAGCGCCTTCAATGATGTTACCTTCAGTATCTTTAACGATACCTTCAATAATTAAAGTTGGGATTTTGCCTTCTTCAGAACCATCATCCATACGTGCAAAACCAACTGATTCTGGAGCACCAGCGACATACAATGGACCTTCAATTGTACGTGGAGTACCACCTGTAATACCTGCTTGAGCATCTTTCTCATCTGCACGTAAATCAAGGAAATGCTCAAGACCTAAACCAGCAGCCAAAAGACCTAATTCGTTTGCTTGACCAGCATCAGTAAAGTACTCAAGACCCTTCCAAACTTCAGATTGGCTTAAATCTAAATCTTCAATCGCTTGGAATAAGTCAGATACTAAACGTACAACGATTTGCTGAACACGTTCATCAACAGGACCTGTTGCAGTATCAACGTTCATCTTTTTAACTAAAGCATTAATTTGTTCGCGGTTCATACTATTTCTCCTTAAGTATGCTTGCTGTGTGGTGGCTGACTTCTAATGTGTTTGAGCTCGCTGCCACAATCCTTGTTTAAAATGACGCTAAAAAACCTCTGGATGTATTGATGTCATGGCCTGAATCAATCAAGCCAAGACACTTAAAACTTAACGATCATCTTCACGGATAGAAGATGGGTGGCGATTTAACGCCATTACTTCGATATTCATATATGGGTAAAGCGGAAGACCTTGTAAAATTGAATGAAGCTCTTCATTGCTTTCCACATCAAAAATACTGATGTTTGAATACTGACCTGTGATTCGCCAGATATGACGCCACTTGCCTTGTTGCTGTAACTCTTGCGAATACGCCTTTTCAACAGCTTTGATCTCATTCGCTTTTTCAACTGGCATATCCAGTGGGATGTTCACATCCATTCGTACATGAAACAGCATGTCTCACTCCTGATGTATCACGTCGCTTATTTGCGGCGAAGGTTGTCAATCTTGTCTAAATCCAACTCAATACCTAAACCATTGCCTTGAGGCAGATGTAATTCGAAATCACGATATTGAAGCGGGGTCTTTAAAATTTCGTCAGTTAACAGCAATGGACCAAACAATTCAGTGCCATATGCCAAATTCTCAAAGGTCGAGAACAAATGTGCAGAAGCGATGGTGCCAACAGAACCTTCAAGCATCGTGCCACCATACAGATCTACACCAGCGAGGTTTGCAATGGTTGCTACATCACGACCTTCGAGTAGGCCACCAGACTGAGCAACTTTTACAGCAAACACAGAAGCAGCATTACGCTTCGCTAAACGATAAGCTGTACTTGGACCCATCAATGACTCATCCGCCATAATGGCAATATCAAAACGACGAGTTAAACGCTCCATGGCATCAATATTGTCAATCGCACATGGCTGTTCAATTAGATCCACACCGCCATCTTGCAGAAGCTGAATACCTTTGATCGCTTCTAACTCAGACCAAGCACGGTTCACATCGACACGGATAGAAATATCAGCACCTAACGCTTTTTTGATAGTGAGAACATGCTCAACATCTGCTTCTACAGCACGAGAACCAATTTTTAATTTAAAGAAGTTATGACGCTTAGCTTCGATCATCTTTTTCGCTTCAGCGATATCTTTATCCGTATCACCAGAAGCCAACACCCAAAGCACAGGGACGCTGTCACGCAGACGGCCACCTAACACTTCAGACAGAGGCAAGCCTAAACGTTGAGCTTGAATATCGAGTAAAGCAGTTTGAATGGCACATTTTGCAAAACGGTTGCCATTAATATTTTTCTTCAACACTTGCATAATTTGAGCAACGTTGAGATCAGTAAAAGTTTTGAGTAGTGGAGCAAAATAAGTATCGATATTGGTCTTGATACTTTCAGGGCTTTCTTCACCATAGCCTAAGCCACCGATGGTGGTTGCTTCGCCCCAACCAATGAAACCATCCGAAGTTTCGATTTTAATGAGGACTAAGGTTTGAGTTTGCATCGTTGCGACCGCCATCTTGTGTGGGCGGATCGTCGGGATTTCAACGAGCAAGGTTTCAA
>NZ_JBWYIY010000039.1:0-2179 GCF_056779975.1 Acinetobacter sp. ANC_7511
AATAACTTACGTTATCTCGTTTCCGCTCTTTCTATGAGTATGAACAAATTATTTCAACTCAAATATATGCTGTTAATGATTCACTACGTCTTCGTCAGATCGCAGTCAACTGTGATAAATCACAGAGCTTAATAATCAAGGCGTGCAGTATACACAGCTTTATTACTAAGCTCTATAAGCTATCAACTCGTTTGCTTACTACGTATTCGAATGAATACGTGGTGGAGACTAGGAGAGTCGAACTCCTGACCTCCTGCGTGCAAAGCAGGCGCTCTACCAACTAAGCTAAGTCCCCAGCTTATCATTTAGATCAATGTATCGTATGAGTATGTCATGGTGGGTCTGACAAGACTTGAACTTGTGACCCCACGCTTATCAAGCGTGTGCTCTAACCAACTGAGCTACAGACCCTCAGATACATCGTCATGAAGAACAACTTGTTGTGGATTCTTACCAATCGTCAATCTTTCGTTAAGGAGGTGATCCAGCCGCAGGTTCCCCTACGGCTACCTTGTTACGACTTCACCCCAGTCATCGGCCACACCGTGGTAAGCGTCCTCCTTGCGGTTAGACTACCTACTTCTGGTGCAACAAACTCCCATGGTGTGACGGGCGGTGTGTACAAGGCCCGGGAACGTATTCACCGCGGCATTCTGATCCGCGATTACTAGCGATTCCGACTTCATGGAGTCGAGTTGCAGACTCCAATCCGGACTACGATCGGCTTTTTGAGATTAGCATCCTATCGCTAGGTAGCAACCCTTTGTACCGACCATTGTAGCACGTGTGTAGCCCTGGTCGTAAGGGCCATGATGACTTGACGTCGTCCCCGCCTTCCTCCAGTTTGTCACTGGCAGTATCCTTAAAGTTCCCGGCTTAACCCGCTGGCAAATAAGGAAAAGGGTTGCGCTCGTTGCGGGACTTAACCCAACATCTCACGACACGAGCTGACGACAGCCATGCAGCACCTGTATGTAAGTTCCCGAAGGCACCAATCCATCTCTGGAAAGTTCTTACTATGTCAAGACCAGGTAAGGTTCTTCGCGTTGCATCGAATTAAACCACATGCTCCACCGCTTGTGCGGGCCCCCGTCAATTCATTTGAGTTTTAGTCTTGCGACCGTACTCCCCAGGCGGTCTACTTATCGCGTTAGCTGCGCCACTAAAGCCTCAAAGGCCCCAACGGCTAGTAGACATCGTTTACGGCATGGACTACCAGGGTATCTAATCCTGTTTGCTCCCCATGCTTTCGTACCTCAGCGTCAGTATTAGGCCAGATGGCTGCCTTCGCCATCGGTATTCCTCCAGATCTCTACGCATTTCACCGCTACACCTGGAATTCTACCATCCTCTCCCATACTCTAGCTTCCCAGTATCGAATGCAATTCCCAAGTTAAGCTCGGGGATTTCACATCCGACTTAAAAAGCCGCCTACGCACGCTTTACGCCCAGTAAATCCGATTAACGCTCGCACCCTCTGTATTACCGCGGCTGCTGGCACAGAGTTAGCCGGTGCTTATTCTGCGAGTAACGTCCACTATCCAAGAGTATTAATCTTAGTAGCCTCCTCCTCGCTTAAAGTGCTTTACAACCAAAAGGCCTTCTTCACACACGCGGCATGGCTGGATCAGGCTTCCGCCCATTGTCCAATATTCCCCACTGCTGCCTCCCGTAGGAGTCTGGGCCGTGTCTCAGTCCCAGTGTGGCGGATCATCCTCTCAGACCCGCTACAGATCGTCGCCTTGGTAGGCCTTTACCCCACCAACTAGCTAATCCGACTTAGGCTCATCTATTAGCGCAAGGCCCGAAGGTCCCCTGCTTTCTCCCGTAGGACGTATGCGGTATTAGCATCCCTTTCGAGATGTTGTCCCCCACTAATAGGCAGATTCCTAAGCATTACTCACCCGTCCGCCGCTAGGTCCAGTAGCAAGCTACCTTCCCCCGCTCGACTTGCATGTGTTAAGCCTGCCGCCAGCGTTCAATCTGAGCCATGATCAAACTCTTCAGTTTAAAATCAATAGTACCTAAAGGGTACCAATCTTGGCTCATCAATTACTGACAAAAAATTTGCTCAAATAAACTTCGAGAAATTTCTACCAATTATCAATGATAATATATATCGATCAATCAACCAGTAAAAATCCACACAAGTTGTTCTTCATAATCTCTTAATGATCTT
>NZ_JBWYIY010000040.1:0-1482 GCF_056779975.1 Acinetobacter sp. ANC_7511
TGTTAGAAACCATTTAAAGTGTCTATATTCTCACCAATAAAAATGTCTAGTTTATGATGGTTTTTACCATCATGGACTGGATATAAATTAGAGATGTTGATCACTATGTCTGACAAGGAAATTCAACGTCTTGCAGTTCTGCAAGACGTTCGAGATCATCGTATTACCCAGGTCCGTGCTGCTGAAATCCTGAATCTTTCCACTCGTCAAATTACCCGGTTATTGCAGAAACTCAATCAAGACGGTGTTTCAGGTCTGGCACATGCCAGTCGTGGTCAACCTGGCCATCATCGCCATGATGAGTTATTAAAATCAAAATGTCTTTCCATTATTTCTGAACATCTGCTGGGCTTTGGACCTACCTTGGCGCATGAGAAGCTCAGCAGCATATTTGACCTGAATATCCCGGTAGAAACGGTTCGGCGCTGGATGATGGCCAATGACCTCTGGATTCCGCGATCCAAGCGCCTTAAACGTCCATATCAGCCACGTTATAACCGGGATTGCTTCGGTGAGCTGATCCAGATTGATGGCTCATATCATGACTGGTTCGAAGGACGCGCTGCTAAGTGCTGTTTATTGGTGTATATCGATGATGCCACTGGAAAGCTGTTGCATCTACGCTTCTGTGAGGCGGAAACCACCTTCGACTATATGCTTTCAACCCGAGCCTACATTGAACAATACGGCAAACCTCTGGCCTTTTATAGCGATAAACATTCGGTATTCAGAGTTAATCAGAAATCCAGGAAAGACAGCCAGATCACGCAATTTGGGCGGATTCTGAACGAGTTAAATATTGATATTATCTTTGCCAACTCACCACAGGCTAAAGGTCGCGTAGAACGCGCGAATAGAACCCTTCAAGACCGTTTGATCAAGGAGATGCGTCTGGAAGGCATCAGTTCAATTGCCGAAGCCAATGCATGGCTACCCTGCTTCATTGAGCACTTCAATCAGAAGTTTGCCAAGTGTGCGAGAAACTCGAAGAATTTACATCGATCTTTAACGGAATCTGATGCTGAGCTGGAGGATATATTCACTTGGCAGGAACTGCGTAAGGTCACGAAGAACCTAACCATCACCTATGACAAGTGTATTTATCTGCTTGAACCGACAGAGCTGAATCATAAGCTTGTTGGGCAATACATTTCATTTCTGGAGTACCCGGATGGCACTGTGGCCCTCATGCATGAAGGACGGAAGATCAACTATAGCGTCTTCAATAAACTGGCTGGACTACAGCAGAATGAAGTGGTTGAGAATAAAAGATTAGGCTCAGTTCTGGCGCATATCCAGCAACAACATGAAGAGTTGGAGAAACAGAATAAACGTTCCCGTCTCAAGAAAAGTATGCCGAGTCGTAAAGCTCAGAAAGCTGTTATTGAACAAAGAAATTTAAATCCTATGCTTGACTCTTGTGGTTAAAAACAGGACATTTTAAATGGTTTATCACATAGACATTTTAATTGGTGAATAACA
>NZ_JBWYIY010000041.1:0-1385 GCF_056779975.1 Acinetobacter sp. ANC_7511
AAAATATCGAAATTGATTACAACGAACTGGTTCAAAGTGACCGTGTACATACTTCGCTGTATAAAGATTCAGCCATTTTTGAAGAAGAAATGGAAAAAATCTTTTACAACACTTGGGTATGGGTTGCACATGCAAGTGAACTTCCTGAAGCAGGAAGCTATAAAACGATTAATGTAGGTTTACAGCCTGTTGTCGTAGTACGTGACCGTAAGAAAAAAGTTCATGTACTTTTAAACCGTTGCCGTCACCGTGCCGCGACAGTATGTGAACATAAAAAAGGCAAAACCAATAGTTTCGTTTGTCCTTATCATGGTTGGAGCTATGCATTAGATGGCACATTACGTGGCGTACCATCTCCGGAAAGTTATGGCGAATGCTTAGACAAATCTGAACTCCCTATGGTGAGTTTACGTGTCGAAGAATATAACGGCATGATCTTCGCTACATTTAAACAAGACATTGAGCCGCTTGTAGATTTCCTTGGTCCTGCTAAAAAGTGGATTGATCTGTTCATGAAACAGGGTGCAGGCTACCCAGTCAAAGTCTTGGGCGAACATCGCTTTACATTCCCTGGCAACTGGAAGATTCAGTTAGAAAATACAACGGATGCTTACCATTTCCCATTGGTACACAAATCATTCCTGAGCTCTGTTGACGAAAAAACTGAAGAACTTTTCAACTTCGAAAATCAGCCAGGTTATGTTGAAGATCTTGGAAATGGTCACAGTGTCATGGTCATGATTCCTGAACTGATCGATCTCGAAGAAGAACTAATGGAACGCCCAATTCAAGAGCGTTTCGAAGAGCTGGCACAAGCACTTCGTGATGAAGGACATGAAGAACTTGAAGTACGACGTATCTGCCGAGCTGTAGGTGGTACGGGCTTTAACCTGAACATCTTCCCGAATATCGCATGTTCAATGGCATTTTTCCGTGTTATGCAGCCTTTAGCAGTCGATAAAACTGAAATTCATCACTCTGTTATTACGATGGATGGTGGACCTCAAATTGCCAACCAATATCGCTTACGTCTACACGAACACTTCCAAGGACCGTTTGGCTTTGGTACGCCAGATGATGCCGAGGCTTGGGAACGTGTACAAAAAGGCTCCAATGCAGGCAATGATCTTTGGGTCATGCTACATCGCGGATTACCCGGTGAAGTTAAAACCGAAGATGGTCTGAAAAGTGATGTAAGTGCTGAAACAGGTATGCGCGCTGCTTATCAGCAGTGGAAAAAGATTATGACGGCTTAAGGGGAATGCAATGAAAATCGACGTAAATTTAGTAAATGAAGTAACCGCATTTATCTGGGCAGAAGCGGATATGCTTGACCATTCGGATTACCAAACTTGGTTAGCATTATGGGAAGAGCAAGGTCAGTA
>NZ_JBWYIY010000042.1:0-1326 GCF_056779975.1 Acinetobacter sp. ANC_7511
AAGTAACCGCATTTATCTGGGCAGAAGCGGATATGCTTGACCATTCGGATTACCAAACTTGGTTAGCATTATGGGAAGAGCAAGGTCAGTATATTATTCCAATCGACCCAGCCTTAACCGATTATGAAAATCATCTGAACTATGCATATGACAATCATCATATGCGTCAACTACGTGTTGAACGTTTAGAAAATGGAGAAGCAATTTCAACTTCTCCCAAAGCGAATACAGTACGTAGTTTATCGCGTGTACGAATTCTTCAAGATCAAGACGGAGAGATCGTATTACGCTGTGCACAGAATTTACGTGAATTCCGTAAAGAAAACTTACGTCATTACACAGCAGATGTGATTTACCACTTGGTACGTGATGAAGAAAATGGCTTCAAGATTCGTCGCAAGGTGATTAACCTCATTAATTCAACCGATACCCTGGCGGGTATTAGCTATATTTTGTAAGAGGAAATAGGGATTAGCTTTTTGCTAATCCCTATTTGTTTAAAAGGATCGAATGAGAAAAGATGATGTGTTTACATGATGTGGTCGTAAAAGATCGTTATATACAAGGCGGCACAATTGCAGTGCTTGAACTCACCTCAGCAAATGAAATCACATTACCAAGTATAGAAGCAGGGGCACATATTGATGTGCATTTGCCGAATGGTCTAATACGCCAATATTCACTTTGCCAAGATCCTAAACAAGTCGGCATTTTTCGCCTCGGTATTTTGAAAGATCCTCAGTCACGTGGTGGTTCAGCATGTGCATTTGAGCAACTTACACCGGGTATGCAGTTGCAGGTGAGTGCACCAAGAAACTTATTCCCTTTGGTTGATGCTTCCCACTCAGTGTTGATCGGTGGCGGTATTGGCATTACACCACTCATTACCATGGCATATGAGCTACTAACCCAAGGTAAATCATTTGAATTGCATTATTGTGGCAGTAGTCGCGATCGCTGTGCTTTCGTCGAAGAAGTAGAACAGGGACCACTTGCACCATTTACAACCTTCCACTTTAAAGCAGAAGGTTCAAGTCATCGCGAATATCTTAACCAGCATATTAAGCAATTAGATGCTCAATCTCATATCTATACATGTGGCCCGAATGGCTTTATGGATTGGGTCATTGATTTAGCTAAAGTGAATCAATTTGCGGATCAGCAGATTCATAAAGAATATTTTAACGTTGAAACAGATGTTACAGGCGATAGCTTTGAAGTCGTTGCACAGCGCAGTAATAAAATTATTACGGTTGCAGCGGATGAGAGTTTGATCGATGCATTAGCGAGAGAAGGCATAAAGATTGAGAAATCATGTGAACAAGG
>NZ_JBWYIY010000043.1:0-1290 GCF_056779975.1 Acinetobacter sp. ANC_7511
GTGGTTCTAAACAGGGTTCCTTGATCGGTGACTTGATCGACGGCCACTTGTGTGCCGATGAATTGTTTGAGTGGAATTAAGGCATTGGTCGTGAGACAGATGAGTTCTGCTTGCACGCCTTCGTTAAGGGCATGGCTGCCATCGATGCGTTGTAGGAAGACTTGGCTATTCAGCTGTGAATGACTGAATTGGATGTGGAGGGCTCTGTTTTGGGCAGTTAGACCGAGCTGTTCCAATGCCGAAAAGATGTTGGCAAGCATGGTTATTATCTGCTTTTATAATTTAATAAGGCTAAAGAATTTCTTAATATTTAAACAAAAAATAGACACGATAAACAGGTCGTGTTACACAAAACACCCATTTATTGTGAAATAAAATTACAAATAAAATACAGATTTGATTTAAAAAATAATATAAAGCAAGTGAATGATTACAAAAAAAGAGGCTGAAGTGTTAGCATCTTCAACCTCTGTAAACTACAAAACTAAGAACTTCTTATTTAAAGAATACGATTGAACTACTGTCCAGAACGAATGATGTAATCAAACGCTGACAGTGATGCTTTCGCGCCTTCACCAGTGGCAATGATGATTTGTTTATAAGGTACTGTTGTACAATCACCCGCAGCAAATACACCTTTTACATTGGTTTCGTTGCGATCGTTAATCACAATCTCACCACGGTTGGTCAACTCAACTTGGGTTTCTTTTAAGAAATCCGTGTTGGGTAACAAACCGATTTGTACGAAGATCCCCGCCAATTCAACTGTGTGCTCTTCATCTGTCGCACGGTCTTTGTATTTCAGTGCAGTGACTTGTTTGCCATCACCAACAACTTCAGTAGACAACGCATTTTTGATGACAGTCGTGTTTGGAAGACTGGTTAACTTGTCTTGAAGGACTTGGTCAGCACGTAGTTTAGTATCGAATTCAACTAATGTTACATGTTCAACGATACCAGCCAAATCAATCGCAGCTTCAACACCAGAGTTACCACCACCGATCACAGCCACACGTTTGCCTTTGAACAATGGACCATCACAGTGTGGGCAGTACGCAACACCACGTGTTTTGTATTCTTGCTCACCTGGTACATTCATTTCTCTCCAACGTGCACCTGTAGACAGGATGACCGTTTTCGATTCAAGTTTTGCACCATTCTCTAAAGTCACTTCAACTAAACCGTTGGCAGTTTCATCTGCACCTTTGATGTCAGACACACGTTGTAAGTTCATGATGTCGACACCGTATTCACGAACGTGTGCTTCCATTTCAGCCGCAAACTTAGGAC
>NZ_JBWYIY010000044.1:0-1202 GCF_056779975.1 Acinetobacter sp. ANC_7511
AGGAAGATCTCATGGCTAAGGCTAAGTTTGAACGTAATAAGCCACACGTTAACGTGGGCACAATCGGTCACGTTGACCATGGTAAAACAACTTTAACTGCTGCTATCGCAACTGTATGTGCGAAGAAATTCGGTGGTGAAGCTAAAGACTACGCTGCAATCGACTCTGCACCAGAAGAAAAAGCACGTGGTATTACAATTAATACATCACACGTAGAATACGATTCTCCAACTCGTCACTACGCTCACGTAGACTGCCCGGGCCACGCCGATTATGTTAAAAACATGATTACTGGTGCTGCTCAAATGGACGGCGCGATCCTTGTATGTGCTGCGACTGATGGTCCAATGCCACAAACTCGTGAACACATCCTTCTTTCTCGCCAAGTAGGTGTTCCATACATCGTTGTATTCTTAAACAAATGTGACCTTGTAGACGACGAAGAGCTTCTTGAGCTAGTTGAAATGGAAGTTCGTGAACTTCTTTCTACTTATGACTTCCCAGGTGATGACACTCCAGTTATCCGTGGTTCTGCTCTTGCTGCACTTAACGGTGAAGCTGGTCAGTTCGGTGAAGATGCAGTTGTTGCTCTTGTTGAAGCGCTTGACACTTACATCCCAGAGCCAGAGCGTGCTATTGATAAAGCATTCTTAATGCCAATCGAAGACGTATTCTCTATTTCTGGTCGTGGTACAGTGGTAACTGGCCGTGTAGAAGCTGGTATCGTGAAAGTAGGCGAAGAAGTTGAAATCGTAGGTATCAAAGACACAGTTAAAACTACAGTAACTGGCGTTGAAATGTTCCGTAAACTTCTAGACGAAGGTCGTGCGGGCGAGAACTGTGGTATCTTATTACGCGGTACTAAGCGTGAAGACGTACAACGTGGTCAAGTACTTTCTAAACCAGGTGCGATCAAGCCACACACTAAATTCGATGCAGAAGTATACGTACTTTCTAAAGAAGAAGGTGGTCGTCACACTCCATTCCTTAACGGTTACCGTCCACAGTTCTACTTCCGTACAACTGACGTAACTGGCGCGATTCAATTGCAAGAAGGCGTTGAAATGGTTATGCCTGGTGACAACGTAGAAATGTCAGTAGAATTAATCCACCCAATCGCAATGGACCCAGGTCTACGTTTTGCGATCCGTGAAGGTGGTCGTACAGTTGGTGCTGGTGTTGTTGCTAAAGTAACTGCATAA
>NZ_JBWYIY010000045.1:0-1101 GCF_056779975.1 Acinetobacter sp. ANC_7511
ATTGCAGAAGCACAAACAGCAATCGATAACTTAGAAGATGAGGCAGCACAAGCCGAGCTACAAGCACAGTTAGATGGTATTGCTGACTTGAGTGTACCGCCAGTGAGTGGTTCACTCGAAGAAGCGACCGACTTGGTGACAGCAGCAGAACAATTGCGAGCGGAGAAGCAAGCAGCCCTCGAGGCCTTAGCCGATGCAGATGACAATGGCGTAACCACACCAGCAGAATATGCAGCAGCCTTGGCTGAGCTTGAAGCAGCACAAGCAGAAGTAGATGCAGCGATTGCAGCGGCTCAAGCAGCACTGGATGAACTGGCGCCAAGTGAGGCACAGGCAGCATTACAAACACGATTAGATGCCATCGCAGACCTGACTGTACCGCCTGTCAATGATGAAGATGGCAATGGTCGTGATGATGCGATTGATGCTGCAGCAGGTCTTGTACAAGAAGCGATTGATCTTAGAAATGAGAAACAAGCAGATCTAGAAGCCCTTGCAGATTCAGATGGAGATAATAAAGTTTCCCAAGAAGAATACGAAGCAGCATTAGCGGCGTTAGATGCCGCGCAAGCAGCAGTCGATGCTGCGATTGCAGAAGCACAAACAGCAATCGATAACTTAGAAGATGAGGCAGCACAAGCCGAGCTACAAACACAGTTAGATGGTATTGCTGACTTGAGTGTACCGCCAGTGAGTGGTTCACTCGAAGAAGCGACCGACTTGGTGACAGCAGCAGAACAACTGCGAGCGGAGAAGCAAGCAGCCCTCGAGGCCTTAGCCGATGCAGATGACAATGGCGTAACCACACCAGCAGAATATGCAGCAGCCTTGGCTGAGCTTGAAGCAGCACAAGCAGAAGTAGATGCCGCGATTGCAGCGGCTCAAGCAGCACTGGATGAACTGGCGCCAAGTGAGGCACAGGCAGCATTACAAACACGATTAGATGCCATCGCAGACCTGACTGTACCGCCTGTCAATGATGAAGATGGCAATGGTCGTGATGATGCGATTGATGCTGCAGCAGGTCTTGTACAAGAAGCGATTGATCTTAGAAATGAGAAACAAGCAGATCTAGAAGCCCTTGCAGATTCAGATGGAGAT
>NZ_JBWYIY010000046.1:0-830 GCF_056779975.1 Acinetobacter sp. ANC_7511
GCACCTTTGATGTCAGACACACGTTGTAAGTTCATGATGTCGACACCGTATTCACGAACGTGTGCTTCCATTTCAGCCGCAAACTTAGGACCTTGCGTCTTTTGCACTGATGTAAAGTTTTCAATGTCCATGGTGTCCATGACCTGACCACCCATGCGCTCAGCAACGATTCCTGTACGGATACCTTTACGAGCCGCATAGATTGCAGATGTGTTACCTGCAGGACCACCACCGATCACAAGCACGTCAAATGCATCTTTGGCATTGAGTTTTTCAGCATCTTTCGCTGCAGAGTTAGTATCGAGCTTCGCAACAATTTCTTCCAATGTCATACGACCTTGACCAATATGTTCGTTGTCTTGGAACACCATTGGGACAGCCATGATTTTGCGTTCTTCTACTTCGTCTTGGAAGAATGCACCATCAATCATGGTTGCAGTTGTGCCAGGGTTGTAGATTGCGATCAAGTTAAGTGCTTGAACCACATCTGGACAGTTATGACAGCTTAAAGATACGAATACGTCAAAGTCAGATTTGATTTCTAAAGCTTTGATGGATGCTAATACTTCATCAGTTACTTTTGGTGCATAACCAGAAGTTTGTAGCAATGCCAAAATCAAAGAAGTGAACTCATGACCCATTGGTAAACCTGCGAAGAAGACACGCGGTTCTTCACCTGCTTTTGCAATACCAAAGCTCGGCGCACGTTTATTTTGACCATCAAAACGAGCTGTGACGAATGGAGAAAGTGCTGCCACTTCTTCCACAAGTTCTTTGATTTTTGCAGATTTGTCTGAATCATTTAAAGTCGCAACCAATTCGATTGGACC
>NZ_JBWYIY010000047.1:0-773 GCF_056779975.1 Acinetobacter sp. ANC_7511
AAACGTCATCGACGACATTCCAATCCACAGAAGGGTTACGTTCCATTAACGCTTTTAATGGCACTGCACCTAAGTCATCCGCACGGACAGGCGCCAAACCACCGGCATAACGACCAAAAGGCGTACGGATGGCATCAATGATGTATGCGTTTTTCATTTTAAATGTCTTCAAAATAAATGAATAAAAAAAGGAGGGGCAAGTGGATAACCATATAGGTTTACCCCTCCAAAAAGGAAACTTAATTAAATTGTTTCATCGCTTAATTTTGCACCGGTCATCGATTGAAGCTCTTCAAAAGATAAGCCTTCAACTTTCTCAATCACTTTCATGCCATCTGCCGTCACATCAATCACACAAAGGTCCGTATAAATGCGGTCCACACATTTCAAACCTGTCGCAGGATAAGTCAGCTCAGCAACGATTTTAGGTTCGCCTTTTTTAGTGACATGATCGGTGGTAATAAAGACTTTTTTCGCACCCACGGCTAAGTCCATTGCACCACCCACAGCAGGGATGGCATCAGGTGCACCGGTATGCCAGTTTGCAAGATCACCATTTTCAGCGACTTGGAAAGCACCGAGTACAGCGATATCTAGGTGACCACCACGCATCATGGCAAATGAATCACCATGATGGAAGAAAGCTCCGCCTTCAAGCAGGGTTACAAACTCTTTACCCGCATTAATTAACTCAGGGTCACGGTCTTCTTCCGCAGGGGGTGGACCAAAGGCCAATAAACCATTTTCAGAATGTAAAAAGACATCTTTGTCAG
>NZ_JBWYIY010000048.1:0-713 GCF_056779975.1 Acinetobacter sp. ANC_7511
CTGACAAAGATGTCTTTTTACATTCTGAAAATGGTTTATTGGCCTTTGGTCCACCCCCTGCGGAAGAAGACCGTGACCCTGAGTTAATTAACGCAGGTAAAGAGTTTGTAACCCTGCTAGAAGGCGGAGCTTTCTTCCATCATGGTGATTCATTTGCCATGATGCGTGGTGGTCATTTAGACATCGCGGTACTGGGTGCTTTCCAAGTGGCAGAAAATGGTGATCTTGCAAACTGGCATACCGGTGCACCTGATGCCATTCCTGCTGTGGGTGGTGCAATGGATTTAGCCGTGGGTGCGAAGAAAGTCTTTATTACCACCGATCATGTCACTAAAAAAGGCGAACCGAAAATCGTTGCTGAGCTGACTTATCCTGCGACAGGTTTGAAATGTGTGGACCGCATTTATACGGATCTTTGTGTGATTGATGTGACGGCAGATGGCATGAAAGTCATTGAGAAAGTTGAAGGCTTATCTTTTGAAGAGCTTCAATCGATGACGGGTGCCAAACTCATTGATGCCACTCAGGCTTAAGACTGGTTTTAGGATCTTACACTATGAAAAACGCATACATCATTGATGCCATCCGTACGCCTTTTGGTCGTTATGCCGGTGGTTTAGCACCTGTCCGTGCGGATGACTTAGGTGCAGTGCCATTAAAAGCGTTAATGGAACGTAACCCTTCTGTGGATTGGAATGTCGTCGATGACGTTT
>NZ_JBWYIY010000049.1:0-699 GCF_056779975.1 Acinetobacter sp. ANC_7511
CACTTCACCACCTTTAAGACTGAACATGGCTACAATCGTGAATAAAAGGGCAATAAGGCTGATTGGGCTAATCTTTGGGATAAATTTATCCTGATACCAAGCCAAACCATTCTTTTTAACCAAAATCAGTCGGGTTAAAAACCCAAGTAAGAACGGAATACCTAGATAAATAAGAACAGCATGGGTAATTGTCCAAAAGCTCACATTAATGATTTGTGCTTCTACCCCAAAGAATGGTGGTAAGAAGGTTAAGAATAACCAGGCATAAGTACTAAAGAATAAGATCTGGAAGATACTGTTAAACGCGACTAAGGCAGCGACATATTGATTATCCCCACATGCCAGATCGTTCCAGACGAGGACCATCGCAATACATCGGGCTAAGCCTATGAGAATTAGGCCAGTCATGTATTCAGGATAGGCATGTAAAAATATGATTGCCAAACCAAACATTAAGCAAGGTGCTATTAGCCAGTTTTGAACGAGAGATAATGTAAGGGTTCGCTTGTCCTCAAAGACTTTAGGCAAAGTCGCATATTCTACTTTGGCAAGTGGTGGATACATCATCAAAATAAGCCCTATTGCAATAGGGATATTCACTGAATTAATGCTTAATTGATCGAGTACCACAGATGCTTGAGGAAAAAATACACCAATACCTACTCCTAATGCCATGGCAATGAAAATCCATAGCGTTAG
>NZ_JBWYIY010000050.1:0-635 GCF_056779975.1 Acinetobacter sp. ANC_7511
GCTTCTAAAGTGGTTGATGCACGAGGATGTTCATCTTTTGCCACCACAACCGCATCACCTTTACGCTGTGGAATAGTCACAGGCACGATTTCTTGATCAAAGAAACCACGTGCTTGCGCTGCAGCCGTACGGAGTTGGCTGGTTAAAGCAAATTGGTCTTGATCAGCACGGCTAATATTGAACTGTTCAGCCACGTTTTCAGCCGTTTGCGGCATGGTTTCAACACCATACATTTCTTTAAGCTTCGGGTTGATAAAACGCCAGCCCATGGTGGTGTCTTCAATCTTTTGACTACGACCAAATGCACTCTCAGATTTACCCATCACAAATGGAGCACGTGACATAGATTCAACACCACCTGCCACAATCACGTCAGCTTCACCAGCTTTAATGGCACGCGCGGCCATTGCTACGGTATCGAGTGATGAACCACATAAACGGTTGACTGTGGTTGCAGGTACTGTATAAGGGATACCTGCTAAAAGCGCCGACATACGACCGACGTTACGATTATCTTCACCGGCTTGGTTGGCACAGCCAAACAAAACGTCATCGACGACATTCCAATCCACAGAAGGGTTACGTTCCATTAACGCTTTTAATGGCACTGCACCTAAGTCATCCGCACGGACAGG
>NZ_JBWYIY010000051.1:0-603 GCF_056779975.1 Acinetobacter sp. ANC_7511
CCACGGTTGCGATATCGCTCAGCAAGGATTTTGAAGGTCTTCAAAGTCCCAAATACATGCTCAATCCCAATTCTTCTTTTATTGATTTCTTGATTGTAAACTTTTAGCTCAGGTTCTAGTTTACAGTGCTTTTTTGCTTTTAATGGCAATAGACCATTTGGATACACCGTATAAATCCCTTGATAGCCTTTATCTGCAAGGATAAAAGACCCTTTAGGAATTTGATTCAGGTTGCGTTTGAAGAGTTCAAAATCATGTACAGCACCACGACTCGTGCATAAACTCAGAATTTGCTGAGTCTTATAGTGGATGATGGCTTGTACTTTAAAAGTATGTGCCTTCTTCTTACCACCATAGCTTTTCTTCTGTTTTTTTAGGTCTTTGTATTGGAACTTCGGTGGCATCTACGATCACCACATTCCAGTCGATACCTTCGCCTTCATGCAAACTATTGGGTAAATTAAATAGATTGGACTTGATCAGGCAATCCTCTACGTGGCGGACGATTCTTGAAGCAGTAGGCTCTGACACACCATAACTCGTTGCGACATGAAACAATGTTCGATATTCACGCCAATAACTTAAGCACAGAAGGATTTGATC
>NZ_JBWYIY010000052.1:0-549 GCF_056779975.1 Acinetobacter sp. ANC_7511
GATCTTAACTTTCGATGACATTGGATTAACTCAGAACTTAATAATATTGCATTTATATATGGATATGCGTATATTCGCAATAGCATATATTGGAGTGTAGATGATGGATCAAGCAGATTTCTTTAAATGCCTATCTGACCCGACACGTTTGGATATTTTAAAAATTATTTTAGAAAGAAAGAATGTATGTGTTTGTGAAATCACAGAGATCTTACAACTGAGCCAACCCAAAATTTCTCGTCACTTGGCTTTACTCCGTAACCTCTCAATTTTGCTAGATGAGCGCAAGGGACAATGGGTGTATTACCGATTAAATCCTGATTTACCAGAATGGGTAAATGCAGTGCTCAATGTCTTAAATGATGAAATACTGAATAAACCTGCAAGCAACTTATCTATCTCTATGCAATGCGAGTAATTCAATGTCCGGATCAAAGCTCTCATTCTTAGATCGAAATCTAACGCTATGGATTTTCATTGCCATGGCATTAGGAGTAGGTATTGGTGTATTTTTTCCTCAAGCATCTGTGGTACTCGATCAATTAAGCA
>NZ_JBWYIY010000053.1:0-546 GCF_056779975.1 Acinetobacter sp. ANC_7511
AAATCGTGCCTGTGACTATTCCACAGCGTAAAGGTGATGCGGTTGTGGTGGCAAAAGATGAACATCCTCGTGCATCAACCACTTTAGAAGCGTTAACCAAGTTAAAACCTGTTGTAAAAACAGACGGCACAGTAACCGCAGGTAATGCATCAGGCATTAACGATGGTGCTGCTGCGATTCTGATTGCGTCTGATGCAGCTGTAGAAAAATATGGTTTAAAACCACGGGCCAAAGTGATTGGTGCAACCACTGTGGGGGTTGAACCTCGCATTATGGGCTTTGGTCCGGCACCTGCGATTAAAAAGTTATTGGCTCAAACAGGTTTAACACTAGAGCAAATGGATGTGATTGAGCTGAACGAAGCGTTTGCAGCACAAGCATTGGCATGTACACGTGACCTAGGTTTAGCCGACGATGATGCGCGTGTAAACCCAAATGGCGGTGCAATTGCACTAGGTCATCCATTGGGTGCATCAGGTGCGCGTTTGGTGACGACTGCTCTCAACCAACTAGAAGCAACTGGTGGCAAATATGCATTGTGCTCTA
>NZ_JBWYIY010000054.1:0-543 GCF_056779975.1 Acinetobacter sp. ANC_7511
CTTGCCAGCGTTGTAGGTGGACTGCGGTGGGTTGTAGGCTACGTTGTCCGATAAAGCTGGTGATGCTATCAAATTGTTCTGTCGCATCACTGCGGTGGTAGCGAATGTTGCGTCGGTTAAGCGCTTGGTATTGGCTGTTGTCATCAATCAGGCGGAGCTTTTGTGCTTCGATCGGGCTGTTGTTGCTCGGTACAATCGGTTGGGCTTCATCAATGAGCCAGTTAATGCCTTCACTGCGTAGTAAGCGAGTCAGAAAGTCGTAGTCGCTTTCGTTACTTTGCATGATAAAGGGTCGGATGTCGTATTGTTGTTGTAGTCCACTGTGGTCTAGGCTGAGGCTCGAGGCAAAGAGTGGGCTTTTGTTTTGCCATTCTTCAAAGAGGATTTCCATCACTTCGACCACGGATTTATTCATAAATACGCGGCTGTTGCGGCGTTTGTGCCAAAGTGAGGTTGCATCGTTAAGCGTGAGTTTGTAGAGGGTCAGTGCCCCATCGCTTTGTCCTTGTGAGGCTTCGGTGATGATGCCAGTGGTTCTAAACA
>NZ_JBWYIY010000055.1:0-528 GCF_056779975.1 Acinetobacter sp. ANC_7511
TTCTTTGTCTTTGATCTCAACTGTTGAGCCCGCTTCGGCTTTACCTGTTACCGTTGAACCATCTTCACTGATCACCACATCGCTTGGTGCTTCTGGGGCTGTGGTATCTGGTGCTGTATCGGCTGTGGCTAGCGTCGGTACTGACTCATTACCCGCTTTATCAGTTGCAGTCACTTGGACTTCAGTACCATTTGCTAATGAAGGTTTTAGCGTAATTTGGAATTTACCGTCCGCATCAGCCTGACCTGTTGCTAGAACCTTACCATCGTTGTCTTTAATCGTAATGCTTGCATTCGGTTCAGTTTTACCTACGACTGTTGTGCCATCAAAACCATCAACTTGTGGCGCTTCTGGAGCAGTGCTATCTGGTGCAGTTACTTCAGTTTTGTCTGAAACGTTGCCTGCTTCATCTTTCGCAATTACATCAACCGTTTCACCATTGGTCAGTGCTGGATCAAGTTCTACAGTAAAATCACCATTTTCGTCCGCTGTACCCGAACCTAAAATGTTGCCTTCTTTGTCTTTGAT
>NZ_JBWYIY010000056.1:0-479 GCF_056779975.1 Acinetobacter sp. ANC_7511
GTTTATCGCGTGTACGAATTCTTCAAGATCAAGACGGAGAGATCGTATTACGCTGTGCACAGAATTTACGTGAATTCCGTAAAGAAAACTTGCGCCATTACACAGCAGATGTGATTTACCATTTGGTACGTGATGAAGAATATGGTTTCAAGATTCGTCGCAAGGTGATTAACCTCATTAATTCAACCGATACCCTAGCGGGTATTAGCTATATTTTGTAAGAGGAAATAGGGATTAGCTTTTTGCTAATCCCTATTTGTTTAAAAGGATCGAATGAGAAAAAATGATGTGTTTACATGATGTGGTCGTAAAAGATCGTTATATACAAGGCGGCACAATCGCAGTACTGGAATTGGCATCTGCGAATGAAAATACACTCCCTGAAATCGAAGCAGGGGCACATATTGATGTGCATTTGCCGAATGGTCTAATACGCCAATATTCACTTTGCCAAGATCCTAAACAAGTCGGCATTTTTC
>NZ_JBWYIY010000057.1:0-477 GCF_056779975.1 Acinetobacter sp. ANC_7511
TTAATTAACTCAGGGTCACGGTCTTCTTCCGCAGGGGGTGGACCAAAGGCCAATAAACCATTTTCAGAATGTAAAAAGACATCTTTGTCAGCAGGTAAGTAACTCGAGATCTTGGTCGGTAAACCAATGCCAAGGTTGACATAAGCACCATCAGGAATATCTTGTGCAACACGTTCAGCAATTTGATCACGGGTTAATTTTTGATAACTCATTTTATTTCTCCAATCTCAAATTACTGCGCAGGTTGAACTTGTACAACGTGTTGTACAAAGATCCCTGGGGTGATGATGTGTTCAGGATCTAAGGCACCGAGTTCCACGACTTCTGATACTTGTGCGATGGTGATATCTGCTGCCATGGCCATAATTGGACCAAAGTTACGTGCAGATTTACGGTACACCAAGTTCCCCCAGCGATCGCCCTTATGCGCTTTAATTAACGCAAAGTCAGCTTTGATTGGATTTTCTAAAACGTAGT
>NZ_JBWYIY010000058.1:0-400 GCF_056779975.1 Acinetobacter sp. ANC_7511
ATTCACAAATTATGCATGAATATTTAAAATTATTCGGTACAAATAATCAGCAAGGGATAGATCTTTTTTTGATTTATGAAAGAGATCTATTCCTTGTTAAGTTTTTTCCAGCATCTCTTTTACTTGGTAAGGAGAGATGTATGTTTGCTTATTGATTGACATCAAATATCCAGAACCAGAAATTTTGATTTTGATCGTGAACAGCACACCAAAATCTGTTCATTACTCTCTTTTTCTTCATCCGTTAAATACACATCACGATGGTCAGGCTCACCTTCTAATACATCACACAAACATGTACCACACACACCTTGTTCACATGATTTCTCAATCTTTATGCCTTCTCTCGCTAATGCATCGATCAAACTCTCATCCGCTGCAACCGTAATAATTTTATTAC
>NZ_JBWYIY010000059.1:0-379 GCF_056779975.1 Acinetobacter sp. ANC_7511
CGTCTAAACGCTTATCTAAGCTATCTTTAGTCGCTGATTCAGGCAGTGCATCTACTAATTCTTGTGCTGTGTCTTTTAGCGTGTCTAACTGATCTTTCAACCCTTGCAATTGGTCTTGGGTTGCTTGGCTGATTACACCATTTGCTGCTGTAATTGCCTCTACCAATTCATCATGCTTCGCTTCCGCTGTCTTAACTGCTTCAATCGCTTCTGCAATCGCAGTATCAACCTCATTAACAAGGCCATCACCATTTAAATCATTTACGGCTGGCACAGTTGTATCTAAAACGTCTAAACGCTTATCTAAGCTATCTTTAGTCGCTGATTCAGGCAGTGCATCTACTAATTCTTGTGCTGTGTCTTTTAGCGTGTCTAACTG
>NZ_JBWYIY010000060.1:0-375 GCF_056779975.1 Acinetobacter sp. ANC_7511
ATAGAAATGTCCGGTTTCTCCAAAGTAAAAATGTCCGCTTTTAGAATATGCACTTCTGCAATTTCCTTAGCGGACGGTTTGATATGTTGGTGTCTATGTCGGATAAAGAACGGCTTTGTTGCACAAAGCTATTCTTAAGGGCTTCTTCAGCCATATAATTTTCAAATGAAGAAGCTTACACACAACATCTATCGCACAACCAATTGGCCCGCATATAACCGAGCACTCATTAATCGCGGAAATATTGCCATTTGGTTTGATCCTACTACGCAATGGTATGCTCTATCAAAAGGCAAACAAGGGCGAAATCAAACCTACTCCGACGCAGCTATCCAATGCTGCTTAATGATTAAATCCTTATTCCGTCTATCTTTA
>NZ_JBWYIY010000061.1:0-365 GCF_056779975.1 Acinetobacter sp. ANC_7511
TACCGAGTTCAATTAAGCCATCGATGAGTTCAGCAGGCTGACCTGCAGTACCAAACCCACCAATCATAATGGTTGAACCGTCTTTAATTTGGGAGAGGGCTTCGGTTAAAGTCTTTTGAGATTTATCAATCATAGCGTTTTATAGATAAAGCTATCTATATCCTTTTCGGTCTTGCAAAAATTTAAACAAATCAAAATGATTAGATTTGGATTGGTCTAAATTCTTTAGTTGAATAAGATAAAGGATGGATGCGAAATCCATCCCTTTATTATTTTTAAGCTGATGCGCGGCGACGTTCAACTTCAGTAGAAGGCGCACCTTCAACGTCTTTTACTAATTCAATGTCAAATTGAATATGTTTGAA
>NZ_JBWYIY010000062.1:0-319 GCF_056779975.1 Acinetobacter sp. ANC_7511
TGCCGATCTGCAATGACCTGACGGCATTGCTTGGTGTCATAAGCTCCATCGGTATAAACAGAGTCAATCTGCTCATCTTGTGGAATCTGATCGAGTAAATCACCAAGCACTTGGAATCACTCACATTATTTGTAGTGAGTTGAATGGCGCGTATTTGAAGGGTTTCAGCATCTATACCAATATGAAGTTTACGCCATTGGCGACGATATTCAGGTCCATGTTTCTTGTGTTTCCATTCGCCCTCACCTAGAAACTTCATGCCTGTAGAGTCTATGAGTAGATGCAGCCCATCGCTACTTTTTTGGTAGCTGATTGCAAT
>NZ_JBWYIY010000063.1:0-303 GCF_056779975.1 Acinetobacter sp. ANC_7511
CTAATTTATATCCAGTCCATGATGGTAAAAACCATCATAAACTAGACATTTTTATTGGTGAGAATATAGACACTTTAAATGGTTTCTAACATTTTGAATTCCCATAAGAGATTTTATGTTAAATGAGGCGGATTTATTTAATCCGCTTACCATTTTTATCGATGATTATTTCACCATCCTCTTTGGTAAAAGCTCCTAATTGAGGCGCAGACAAAATATCTAAAACGAGTTCAGATGGTCTACATAGTTTTACACCTAATTCAGTCACTACAAATGGACGGTTAATTAAAATTGGATACTCAA
>NZ_JBWYIY010000064.1:0-275 GCF_056779975.1 Acinetobacter sp. ANC_7511
ACACCGACTGAAGAATTACCAGAAGGTGAATATACAGTTAAAGCTGAAGCGAAAGATGCGGTGGGTAATACTGCTACTGAAACTGCGGATGGCAAATTAACTGTAGATACAACTGCACCATCTGATACCGATGTAACGATTGATCCAATTGCGGATACAAACGATACAACACCAGAAATCACAGGTACAACTGAACCAGGAACAACAGTAAATGTCGTTGTTAAAGACAAAGACGGTCAAGTTGTTGCAGAAGGTCCAGCGACAGTTACAGGTGA
>NZ_JBWYIY010000065.1:0-268 GCF_056779975.1 Acinetobacter sp. ANC_7511
AATAGATCTCTTTCATAAATCAAAAAAAGATCTATCCCTTGCTGATTATTTGTACCGAATAATTTTAAATATTCATGCATAATTTGTGAATGAAATACATCGACTCAAAGAAGCTTTCTGAAACACAGTTTAAGCGATATACAGGCATCTCATGGTCAACCTTTGATTTAATGGCTGAACAGCTAAAAATGCTTGTACCTGCTAAAGGTAGACCATCTAAGTTAAGTGTAGAAGATCAAATCCTTCTGTGCTTAAGTTATTGGCGTGA
>NZ_JBWYIY010000066.1:0-264 GCF_056779975.1 Acinetobacter sp. ANC_7511
CTTGAAGAATTCGTACACGCGATAAACTACGTACTGTATTCGCTTTGGGAGAAGTTGAAATTGCTTCTCCATTTTCTAAACGTTCAACACGCAGCTGACGCATATGATGATTGTCATATGCATAGTTCAGGTGATTTTCATAATCGGTTAAGGCTGGGTCGATTGGAATAATGTACTGACCTTGCTCTTCCCATAATGCTAACCAAGTTTGGTAATCCGAATGGTCAAGCATATCCGCTTCTGCCCAGATAAATGCGGTTACTT
>NZ_JBWYIY010000067.1:0-241 GCF_056779975.1 Acinetobacter sp. ANC_7511
CAGGCAAAATCGAGTTAGAACTTGTACCGCAAGGCAACTTGGCTTGCCGTATTCAAGCGGCGGGTATGGGCTTAGGTCCAATCTACACACCTACAGGTTTTGGTACTTTGCTCGCTGAAGGCAAACCAACCATGAATTATGAAGGTAAAGACTACGTTTTAGAAAATCCAATCAAAGCTGACTTTGCGTTAATTAAAGCGCATAAGGGCGATCGCTGGGGGAACTTGGTGTACCGTAAATC
>NZ_JBWYIY010000068.1:0-239 GCF_056779975.1 Acinetobacter sp. ANC_7511
TAAATGCAATATTATTAAGTTCTGAGTTAATCCAATGTCATCGAAAGTTAAGATCTATCACAACCCAGCTTGCGGAACATCAAGAAATACATTAGCTCTCATTCGAAATACAGGAGAAGAACCTGAAATTATTGAATACCTTCTTACCCCTCCGAGTAAGATTGAACTCATTAATTTAATTGAAAAAGCAGGGATTTCTGTACGTGAATCCATTCGTAAAAATGTAGAACCCTTTGAAA
>NZ_JBWYIY010000069.1:0-208 GCF_056779975.1 Acinetobacter sp. ANC_7511
CCTTCTGGATCTACAGTCGCATCACCTGTTGCTACAGGGTTGCCATCTTTGTCTAAGATTTCAACTTTTACTGTTGCACCTGGCTCAGTCTTACCTGAGATTGTTGGTGTAGTATCGTTTGTTGGCTTAAGCTCATCGATGGTTAATTCAGGTGCTACTGTGTCAACCTCGAAGCTCTCTGGCTGAGATTCACCTGTGTTACCTGCTT
>NZ_JBWYIY010000070.1:0-208 GCF_056779975.1 Acinetobacter sp. ANC_7511
AATACGCCAATATTCACTTTGCCAAGATCCTAAACAAGTCGGCATTTTTCGCCTCGGTATTTTGAAAGATCCTCAGTCACGTGGTGGTTCAACATGTGCATTTGAGCAACTTACACTGGGTATGCAGTTGCAGGTGAGTGCACCAAGAAACTTATTCCCTTTGGTTGATGCTTCCCACTCAGTGTTGATCGGTGGCGGTATTGGCATT
>NZ_JBWYIY010000071.1:0-205 GCF_056779975.1 Acinetobacter sp. ANC_7511
CAGGAACAACAGTAAATGTCGTTGTTAAAGACAAAGACGGTCAAGTTGTTGCAGAAGGTCCAGCGACAGTTACAGGTGATACATGGACATATACACCATCAGTTGAATTGGCAGATGGCGAATATGACGTAGTTGCAAAAGCAACAGATCAAGCAGGTAACACAGGTGAATCTCAGCCAGAGAGCTTCGAGGTTGACACAGTAGC
>NZ_JBWYIY010000072.1:0-202 GCF_056779975.1 Acinetobacter sp. ANC_7511
CCTTCTGGATCTACAGTCGCATCACCTGTTGCTACAGGGTTGCCATCTTTGTCTAAGATTTCAACTTTTACTGTTGCACCTGGCTCAGTCTGACCTGAGATTGTTGGTGTAGTATCGTTTGTTGGCTTAAGCTCATCGATGGTTAATTCAGGCGCTACTGTGTCAACCTCGAAGCTCTCTGGCTGAGATTCACCTGTGTTAC